>NZ_JAJVKW010000001.1:900000-1192206 GCF_024198255.1 Myxococcus guangdongensis
TCCAGCTTCTTCGGCTGCCCGGGCCACACCACGCTCTGCAGCGCCCCGGACTCGTCGAACTGGAGATAACGCCGGCCCTCCCGGTCCTCCGTCACGGTGATGAGCGTGAAGGGTGACTGGCCGCGGTGCAGCTCCTTGCGCGGACTGGAGGACGAGCACGACAGGAAGGCCAGCACCAGCAGCGCCAGCCGAGGGGTGAACCGCTGCATGCCCGCTCCTTGCTCTCACGATTCAAAGTAGCACTTCCGTCAGGAAAACCAACGGGTTGACGCGCCAGTACCCCCAGGTTCACCTTGCCGCCCATGACGCACGCCACGCCCGCCCTCGCCGAAGCCGACCAGGCCCTCATCACCGAGGAGGAGGCGCTGCTGTCGCGTGTCCAACAGGCGCTCGAGGCGGCGCGACAGAAGGCCGGACGCACGCAGGAGAACCGCCTGCTCGTCGCGCAGCTCCAGGCGCTCCGCGAGGACGCGGCCACCGCCGCCGAGGCGGACCTGCCCCACCTCTTCTTCCAGATGGACCAGACGCGCGCCCTGCTGGACCGGCAGGAGTCCGCGAACCTGCCCGACGCCCAGGCGCCCTACTTCGCGCACCTGCGGCTCGTCGGCGAGGCGGGGCCGCGCGACTACCTGCTCGGACGCACCACCTTCGCGGACGTGGGCGCGGGCGTGCGGGTCATCGACTGGCGCTTCGCCCCCATCGCCCGCGTCTTCTATTCGTACGAGGAGGGCGACGCGTTCGAGGAGCAGTTCGGTGAGCGGCTGTCCGAGGGCACCGTCGAGGTGCGCCGGCTCGTCGTCATCGAGAAGGGCGTGCTCACGCGCATCATCTCCGGCGCGCGGGTGCTGGAGCGCGCCTCCGACGGCACGTGGCGCTCCGTGGGGCGCGACTTCACCTCGCTCCAGGCGGGAGGCGCGGGCACGGCGGCGCGTCCCGGCGCCCTGGGCACCGGCAAGGGCGCCCGACGCGTCGAGGACGTCTTCGGCGTCACCGCCCTGCTGGACGCCGAGCAGTACGAGGCCGTCACCGTGGAGTCCGGGCAGCCACTGCTGGTGTTGGGCAGCGCGGGCAGCGGCAAGACGACGGTGGCGCTGCACCGGCTGGCGAAGATCGCCTTCGACGACGCGGAGCGCTTCCCGCAGTCACGCATGAAGCTCATCGTCCCGGAGGAGGGCTTGGCGCGACTGTCGCGGAGGCTCCTGGCGCCGCTCGGCCTGGGGCGCGTCACGGTGGAGACGCGGGACTCCTGGCTCCTGGCCACGGCGCGCTCGGCGTTCAACCTGCCGGGCATCAAGCTGAGCCCGGAGACGCCGCCCCTGGCCGCGCGCTTCAAGCGCCACCCCGCGCTGCGACGCGCGCTCCTGGAGCGCATCGGCGCGCCGAAGACGGAGGCGGGCACCACGCTGGAGCGACTGCACCGCAGGCTCGCGGACGCCTACCTGGACCGGAGCTTCCTGGAGGAGGTGGTGCGCGCGGCGAAGGGCGAGCTGCCGCGCACCGCCATCGACGAGGTGTACGAGCACACGCGCCTGCAGCGCTCCACGCCCCTGTCGAAGGAGCTCAAGGACATCACGGACCCGGACCGGCTCATCACCGTGGATGGCAAGGCCATCGACGAGGACACGCCCTACGCGCTCGCGGGCACGGTGGACCTGGAGGATCTGCCCATCCTCATGTTCCTCAAGGCCCAGCAGGGCCCGCTCGGCCTGGAGCGCCTGGCCCACGTCGTCCTGGACGAGGCGGAGGACTTCTCCCTGTTCGAGCTGTTCGTGGTGCGGCGGCTGCTCGGCAAGGGCAAGAGCTGCACGCTCGCGGGCGACGAGCTGCAGCAGACGGACGCGGGCTTCGCGGGCTGGCCGGAGACGCTCGACGAGCTGGGCATCCGCGACGCCGCGACGTGCCGGCTGCAGGTCTCCTACCGCTGCCCCGCGCCCGTGGTGGAGCTGGCCCGGGGCGTGCTCGGCACCCAGGCCAAGGCGGAGTCCGCGTCGCGCCCCCAGCGCCCAGGCGCGCCGGTGGGGTTCCACCACTTCCCCGTGGAGGCCCAGGCGCAGCTCTTCATCGGCGAAGCGCTCAGAGACCTCGTCGCGCGCGAACCCCACGCCTCCGTGGGCGTCATCGCCAGCAGCCCCGAGTCCGCGGACGCCGTGTACCGCGTCGTCGCGGACCAGTCCTGGGCGCGCCGGGTGAAGGACGGCGAGTTCTCCTTCGAGCCCGGCGTGGACGTCACGGACGTGAGCAGCGTGAAGGGCCTGGAGTTCGACTACGTCATCCTCCCGGACGTCACCGCCAGGGCCTGGCCCGTGGACGACGAGACGCGCCGCCGCCTGCACGTGGCCATCACCCGCACGTCCCACCAGCTCTGGGTGGTGTCGTCGGGCGCGCGCTCGCACCTCATCCCGCGGGAGGGCGACGCGGCAGCTCCACGGTGAAGGTGGAGCCCTGGCCGGGCGCGCTGCGCACCAGGATGCGCCCGTCCATCGCGTCGACAATCTGCCGGACGATCCAGAGGCCCAGCCCCAGTCCACCGTAGTGACGCTCGCTGGCCAGCCGCTCGAAGCGCTGGAACAGCCGCGACTGCGCCTCCACGGCGATGCCCACGCCCTCGTCGCGCACGAGCAGCCAGGCGCGTTGGTCGTCCACGCCCACCTGCACCTCGATGGGATGTCCCCGGCCGTACTTGATGGCGTTGGACAACAGGTTCTGGATCACCTGCTCCACGCGCAGCTTGTCCCACGAGCCCGTCGCCGTCGGAGCCGTCTCCAACCGGAGCGCGCACCCCGCCCGGGCCAGCTCCTCCGCGTAGCGCGGCACCAGCTCGCGCACCAGCGCGGCCAGGTCCATCTCCTCGCGCTCCAGGCGCAGCTTGCCCGCGGTGATTCGCGAGACATCCAACAGCTCCCGCACCAGCCCGGACATGCGCGACAGCTGGCGCTGCACGGACAGCACCTTGCTGGAGATGGACTCGGACGCCACGTCCCCAGTGCTCGCCGGATGCGCCTCCAGTTGCCGCCGGAGCGCCTGGACGTTGAGGGTGAGCGAGGTGAGCGGCGTGTTCAGCTCGTGCGAGGCCACGGACAGGAACGAGTCGCGCGCCCGCACCGCCTCGTGCGCCTCCGTGTAGAGCCGGCCGTTGTCCAGCGACGTGGCCGCGCGCCGGGCCAGGTCCTCCGCCAGCCGCACGTCCGCCTGCGTGTAGCGCCGGCCCTTCTCCGTGTTCACCAGCGAGAGCGCGCCCAGCACCCGCCCCCGGCTCATCAACGGGACGATGATGTACGCGGACACGCCCAGGGCCAGCGTGGCCCGCCCGTGCGCCTCGTCCTGGAACGTCCGCGCGACGATTTCCGGCCGCAGCTCCGACACGTACTCCGTGGTGCCCGTGCGCAGCACCTTGCCCACGCCGTGGGGCGCGTCCAGGAGGATGGGGTAGCGCTCGTGGTACGCACGCGTGGCCTCCACCCTCTCCGGCCGCACGTGCGCCATGGACACCCGCCGCACGCTCCCGTCCGGCATGGGCACGTCCACGCTGCACCCATCCGCCAGCGGCGGCACGGCCAGCAGCGTGAGGCGCTGGAGGATCTCGTCGTGCTCCAGCGAGGACGTGAGCACCTCGCTGGCCTGCGCCAGGAAGGCCGCGTGCCGCTGCGCGCGGCGCGTCTCGTCGTAGAGCCCGCGGAGGATGGCCTCCTGCTTCTTCTCCGACGTGTTCTCCCGGGAGAAGACGTAGACGCGGCCCTGGCCCCGGAACAGGCGCAGCACGAACCAGCGCTCGCGGGCCGAGAAGTGCCACTCGAACTCCTCCGGCGCTCCCGTGGCCGCCACGCGGAGGAAGCGCTCCTGGAGCTGCTCGCGCAGCACCTCCGGGTACGCCTCCCAGGGCATCCGGCCGAAGAGGTCCTCGCGCCGGCCCCCGAAGGCGCGCTCCAGCGCCGGGTTGGCGTAGAGGCACACCCCCTCCGGGGAACAGATGGCGACACTCTCGGGGAACTGGTCCCACAGGGCCGTGTCGTCGCTGGCAGGGCCCTCGCCGGTCAAAGGATGTTCCACGCGCTCGGTGCGGATGCGGGTCAAGGCCCCTTCCCCCGCTTAACACTTCCCTCGTCCCGACCCACCGGCTCCTCCCACGCGTCTGCTCGTCAGACAACACTCCACAGCCCCCCCAGGGCAAGTTTCAGGGCCCGTCGGCGAGCGGAGCGGGCAGCGGCAGGCGGACGCTGAAACAGGCCCCCTTGCCCGGCGTGCTCTCCACCGACACGCGCCCTCCGTGAAGCTCCACCAACTGCCGGGAGATCCACAGCCCCAGACCGAAGCCCGGCCGTCGCGAGTCCAGCCGGGCGAAGCGCTGGAAGAGCCGCGCCTGGTCCTCCTCCCGGATGCCTGGGCCACCGTCGCGCACCCACAGAAGCGCGAAGTGGCCCTCGGTGGTGAGCACCACTTCGATGGGCGTCCCCGCCGCGTGCCGCAGGGCATTGGTGAGCAGGTTGGTGAAGACCTGCTCCACCCGCGTGCGGTCCCACGCGCCCACCACGCCCGGCGGGGCCCGCACGTACAAGTCGCAGCCCGCCCGCCGCACGTCCTCCTCCATGCGCTCCACCGTGCCTCGCACCAGCGCGCCCAGGTCCACCTCCTCCAAATCCAACACGGGCCGCTGCGTGGACAATTGCGACACGTCCAGCAGCGTGGCGATGAGCCGGTCCAACCGGCGGCACTGGTCCTGGACGCGGCCCAGGCGCCGGGGCACGTCATCCGGCGCGAGCGCCCCCAGCTGGGCGGAGCGCACCAGCCCATCCACGTACAGCCGCAGCGACGTGAGCGGGGCGCGCAGCTCGTGGGAGGCCACGGACAGGAACTCGTCCCGCACCCGCAGCGCGGCCTCCAGCGCCGCCGTGCGCTCCGCCACCCGCGCCTCCAGCTCCCCCGCGGACCGCCGCGACTCCTCCGGAGAGCCCGCCTCGGGTTCGCCCGCGCCGGGCGCCCCCGTCCGACTCGTCTCCACCGCCATGCCCCAAGTCCTAGCGCCAGGGGGCCCATGGCTCCAATCCGCCCCCCGCACGCGCCGGCCCGCAAGCTTCCACTTCCCAACACGCCCGCGTCAGGGAGGCGTCTGCGCCCCCTGCTGCTGCTGGCGCCACGCCTGGCGACGCTCCTCCTGCGCGCGGCGGTGCGCGAGCGACTCCGCCTCCTGGCGCGAGTACTCCGACAGCCGGGTGCGGTGCATGTTGATGCTCAGCTCGTACAGGCCCCGGTCCCGCTCCGGCAGCTCGTCCCCCTGCTCTTCCAAGACGGTCGTGGCGAAGAGCAGCATGTCCTCTGACACCTTGCGTCGTCGTTCGTAGTACTGCTGGATTTCCGCCTCGGTGGCGTCGCCCGACTGCACGCGGCCGAAGACCTCGTTCCACCGCCGCGTCTCCTCCTCGCGCTTGCGGATGAGCTCCGGGTCCTTCGTCGGCGCGCCCAGCTCCCAGTACAGGTTGTCGGGCAGCCTCGCGCGCAGCGCCTCCATGTCCAGGGGATAGGGCTTGGGCTGCTCATCCTCCAACTCGGGGGCCTGGAGCGTCTGAGGAATGACGCTGCTTGTCATTCCTGGCGGCTTCACCGGCTCCGGAAGGGGCGTGGGCGGCGCGGGCGGAGGGGTGGGCGCGGCGACGGGCGCCTCCGGCTCGGGTGGAGGTGGAGGCGCCTCTCCCCAGAGGGAGAACACGAGCGCGGCCACCAGCGCCACCCCCGCGAGTCCCGCCAGCCAGCCCAGCCGCTTCGACCCCGCTTTGTCGGACATGACGCCCGAATACCGCGTGCCTCGCGCACATGGCAACCAACGCTTGTCATGCCGCAATGCATCACAAATCAGTCGGGTGCTCGAAACATGAAACAACACATTCAAGACTGACTCGGGTGTCAACGTGGGATATAGACCGGACTTCCCCCCAAACCCGGAGGAGCCTGCATGAAGCGCGTACTCGTGGCGTGCCTCGCTGTCGCTGCGCTGATGGTCCCCAGCGCCGCCCGCTCGGAAGTCATCGTCTCATCCATCGTCAGCGTGCTGGTGGATGGCGGCAACAACTACAACTGGCAGAAGGTGGAGCTGCCTGGGACGAAGTGTGGCAATGGCTCCCAGTTCAAGTTCTTCATCCACAAGACGAACTCGCCCAACCTGCTGATGCTGCTCGAGGGCGGCGGCGCGTGCTGGGACTACGACACCTGTAGCGGCCGTGCGGGCCTGTTGGGCGCGGCGAATCCCAACGGCATCGCCGACGACTACATCACCCAGTTCACGGCGAAGTACGTCTCCCCGCTCGTCAACGGCGCGGACCCGGGCCTGCCGGGCCGCAGCAAGACGAACCTGGTGACGAACGGCTGGAACATCGTCTACGTGCCGTACTGCACCGGCGACGTGCACATCGGCAACAACGTGAAGACGTACGTGGACCAGACGGGCGCGAACCCGCCGCTCACCTGGCACCACAGCGGCTACACCAACACGCTGGCGGTGGCGAACTACGCGAAGACGCAGTTCCCCAACGTGCAGAAGTTCCTGATGACGGGCTACAGCGCGGGCGGCACGGCGACGTCGGCGGGCTACTACTTCGCGCGTCGCATCATCAACCCGGCGCGGGGCTACCTGCTCAACGACTCCGGCCCCATCTTCCTGGCGCCCAACGCCAACTTCAAGTCGCGCGCCCTGCACGACAAGATTCGTGACTCGTGGAACCTGAACTCCGTGTTCGGCCTGCTGCCCGCGTCGTTCAGCCAGAACGACTTCGGCACCATCAACCGCATGGTGGCCACGGAGTTCCCGAACGACCAACTGGCGTACACGGGCTACACGCGGGACTACAACTACTCGCGCTTCTCCTATGAGCGCTTCCACACGCCGAACGACAAGGAGTCGGTGCACGCGTACTGGAAGGCGGACGAGGCCGCGCTGGTGACGGAGCTGAACAAGTACAACAACTACAGCTACTTCATCCCGCACGAGCGCGCCATCAACTCCAGCCACTGCAGCACCATCATCACCTTCATCGGCTCGCACGCCTGCCAGCAGATGGAGAAGAAGAAGTGGTACGAGTACATCCTGGAGCCGTGGCAGTCGTGGACGTGCCGCAGCGAGTTCGTGGGCATGGACGTGTTCCTGCAGCGCTTCGTGAACAACAACCAGCGCGTGCGCGTCTATGAGCCGCCCAACGGCTACAACGCCGAGGACCCGGGCATGGGCATCGTCGCGCCGCTCATCAACGGCGCGCTCGGCGGGTAATCCCTTCCGAGGCCTGAGGTGACTGGCGGCGGGGCGGCGGAGGCGACTCCACGTCCCGCCGCTGGTGTTTGGAGGGACAAAGGCGCTAGAGCCTCCAGGCGCCATGGACAACCTCACCCACGGGCTGCTCGGACTGGCCATCGGCGCGCTGCGCCGCCCCGACGTGCGCCCGGGCGCTCCCGAGCGGTCGACGCCCACGGACCGGGCGGTGCTGCTGGCGAGCGTGCTGGCCGCGGAGCTGCCGGACCTGGACACGCTGCTGGCGCGGGGCGACGCGGTGACGGTGGCGCTGCACGCGCACCGGGGATTGTCTCACTCGCTCGTCTTCACGCCCGTGGTCGCCCTGGGCGCCACGCTGGTGGCGCGGGCGGTGTTCCGTGGCGCGCGGTGGACGCCGGTGCTGCTCACCAGCCTGCTGTCGGTGGTGTTCGCGCACCTGCTGCCGGATTTGTGGACGGGCTGGGGTACGCGGGTGCTCCTGCCGTTCTCGGACGCGCGGCTGAGCCTGGACTGGACGGTGGTGGTGGACCCGTGGGTGACGCTGCCGCTCCTCGTGGGCACGGGGGTGGCGTGGCGGCGACGGGCGGTGTGGCGCAGGGCGGTGCTGGTGGGGCTCGCGTGCGCCATGGCCTACGTCGGCGCGCGCGTGGTGTCCTGGGGCGTGCTGACGGGGCGCGTGGACCGGGCCTACCCCGGGGCCCAGGCGGTGCGTGTCTTCCCTGCCCCGCTGTCGTTCCGCACGTGGCGGTACGTGGCCCGGCTCCCGGGTGAGGTGCTCGCGGCCGGGGAGCTGTCGCTCTTCGGTGAGCCGCGCGAGGACCGCCGGGTGGTGGCGCCGGTGGATGTCCTGCCCGAGGACTTGAAGGACCTCCCCACCGTGCGCGAGGCGCTGGCGTGGGCGCGCTTCCCGGTGGTGACGGTGGTGCCGGTGGAGGGCGGGCGCGAGGTGCGCATCGCCGACCTGCGCTACCACCTGCGCGGCGAGCCGACGCTCACGTTCGTGGTGCGCGTGGACGCGGGTGGGCAGGTGACGGACGCGCGGCTGGAGCGCGGAGGGAGCGCGTCCGAGCTCTTGCGTCGGTGGCGTGGCGGGGATGCGCGCGAGGCACGTCCCGACTGACGCGGAGGGGACCTCGCGGCGGGCAGCCCCCGCCGCGAGGGAGCAACCTCAGGTCAGCCCCGACAGGGGGCCCTTGAAGTCCGGATGGCCGAAGGTGTTCACGTTCACCCCGAAGGCCTGGGCGATGGACACCAGCAGCTTGTTGTGCGCGACGGCGCCCGGCAGCGGCGTGCCCGGCCCGCCCCAGTTGTTCAGCGGGTTGGAGCCCGCCGGACGCAGCCGCAGGAACCGGCCCATGCGGAACTTCCCGCCCGCGCCGCCCGCGAGCACCGTGGGCACGCGCACGTTCATGTGGCCGGACGCATCCCCCAGCTCGTTGCCCCAGAGGATGAGCGTGTTGTCCAGCGCCGTGCCACTGCCCTCCTGCACGGAGGCCAGGCCGTTCATCAGATACGCCACCTGCTCGGCGTACCAGCGCTGCACCTTCACCATCTTCCCGCGAATCTGCGAGCGCAAGGGCTCGTCCGTCACGTCCAGGCGGTGCGCCAGGTCGTTGTGCGTGTCCTCGTGGATGTCGAGCCACGGCATCGACGGACCGGGAATCGTCAGCGTCGCCACGCGCGTCAAATCACACGCGAAGGCCCGGACGATGAGGTCCAGGTGCAGCTTGGTCAGCGTCGGCATGTTGTTGAGGTTGCCGAGCTGGCCCAAATCGTACGCCGGAGGCGCCGTGCCACCACTGCACGCGGCCTCCGCGGGCAGGGGCTCCTGCTGCGCCGGCGTGGGCGTGGTGCTCAGCGAGCCGAGCCGCCGCTCGATGTCGCGCAGCGACTCCAGATGCGTCTCCAGCTTCTGCTTCTCCGCGCCCGCCAGCCGCTTGCTCAACCGGGTGGCGTCCTTGATGAGGTAGTCCAGCAGGCTCTTGCGACGCGAGGTGTTCTGCGCCACCTCACCCGGGTCCTGCGAGGGCGACGGGGCGTTGCCGAACAGGCGCTGGTAGACACCCGCCGGGTCGCGCTCGAAGGGCACGCGGCCACCGTTCGGCGTGAAGCTGATGCTGTTGTAGACGTGCTGGCCGCCGAACTGCTCCCAGGCGTTGAGCTGGATGGAGCGGAAGCGCGTGGCGCCACCAATCTGCGCCGCCAGCACCTGGTCCAGCGAGGCGTTCTCCGGCAGGTCGTCACCGCTGGCGGTGTTGACCTTGCTGCCGGTGAGGAACGTGAGCGGACCCCCCTCGTGGCCCGTCAGGCCGCGCTCGTAGAGCACCTGGTAGTCCAGGCCGTCCAGCACCAGCAGCTTGGAGCGGTGGGCCTGGAGCGGCTGCAGCATGGAGTTGGGGAAGTCGAGGGTGAAGTCCATCTCCCCGCCCTGCGGGTTCCAGTACTCCGGAAGGCACCCGTGGGCGGTGAAGATGGCGATGAAGCGCAAGGGCGGCGTGGTGGCCTGGGCGTACGCGTCCGTGGTGCCGAGCAGGTTGGCCAGGGGCAGCGCCGCCGTCGAGCCCGCCAGGGCCTGGAGCAGGGAGCGTCGGGAAAGATTGCGGAGCATGGTGGCTACTCGGGGGAAGTGGTGCGCCGGTGGACGAAATAGGGGGAGCGGACGAGCGCCACGAGCGCGTCGCCCAGCTTCAGCTTCGGGTCCGCGCGGAAGCTCCTGCGCATGTCCTCCAGCGTCCTGGCGTCGACGGTGTCCTCGTCGCGGCCCATGACGTAGCGGAAGAGCTGCAGCGGCACGCAGTTGGCCACGTCCGGGCTCTCCGACAGGAAGCGCGCGAGCGCGGCGCCACCGGTGAAGGGGTGCGTCCCGTCCTCGGTGACGACCGAGCCGTTGGCATCCACGGGCAGGCCGTTCTCCTCGGTGCGGTACTTGCCCAGGCCGTCGTAGTCCTCCATGCCGAAGCCGATGGGGTCCAGGTCGCGGTGGCAGCCCGCGCAGGCCGGGTTGTTGGTGTGCGCGGCGAAGCGGGCGCGCGTCGTGGCGGTGGGGTCCACGGCGGGCGGGATGATGATGATGGACGGCGGAGGCGGCGGCACCTCGCGGCACAACAGGCGCGTGAGGACGAACTTGCCCCGGCGGATGGGCGAGCTGGAGTCGAACAGCGCGTACGTCGTCAGCACGCTGGCGTGGGTGAGGATGCCCACGCGGTTGGCCGGCAGCGGCACCCGTCCGGTGGTGCCATCCGGCGTCAGCGTCGTGCCGTAGAACAGCGACATGCGCCCGTCCGCGAACGTGTAGTTGGCGCCGAGCAGCTCCTTGATGGAGGCGCCCTCGTTGGCGAGCACGTGGTTGATGAACGTCAAGGTCTCCGTGCGGCTGGAGTCCTTGAACGCCACGCTGAAGTCCGGGAACACCTGGTTGTTCTTGTTGATGCTCTCCAGGCCCGACAGGCCCAGCCACTCGATGACGAAGCGCTGCAGGTACTGCTGGGACTCCTTCGTCTTGAGCAGGCGGCGCGCGTGGGACTCGCGGACATCCGCGGACTTGAGCACGCCCGCGGCGGCGGCGGCCGTCAGCTCCGTGTCCGGCGGCGCGCCGGTGATGGCGAATGAAATCGAGGAGGCGATCTCCTGCTGCGTCAGCCACACCACTTTGTTGGCGGGCGCGCCGGTCTCCCCGAGCTCCGTGCGGTACAGGAAGGACGCCGACGTCAGCACGGCCTGGATGACGTACTCGGCCGCGGCCTTGGGGCTCGTGTCCTTGCGGACCGCATTCCACAGCGCGAGCAGGTCCGCCTCCTCGTCGGCCACCACGGGGCGACGGAAGGCCCGGGCTCCCAGCGCGCGGATGAACGCGCGGGCACAGTCTTCCTCGTTCTTCCCCGCGGCGCACTCGTACTCGCTGGCCAGGTTGTTGACCGCGACGGGGCCCCAGTTGCGCTCCGCGGCGCTGTCGAGCTGGTCCGCGAGCAGCGGCGTCACCTGCAGGCGGTCATGCGTGGTGAAGCCCAACAGCGTGTCCTCGGGCGCGAACAGCTGCGCCATGGGCACCGGCGTGGGGTTCTTCACGATGGAGTAGACGCTGTTGTCGTATTCGGCGCGGGTGATGCGGCGCACGCGCGCGGGGGCGGCCTCCGTGACCTCTGGAGGATCTCCGCCGGATGTGTCGCCTGTGCAGGATGCGGTCACCAACAGCAGCGCCGCGGGAATGCAGGAACGGACGATTCGCATACGAAAGGCACCCTCTGAGCCAGCAGCCCCTGGAAACCCCCTCTTGAAGCGCCGGAACGCAGCGAAGTCTAACCGCGCGCGCTGTCGCGTCCTCCGGACTTTTTGGTGAGTTCAGTGAGGGCCGCGCTCCACGCTCTTCCAAGCCCGCGAGAAAGACTCCCGCGCGCCCGACAGTGGCCTACGTCCACATCGCGCCCCACACGCGCAAAGCCTGCGCGCATGGAGTGGGAGTGGACCCACGCGACACCTGCCCACCCACACACAGCGCGCCGGGTGGCCCGTGCTCCGAGCGGACAAGCACACCGCGCGCGGGCGGCGGGTGTTGACTCAGGGAGGAGGCACGCGGTGCTCCACGCCCGAGGCTCCCGCGACGACCAGGTCCGTGACGAGGCCGAGGAACAGGCCGTGCCCCACGACTCCCGCGCGCGCGTCCAGGCGCGCCGCGAGGGATGACGGCGCGTCGATGGGACCGAAGGCGCAGTCGAGCACGAGGTTGCCCTGGTCCGTGTGGAAGGCGGTTCCGTCCGCGTGAGCGCGAGGTGTCACGCGCGCGCCGAGCGACTCGAGGAAAAGCCGCTGCGAGCGCCAACCGAAGGGCAGCACCTCCACCGGCACGGGCCCGTGCGTGCCGAGCCTCGGTGACAATTTCGCCACGTCCGCGACGATGACGACGCGGCGGCTGGCTTGCGCGACAATCTTCTCGCGCAGCAGCGCGCCACCACCGCCCTTGATGACGGACAGCTCCGGTGCGACTTCGTCCGCGCCATCGATGGTGACGTCCAGCACCGGATGCGCGTCCAGCGTGGTGAGCGGCACCCGCAGCTCCCGCGCGAGCGCCTCGGTGGCGAGCGAGGTGGGGACGCCGAGCACATCGAGCAGCAGCCCACGCTCACGCCGCGCCGCCAACGCGCGCACCACGAAGGCCGCGGTGCTGCCCGTGCCCAGGCCCACCCGCATGCCCCCATGGAAGAAGCGCTCCACCGCCGCCTCCGCCGCCTCGCGCTTGTAGCGCGCCGTCTGCTCGGCCGCGTCGTCCGCCATCACCCGCTCCTTGCGCACCTCGCGCGGAAACGTACAACGCCCCTCGCGCCTGTCAGGAGGAACCTGCTTCCCACCCCGCATGGGGACAGGATGGGAAGCAGCCCGCACCGAGCGCTCACCTGGTTGTTGGCGAACGCTCGGACCCGCTCCGTGACTAGAAGCGGAACACGGTGGCGTCGAAGCCGCCCGCGTTGACGTTCCCGGGCAGGCTGCCCCAGGAGTAGCCCACGGCGTACACACCGCCGTCGGCGCCCACCGTCACCGCTTGTCCCCGGTCGGAGGCGCTCGAACCCACCTGCCGCGTGCCCAGGGGCTTGCCCGAGGTGTCGTACGAGCTGACGAACACGTCGCTGCCGCCCAGCACGACGTTGCCGTCCAGCGCGCCCGACGTGTGCCCCACCAGGTGCACGCGTCCATCCGCGCCCACCGCCACGGCCTGCGCGTAGTCCGTCGTGGTGGTGCCCAGCTGCCGCGTCCACTGCTTGTGGCCCGCCTCGTCGTACTTCACCAGCACCGCGTCGTAGGTGCCCACCCGGACATTCCCGTCGAGCGCGCCGAAGGTGTAGCCGGAGACGTAGGCCGCGCCGGACGCATCCACGGCGACGCCCGTGCCGTAGTCGTCGCTGTTCGAGCCGAGCTGCCGCACCCACTTCTGATTGCCGGCCACGTCGTACTTCGCCAGGAACAGGTCCACCGTGTTGTTCGTGGACGTGACGCCGTCGAGGCTGCCCTGCGTGTAGCCGGCCAGGTAGATTTCCTCGCGCGCGCTCACCGCCACGCCCAGGGCCACGTCGCCGCGCGAGCTGCCGAACTGACGCATCCAGTACGGGTTGCCGCCCGTGTCCAGCTTCGCCACCACCACGTCGTAGTTGCCCGGCGTCGGCGTGCCGTCGATGCGACCCAGCGAATAGCCCGCGAGGAACAGGCCATCCTGTCCGGACTTGCGCGTGACGGCGAGGCCCGTGGCGAAGTCATCCGTCGCCGTGCCCTCCTGCCATACCCACTGCAACACGCCCGACGCGCTGAGCTTCAGCACGAAGAAGTCCGCGCCGCCCTTGTTCACGTACGGCAGGAAGCTGCCCCAGGTGTAGCCAGCGACATAGACGTTGCCCGCCGCGTCCGCCGTCACCGCCATCGCCCGGTCATTCATCGCCGTGCCGACCTGACGCACCCAGTGCACCTTGCCGTCCACGCCCTGCTTCACGACGAAGACGTCCTGTCCGCCCGCCGAGGGCTCCTCACCGAGCTGCCCGCCGGTGAACCCCGCGACATAGACGGCGTTGCCCACCGAGGCCACGGCCAGCGCCTGCTCATCCGCGGCGCTTCCGAACTGTCGTTGCCAGACCGGTGCGTTCAGGGCTTGGGCACTCGCCAGCGGTGCTCCCAGGATGGCCACCGCGCTCGCGATACTCCATGCGCCACACCACCACTTCCGAACCATGGGCGACTCCTCTCGAGATGAAGGTTCCGCCCCGTACTCTGGCGCGGGGGACGGCCCTGGCGCATCTCGCAAAGGACTCCGCACCTCCTGTTCGAAAGGTGCGACGCGGAGCGTTGCGCACTCCGCGTCATGGTGGGGGCGCGCCGACGCGTGCCCCCGACTTCACTCAGCTCAGATGTTCCAGCTACCTCGGACGCCCAGCATGAACGCCCCGTACGTGCCGTCCTCCGCGTAGCCGAGCGGCGTGGTGGTGGTGGGCAGCGGCGAGGGCAGCGTCAGCGTGGTGTCGCCCGAGCGCGTGGTGTAGCGCCCGAAGGTGGCCGTCAGGAAGGGGCCGAACGACAGCGAGTGGCCCAGGCGCCACTTGCCACCCAGCGTGACGTTGACGAACTCGGGGCCCCGCGTGCTGCTCTTCAGCTTCAGGTTCGCCGTCCCGGCCTGCGTCTGCACGGGGCCGGAGTTCTCGTTGCGCAGGATCACCATGCCGAAGCCCATTCCGACGAACGGGTCGAACGAGGCCGTGGGCGAGAAGTGATACTGCACCTGCGGACCGAAGCGAAGTTGCGAGGCGGCACACTCCCAACCCTCGAAGCAGGAGTACGGATTCTCCTTGGTGATGATGTACGTGTAGCTGCCGTAGGCACCGATGAACCAGTTCGGCGTCGCCCGGTAGCCCACTTCCGCCACCACGGGCACCGCGCCGTTGGCCGCGTCACTGAGCTTCACATCACCGATGGTCTGGTTCAGGCGCAGGCCATTCTTGTAGACGTGACCCACGCCGGCCTGGAACCCGAGTCCGACGGTGACTTCCAAACCTGTCGGCGCACTGTACGTCGCGGCTTCCTGCGCGCTCGCGCCCGCCGAACCCAGTGCAACCGCTGCCGCCAGGGCCCAACTCAGCCTTCCCGTCATAAACCCCTCCGTCGAGTGGAGCGTTGAATCTAGAACAAGCCGCATCTCACAAGTAAGCCGCATTGCGTCACAGTTACAGTTGTGACGGTGGGTCAGCGATGACTGTCAGGGACGTGCACAATGCGGGGAATGAACGTGACCCTCGAACAGGCCCGCGCGCTGGATGCTCTCGCACGACATGGCACCTTCGCGGCGGCGGCCCAGGCGCTCGGAAAAGGGCACACGGCGGTGCTCTACACCCTGCGAACGCTCGAGGGACAGACAGAGCTGGAGCTGCTGGACCGCAGGGGCTACCGCACCCGGTTGACGGCCGCGGGGGAGCGGGTGCTGGAGCACTGCCGGAAGTTATTGGCAGTTGAGCGCGACCTCGAGGCGACATGTGCGGAGATACGCGCGGGGTGGGAGCCCACGTTGCGAATCGTCTTCGACGGTGTCTTCCCGGCCGAGCCGCTTTTACGCGTAGTGAAGGCGCTGAGGGCGGAGGGCGCGGGCACGCGCTTCCATGTGTCGTCGGAGTTCCTCGCGGGCGTGGAGGCGGCCTTCACGCGGGACGACGCGGACCTCATGGTGTCGGTGCTGCCGCCTGCACTCCCGGGGCTGAAGAGCTACGCGTTGCCGGAGCTGGAGGCGATGCTCGTGGCCCACCGCTCCCATCCGCTGGCGAGACGGCGTCGCGGCGCCATCAGTGAAGAGGAGCTGTCCGAGCACCTGCTGCTCACGGTGCGCGGCTCGGACCCTCGGCTGCAGTTGAGCACCGTGTCGCTGGAGCTGCGCTCCACGGTGCACCTCAACGACTTCGCGGCGAAGAAGGCGGCGATTCTGGAGGGCCTGGGCTACGGGTGGCTGCCGGAGCACCTGGCGTCGAAGGAGCTGCGGCGCGGGGAGCTCAAGCTGCTCAAGCCCGCCAGCGGCTCCACGCACGCCTTCCTCCCCAAGCTCCACCACCGCGCGGGCGTGAGGCTGGGCCGCGCCGCGCGCCGCGTGGTGAAGGCGCTCACCGGCACCGAGCCGCCGCAGTAGCGCTACTTCGTCGCCGTGGTGCAGTCGCCCGACACGTTCGCCGCCGCGCGGCCGTCCACCTGGTTGTCACGGAAGACGTTGTCGTCCGCCACCACCAGCTCCACGCCGCCGCTGCCGCGGTTGCACACCACCACCGCGCCCGCGCCCGCGCGGTTGCCGACGAACTGGTTGCCGCGCAGGGTGAGCCCCCGCGTGCCCACGTCCTCCAGGTAGATGGCCGCCGCCGGCCCGCGCGTCACGGTGTTCCCCACGAAGACGTTGCCCTCCACCAAATCATTGTTGGGCTGGAAGTAGTGCAGCGCCCCGCCGCCGCCCAAATCGTAGAGGCCCTGCGCGTTGGGCCACGCGAGCAGCGGACGCTGCGCGAGCGAGCTGTCGGTGGCGCCCCGGTAGGCCTCCAGGGTGTTGTCACGGAAGGTGTTGCCGCGCACCACCGAGTCACGCCCGTGCGTCACGCACATCGCCCCGCCGCCCGCCATGGAGGACGTGCCGTCCTGCGCGAAGCGGTCCACGTCCTTGGTGCGGTTGTTCTCGAAGAGGGAGTCCTCCACGCGCGAGCCCACGGTGAACATCAAGTCCAACGCGCCGCACTTGGCGGACACCTCGTTGTCGCGGAACACCGCGTGGAGAATCGTCACCGGCCCCGGGTAGTAGGCCCACAGCGCGCCGCGCGTCCTGTCGCGGTTGCCGTTGTAGTCGTTCTTCTTCACCTTCTCGAAGACCATGTGCTCGAAGACGGGGTCGCCGTCGCCCACCGAGCCGTCGCCGAAGAAGTTCATCCCCCACCAGCCGTGGGGATTGGTGGAGGTGAGCAGCACGGGCTTGTCCGCCGTGCCGCGCACCTGGATGCCGCCGTACACGCGCACCTCCACGCGGCCCTGGTGGTGGTTCATCACGCTGTCGGCCGCGCCGGGGTCCACGTCGGCTTGCGTGACGTCGGGGCGCCCCTTGAAGTCGAGGATGACGCCCGGCTCCACCGTGAGCACCTGGCCCTTGGGGATGGTGACGACGCCCTCCGCGTCCCCGACGACGCGGTAGGGAGAGCCCGCCTCGGTGAGCGTGCCCGCCAGGGTCCCCGTCACCACGGTGCCGCCGTCCTCGGGCACCACGATGACGGGCCCGCCGTCTGCGCCCCCCGGCGTCCCTCCGTCGTCACCGCCGGGCACCACCCCGGGCTTCTCGGGCGTGGAGGAACACGCGGTGACGGACAACCCCAGGACCACGGCCCACAGGAGGCGCTTCACGGACTCGGAGGCGGACAGGTGCATGTCTGGGCGCGCTAGCACGGCGCCGAGGCGCGCCGCAAACCGCGCCCGGGCTGATAGAAGCGCGCGCCATGGCGAACGACCTCCTCGTGCTCTCCTATTCGGGCTGTTCCACCTGCAAGAAGGCGCTGAAGTGGCTGGAGGCCCAAGGCCTTGCCCCCCGCGTGCGCCCCATCGTGGAGCAGCCCCCCACCCTCGCCGAGCTGGACGCGTGGATTGCCAAGAGCGGCCTGCCCGTGCGCAAGTGGCTCAACACCAGCGGGCTGAGCTACCGGGCGCTCGGCAAGGCGAAGGTGGACGCGGCGAGCGAAGCGGACGTGCGGGCCTGGCTCGCGGCCGATGGCAAGCTGGTGAAGCGGCCGGTGCTCGTCACGCCCTCGGCGGTGGTGGTGGGCTTCCAGGAAGAGGCCTGGGAGCGCGTGTTCGCCAAGCGAGGTTGAGGGCCGAGCAGCCGGCCGGGCGGACGCGCGCCCGTCCCTCGCGAAGCGCGGCCGCGCGTGAAGATTCCTCTCCATGGAATCCAGCGCCAGACGTCCGCTCGGAGAAATCCTCCTGGAGATGGGGGTGCTCAGCCGCGCCCAGCTCCGGGTGGGACTGGTCCACCACCACGAGACGCACGTCCCCCTGGGACGCGCGTTGGTGCGCGAGGGGGTGTGCACCGAGGCGGACGTGCTGCGCGGCCTGTCGGCGCAGCTCGGCGTGAGCGCGGTGGACCTGGACCTGCAACCTCCCGAGCGCGGCATGGCGGACCTGTTGCCCGCGCGCATCGCCCGGCAGTACCGCGCGGTGCCGCTGCGCGTGGAGCTGGTGCCCATGGAGCAGGGCGAGCGCGAGGTGCTCCATATCGCCCTGCCCGCCCCCGTGTCGCTGGAGGCCGTGGACGCCGTGCGCGCCGTCACCGGCAAGCCGCGCGTCGAGGCCTACGTGGCCTCCGACCCCGCCATCACCCACGCGCTCTCCGAGCTGTACGGCTTCGAGGAGCCCGCCGAGCCCGCGGCCACGCCCGTGCCCGCGCCGGGGGGACACCTGCTGCTCTACGGCTGGCCTCCCGTCACCGCCGTGCTCATCTCGCGGCAGCTGGCGCGGAGCGGTTATCAGGCCCGGGTCGCGACCCCGCTGGAGGTCCTCCACACCCGCGCCAACGACGTGGTGCTCGCGCCCCTGCAGGCCATGGAGGGCCTGTTGGCCGGCGAGGTCCACATCGAGGGCGCGCTCATCGTCCACGGCACGTCCGACGACGAGGGCTTCGAGCGGGCACGGCAGCTGGGCGCGCGGGGCTTCCTCGCCAATCCCCGCGACGAGCAGCTGCTGCTGCGCGCGGTGCGCCGGCTGATTCCCAGCGGCGGCTCTTCCATCTCCGGCGAGTCCGGCTCGTCGCACCACTCCCACTGACGTGGGGCCAGCGCGCGCTACCCCTGGAGCAGGCCCAGCGCCTCGAGCACCTCGGGGTACACCTTGCTCGCGAAGTAGCGACCGCCCGCGATGGTGAAGTGCACGCCGTCGCTCATGCGCAGCTTCATCGGCTTGCGGAACCCCTCGACGCGCGCCTGGAGCAGGGCCTTGCCCTTGTCGTCCGTGAAGTACGAGCGCGTGTCGACGTAGCGCGCGTCCACGCGGGAGCCGATGACCTCGCGCTGGAGTCCCCGGATGAGGCTCAGCTTCTGCTCGAAGCGCTTGAGCCCCGTCGCGGGCAGCTCCAGCCAGATGAGCTTCCGTCCCGGCGCGGCGAGCACGCTCGCGAAGGAGTCGATGCGCTGACGGTAGACGTCCTCCCACTCGGGCTTGCCCCAGTGGACGGGCTTCTTGCCATCGCGCTCCAACAGTGACTGGCCGTCATTCCCCCCGAGGATGACCACCACCACGTCCGGCTGGTGGCGCTTCACCTCCTCCTCGCCCACGGCCATCCAGTCGAAGAAGTCCGGACGGGCCAGCCCCGTGGAGGAGCGGGCCCGACGCGACGCGCGAATCGTCGGATGCGCCTCCAGGCGGGCCAGCAGGTAGTCACCGAAGCCCGTGGCGATGAGGCTGTCGCCGAGCAACAGCACGGAGCGAGGGCGCTCGGACTCGGCGGTCGCCGCGTCGGGAGGCGGCGCGGGCGCCGCGAGCACGGCCTCGGACGGAGGGCCCGCATCCTGTCCGGAGGGAGCAGCCCAGCAGAGCCCGGTGGAGAACACGACGAGGACGACGAACCAACCCGTGAAGCGCTTCGGCATTCGGGCCGCACGGTAGCGGCACACCGCCGTCACGTACACTCCCTTTCACGCTGGCGCCCGGGGCCCACCGCCCAGGTCACGCCGCCGACACGCTCGGAGTCGACGTCAGTTTCGCGAGCCACGGCGCCAGGAGCTCCGCGCAGGCCTCCGGGTGGGTGAAGTACGGCACGTGCCCCGCCCCCTTCAACACGTGGTGCGGCGTCCCCGGCGGAAGCGATTGCAGCAGTCGCTCCACCGAGGAAGGCGGCACCAGCACGTCCCGGTCGCCCTGGATGCAGAGGCAGGAGACGTCCAGCCGCCGCAGCTCGGGCGGGTGCGCCTCGCGTTGGATGGCGAGCGCGCGATGCCACGTGGTGCGGCGCTCCAACACCGTCGTGGGGACCACCTCCGCCACCTGCGAGAAGGGCACGGGCTTCCACGCGGCCAGCCCCGCGGCGACCACGCCGGGACGCGCCCACACGGCGATGGGCCCCATCATCCCGATGAGCACACCGCGCGCGCCCAGATGCGTGGTGCGCGTGAAGGCCCCCAGGAAGGCGACGCCGCGAGCAACGCCGGCCGCCGCCAGGTGCGCCGCCACCATCCCACCGAAGGAGCTGGCCACCACCGCGTCCACCGCGCCCGCCGCGTGCGCCACCTGCCGGGCGAGCGCCCCCGCGCCCACCGCCGCGTGCGTGCCCTCCGGGTACTCGACGAGGACGGGACGACACCGGGGCGCCAGCGCCTGGGCGAGCGCGCGGAAGCCGGAGCCTCTCGCCCCCAGGCCGGGCAGCAGGAGCACCCTCGGCCCCTCGCCCCATCCCACCTCCGTCAGCAGCACTTCCGAGCGCATCTCATTCCCTCGCGGTCGCGGCGGGGAACAGCGGGGTGACGCCGCTTCTGCCCGTCTCCAACGAGGCCACCTCCGGCTCCGGGCCCGGCGACTCCCGGGACAGTCCCAGGAAGGTCCGGGTGCGCTCATGTCGGGGCCGCTCCAGCACCTGCGCGCAAGGCCCCTCCTCGAGGATGCGTCCACCGTGCAGCACCAACACGCGCGACGCCAGCTCGCGCGCGAAGCGCATCTCGTGCGTCACCGCCACCAGCGTGAGCCCGTCCTCGCGCAGCCGCGACAACAGCGACACCAATTCGCCCACGCGCTCCGGGTCCAACGCGCTGGTGGGCTCGTCGAGGAGCAGCGCCTCGGGCTCCATCGCCAACGCGCGGGCGATGGCCACCCGCTGCTGCTCACCGCCGGACAGCTCGGAGGGATAGGCGTCCTCGCGGTGGGACAGGCCGACCTTCGCGAGCAGCGCGCGCCCCAGCTCCGTGGCGGCCCTCGCGTCCAGGCCCCGCACGTGCCGGGGCGCCTCGATGACGTTGCCCAGCGCGGTGCGGTGCGCGAACAGGTGCCACTGCTGGAAGACGAAGCCCACGCGGCGGCGGATGTTGGAGACGGAGGCGCCTCGCGCTCGCGACGCGCCGGGCCCGAGCACGTCGTCCCCCACCCGGATGGAGCCCGCGTCGAAGGGCTCCAGCCCGTTCAGGCACCTCAAGAGCGTGCTCTTGCCGCCGCCCGAGGGGCCCACCAGCGCCACCACCTCCCCCGGCGCGAAGGACGCGCTGATGCCGTCCAACACCATGCGACCCTCGTACCGCTTGCACAGGTCCTTCACCTCAATCATCCGCGCGCCAACCTCGCTTCCAACCGCCTCGCCAGGAGAGACAAAGGGTAGCTCATCGCCAGGTAGAGCGCCGCGCACAACGCCCCAGGCAACAACCAACTGCGAACATCCACCGCCGTAATCGTCATCCGCTTGGTGAGCTCCACGACGGAGATGACGGACACCAGCGAACTGTCCTTGAGCAACGCGATGAAGTCGTTGGTGACGCTCGGCAGCGCCACCCGGAACGCCTGGGGGAACACCACCCGGCGCAGCGCCAGCGGAGTGGACATGCCCAGCGCCAACGCCGCCTCCATCTGTCCACGAGGCACCGCCAGCACGCCCGCCCGATACACCTCCGCCTCGTAGGCCGCGTAGTTCAACCCCAGCCCCAGCACCGCCGCGCTCAGCGCATCCAGCCGCAGCACCCCGGCGAGCCCGTAGTACAGGACATAGAGTTGCAACAGCACCGGGGTTCCCCGGAACACCTCCACGTAGAAGGACGCCGCCCCCGACAACCCCCGGGGCCCGTACAGGCGCACCAGCGCCAGCCCCACGCCCAGCGGCACCGCGAGCGCCATGGCCCCCACGGACACCACCAGCGTCACCAGCGCCGCCTGGAGGAACATCAGGGCCTGCCCCCAGCCGAGCTTCGCCGTGCTCGTCTGCGACAGCACCTCGCGCGTCTGCGCGTCGGTCCACTCCACCATCTTCTGCTGCTGGGCGCTGTCGATGTTCCACCGGGCGAAGATGCGCCGCAGCTCCCCCGAGCGCGCCACGTGCCCCAGCGCCACGTCCAGCGCCGCGCGCAAATCCTCGTCCCCGGGCCGCACCGCGATGGCGTAGTAGCCCTCGCCCACGTCGCCCACCACGCGCAGCCCGGGCCTCGGCTGGCCGTAGCGCTGGGCGATGAGGTCGTCCATCAGCACCGCGTCCACCCGCCCCTGCTCCAGGTCGATGTAGGGCTCCTCCACGCCCTCGTACGGCACCGCCTGGATGCCCTCGCGCTGGAGCAGGTCCCACGCCTGCGAGTTGGCGAGCGTCCCCACCCGCTTTCCACGCAAGGAGGAGAGCCCCGTGACGCTGTCGTCCTGCCGCCGGGCCAGCAGCCGCAGCTGGAAGATGAAGTACGGCCGGGTGAAGAGGATGCGTCCGCTGCGCGCCGGGGTGACCTCAATCCCGTTGAGCGCCACGTCGAACGAGCCCCGCTCCAGGGAGGGGATGAGGCTGGACCAGTCGTTCTGCACGAAGCGCGCGCGCACGCCCAGCTCCCGCGCCAGCGCATCCGCCAGCTCCACCTCGAAGCCGCGCATGTGCCCGGGCACGTCCGGGTCCTCCATGGCGTACGGCTCGCCGCCCTGCGCGTCCGCGCCCCAGCGCAGCTCTCCCGCCCTCCGCACCCGCTCCAGCCCGGGCTCCTCCCGCTGGACGCAGGACGTCAACACCACCGCGAACACGAGCAGCGCCCCGCCTCGCCTCCACACACCACTCACGTTCATTTCGGGGACTCCCACTCTGTAGCAGGTGCAGGTGTGACCCAGTATTCAGGTCCTGACACTTTCTCCGGGACTGCGTACTAGAGTGACGTGACAGAGGAGCCAAGGCGTCATGGAAGCATACAAGGTGCTGGTGGTGGACGACGAGCCGCAGGTGGCGCACGCCTTGAGGCGGCTGCTGAAGCGTGAGGGTTTCGACGTCCAGCTCGCGTTCAACGGAGAAGAGGCGCTCGAGCGGCTGAAGACCTTCAGCCCGGACATCATCCTGACGGACTTCCGGATGCCGGGGATGACGGGCAGCGAACTGCTCCAGCGCATCAAGCGCAGCCACCCGCTGGCGCTGCGGCTCATCATCTCCGGCTACGCCGACTTCAAGTCGGTGGTGGCGTCGGTGAACGAGGGCGAAATCTGCCGGTTCATCAGCAAGCCCTGGGATGACGCGGAGCTGGTGACGTACCTGTCGGGCCTGTTGCGCCACCGCGAGACGATGGCCCAGCTCTACGCCCCGTTCCGCGCCGCGCCCCAGGGCGTCAGCGCCGAGGTGAGCCCCACCGACGCCGCGCTCGTCCTGAAGGTCCAGGTGGCGGACCCGTCGTTCCCGGCCGAGCAGGCCGTGTCCATCATCGAGCGTTTCGCAGGACTGTTGGCCGACGACAGCCTGAAGGTGGTGGGGGGACTGCTGGAGCGCTTCGGCGGACGGCTGTCCTTCGTGGCGGAGGTGGGCGGCCCGCAGCGGCTGCGCCTGGAGCTGCCCATGCGCGCGGAGAGCGCGCCGAGTGTTCGACCGGGGCTGGGCGAGGCGTGATGGCCCCGGAGGTCGACGCGGATTGGGTGAACAGCCGCCTCAAGCGCTTCACCCTGCTGGCGTGCCTCCTCATCCACGGTCTGCTCGTCGCCAGCCTCTGGGGGCGGTGGCACGAGGCGCTCGTCGTGACGGTGGGCTTCACCGTGGTGACGGGGGCCAACGTGGTGCTCGCGCGGGGCTTCTTCTCGCGGCACACGCGGGTCGCCGAGGCCTCGCGCTTCATCCTGAACATGTTGGGCACCGTGTTCTACGGCGTGGTGAGCCACTGGGAGCTGCCCGTGTGGCTGTACCTGCCGCTCAACGCGCTGTGGGTGGACCGCTTCGCGGACTCCGGGGCCCGGCGCCGGCTCGGGGTGATGCTGGCGATGGTGTCGGGCGTGGCGCTCTGGGACGGGGCCCCGCCCGAGGTCGCCGCCTGCTTCGTGCTGCTGTCGGTGCTCACGTACGCGCTCTCCGAGGGCCGCGTCTTCCTCACGCACTCGACGCTGCGGGAGCTGGCGCGCCAGCACGACGAGCTGGCCCGGGCGCACGAGCAGCTGGAGATGGCCCACCGGCGCGCCCGTGAGCAGGAGCGGCTGTCCAGCCTGGGCATGCTGGCCGCGGGCGTGGCGCACGAAATCAACAACCCCATGAGCTATGTGAAGAGCAACGTGAACGCGCTGCTCATGGACCTGCGCGCCTGCAAGAACCTGCCGCCGGAGCTGCAGGAGTACGTGGACGACGTGCTGCCCGCCACCGCGGACGGCATCCGGCGCGTCGTGGCCATCGTCGCGGACCTGCGGCGCTTCGCGCGTGGAGACCCGGGCGCGCTGGAGGAGTACGACCTCAACGAGGAAATCGCCGTCGCGCTGCGCATCACCCGCACGCAGGTGCAGTCGCGCTGCGAGGTGGAGGTGACGCTGGGGGATTTGCCGCGCCTGCTCGGCCGTCCGGGGCAACTGGCGCAGGTGGTGGTGAACCTCTTGATGAACGCGGCGCAGGCCATGCCCTCCGGAGGGCGCATCCTCCTGAGCACGCGCATGGAGGCCGACGAGGCCATCCTGTGCATCCAGGACTCCGGGCACGGCATGACGCCCGAGGTGCGCGCGCGGCTGTTCCAGCCCTTCTTCACCACCAAGCCCGCAGGTGAGGGCACGGGCATGGGGCTGGCCGTGGTGCACGGCATCATCACCTCGCACCAGGGACGCATCGACGTGGAGACCTCGCCCCAGACGGGCACGCGCTTCACCGTCCGGCTCCCCCGAATCCCTCCGCTCGACATGCACCTGCCCGGACTGTCCGGCCCGGTCCCCACCCCGCCGAAGTCGCAGCCGGGCACGGTCTGAGCCTCCACGCGACTGTTCAACGAGACCGTCATGTCCTCCTCGCCGCCCGCCTTCGCCAGCCGCTTCGAGCCTCGCTACGTGCAGGACCCGTATCCGCTCTACGAGCGCCTGCGCCACGAGTCCCCCGTCCACTTCAGCGAAGAGATGCACCTGTGGGTGGTCTCCCGCTACGAGGACATCAAGGCGGTGGTGCACAACCCGGACGACTTCCTGTCGGCCAACGCCTTCCGCAATCCGGTGCCGCCCGCGCCGGAGGTGCTCGCGGTGCTGGCGGAGGGCTACCCCCAGGTCCCCGCGCTGGTGGACGACGACCCGCCCAACCACACGCGCATGCGGGTCATCGTCACCAAGGCCCTGGCGCCGCATCGCCTGAGCGCGATGGAGGCGCGCGTGCGCGCGATTGCGACGGAGCTGTTGGACGGCTTCGCCCACGCGGGGGAGGCGGACCTGGTGGAGGCGCTGGGCTACCCGCTGCCCGCGCGCGTCGTGGGCGCCATCATGGGGCTGCCGGACTCGGACGTGACGCGGCTGAAGCAGTGGACGGAGGACCTGGTGGTGATGTCCGCGGGCAACGCGCCCGTGGAGCGGCAGGTGGAGTGTGCCCGGGGGCTCGTCTCCATCCAGAAGTACCTGGCGGGCCACATCGCCGAGCGGCGACGCGCGCCCACCGATGACCTCATCAGCGCGCTCATCGAGGCGCGGCACGAGGACACGCCGCCGTTGAGCGACGTGGAGCTCATCAGCCTCATCTCGATGCTGCACTTCGCCGGGCACGAGACGACGTCGAACCTGTTGGGCAACCTGCTCGTCTGGGTGCTGCGCGCGCCGGAGCGGCTGCGCGAGCTCCAGGAGGACCCGGGCCGCATCCCCCGGGCGATTGAAGAGACACTGCGGCTGGACGCGCCGGTGCAGGGGATGATGCGCACCACGCGCCGCGCGGTGACGCTGGGCGGCGTGGAGGTGCCCGAGGGCGCGCGGCTGCTCGTGCTCTATGCGTCGGGGAACCGGGACGAGCGGGTGTTCCATTCGCCTGGAGAGGGCGTGCTCCGCCGCCCGGACGTGGGCAAGCACCTGGGGTTCGGGATGGGCATCCACTACTGCATCGGCGCGCCGCTGGCGCGGATGGAGGTGCGGCTGGCGATGGAGCTGCTGTTGAAGCGGCTGCCCGGGCTGCGGCTGGCGCCGGGCGAGGCCATCCGCTACCTGCCCAACTTCCTGCACCGGGGCCCACGGCAGTTGCTGGTCGAGTGGGACCCGGCCTGAAGCGGCTTCAGCGCTTGAGCGCGGCGTCGATGTGCGTGGCGAAGGTGTCGATGGGCTGCGCGCCCGTCACGCCGGTGCCGTTGACGAAGAAGGTGGGCGTGCCGACGATGCCGCGGCGCTGGGCCTCGAGGCGGTCGGCCTCCACGTAGTTGTCCCAGGCCTGGGTGTCGAGCGCGCGCTTGAAGCTCGCGACGTCCAGGCCGAGCGCCTTGGCGTACTTCTCCAGCGAGGCGCGGTCCAGGGCGCCCTGGTTGTCGAAGAGCACGTCGTGCATCTGCCAGAACTTGCCCTGCTCGTGGGCGGCCATGGCGGCGGCTGCGGCGAGCTTCGCGTTCTCGTGGCGGGGCAGCGGCATGTTTCGGAAGACGATGCGAATCTTGTCGCCGTAGCGCTCGCGCAGGCCCTCGACGGTGGTCGCGCCGCGCTGGCAGAAGGGGCACTGGAAGTCGCTCCACACCTCCACCGTCACCTGGGCGTCGCGGGGCCCCAGCGCGGGGGCCTCGGCGCGCGGCGTGGCGGAGATGAGCTTGGGCTGGGCACGAGCGGACTTGGGCTGCTTGTCGCAGTCGGGCGTGGGCTCGTCACCGGCGAGGGCGGGGTTGAAGGACGAGAACACGACGGCGGCCGCCAGGAGGGCGGGAGCGCGGAGCTTCATGGTGGACCTCTGGAGTGGGATGGATGCGGCACGCCCGGCTTCCTGCCTGGAGGCCTGGCGGCACGAGGGGCGATGCCCTCGCACGCAAGGAGTGACGCGAGCGGCGCGGGAGTTTCAGCGCCGTGTTATTTCCCGCGCACCATGAAGACCGAGCGCCTCGATTACGCGGACCCCTTCCTCCATCGATTCACCGCGCGGGTGGTGGGCCACGGCGCGTGGGATGGCGCGCCCTCGGTGGTGCTGGACCGCACGGCCTTCTATCCGGAGGCGGGTGGACAGATGGGGGACCAGGGTGTGCTCGGTGGGCTGCCCGTGCGCGACGTGCAGGTGGACGACGCGGGGACGGTGCATCACCTGGTCGAGGGCGTGCTTCCCGGGCTCGGGGTGGAGCTGGAGGGCGTGGTGGATTCGGAGCGGCGGCGGGTGCACATGTCGCTGCACACGGGGCAGCACATGTTGTCGCGGGCGCTGATGGACATCGCGGGCGCGGCCACGGTGTCGTCGCGACTGGGGGCCACGTGCACCATCGACACGGACCAGGAGACGTTGGACGAGCAGCTCGTGGCGAAGGCGGAGGCGCACGTCAACGCCATCATCGACGCGGACCTGCCCATCCGGGCCTTCTTCCCCACGCCGGAGGAGCTGGCGGCGCTGCCGCTTCGGCGTGCGCCCAAGGTGACGGAGAACATCCGCGTCATCCAGGTGGGGGACTTCGACGTGTCGCCGTGTGGCGGGACGCACTGCACGCGCACGGGACAGGTGGGGATGGTGCGGGTGTTGGGCGTGGAGCGCTACAAGGGCAAGGGGCGGGTCCTCTTCTCGGCGGGGCCGCGCGCGCGGCGTGAGCTGTGGGAGGAGGCGGGCGTGTTGAGGGCGATGAGTCGCGCCTTCACGTGCGGACCGGCCGAGGTGCCCACGGTGGTGGAGAAGCTGCGGCGTGAGCTGACCGAGGCCCGCGAGGCGTTGGGTGCGGCGCGAGCGCGGCTGGCGGAGCACACGGCGGTGGAGCTGGCGCAGGCGCTGGAGGCGTCGACGGACAAGCAGGTGGTGGCGGTGCTCGACGGCGCGGGACCGGAGCAACTGCGCGCCGTGGCGGCGAGGCTCACGGCCCGACCGGAGGCGGTGGTGTTCCTCGCGGGTCGCGCGCCCGAGGGTTTGTCCGTGCTCATCGCGCGGGGCAGCGCGTCCACGTTCGGCTGTGGCACGTTCCTCAAGCGGGCCGCTGAGGCCACGGGCGGGCGGGGCGGTGGACGTCCGGAGCACGCCGAGGGACGGCTTCCGGCGAACACGGACTGGACCGCACTCGTGGCATCCCTGCGGGGCTGAAGCCCGCCCTGCCCCACCCTCAGTAGACGAGCCGTGGGGCCCGCATCACGGGCGAGGAGAATTCGAGGCAGGAGGCTCCGGCACCACCGGCGAGGGGGGTACGGGGGAAGCAGGGTCCTCTGTCCTAGGGGCGGGCCTCAAGGGAGGAGGCTCGCTCGCGGGAACTGGAGCCTTCGCCACCACGTCGCCCTGCGCGGTCACCGCGTAGACCTCCCACCAATCCAGGACGCGGCCACTCGGGCCACCGCAACGGTGGAAGCCCTGCTCCAGCACCACGAAGTACAAACCAGGTGTCTCTCCTGAGAAGACGGAGACATCCAGTCCCTGCTCCGGACTCGAGCACCCCGTGAACAGGTTCGGAACAGGAGGGGACTTCACGACCTGCCGAATGGCACCCGCCCCGGCGAGCACGGCCCCTGCCTCCGTGGGCTCGACGAGCGTGACGGAGGAGTCCTCGTCGGGCCAGGCCACCTCACCCTTCCAGGTCGATGCGGGCGTCACGCACCCCTGGAGAGCCATGACCCATCCCACCAGCATTCGTGCCTTGCGCATGTCCCGCACCTACTCCTCGAGTAACCGCAAGCCACAAGCACTACACTTGAGGCACCACGCTCTTGAAGGGCGGACGCGGACGAATTGGCGAGCACGTGCCCAGGGTGATCCAACGCGCCCGGGCTTCGCTCCACTGCTGCACCTCGCCCGTGGGAAAGTAGCGCAGGATGAAGCGTGACCCATCGGGCTGCTCCGCCACCAGCGCGGAGGCCATCTCGATGGCCGCGCCCTTGAAGAACGCTGGAGCCGGGTTGCCAGGAATCAACCGCACCTCCGCCATCGCGACGAACGGCTTGAACGCATCCGTCGGCCACACTCCAAGGTCTTGTGAGGAAGGGAGCGCCGCGCAGGGATGGTTGTGCACGTACCCAACGACCCACACCTCTGACGGTGCGAAGTCCTCATCCTCCACCTCGAAGAAGGGCCTGCAGGCTGCGTGACTGCCGCGGACGGGAGACGCGACTCGCCAGGACAAGGAGTCACGCCCACCCGCCACGTACACGGTCGAGCAATACTCCGTGGACAGACCTTGGATGGGTCGCCGTGTCGCGGGGTCACACGCCTTCGCGCCAGGAAGTTTCAGCAAGGCCTCCGCCACATCCCGCAGGAGGCTTATCGGAATGGAGGCGTCCCCCGTGGGCATCTCCACGGCGGGGACCTCGGCCCAGGGCCCCCGCGCATGTGTCATCCCGGCCGCTGGCACCCCAGCCCGGGTGGAGGCGGTACATCCCCCCAGGAGCACCAGGGCAAGGACCTCGAGCAGGATGCGGTCGGAGCAGGCCATCCCCTTGGACTTTAGCGGCGGACTGAAGCGCCCCGACCGACCCTGGGCCGAACCGTGGGAGCGGAAATCACCCTCCCCTCTTCGGCCAGGTGAGTCCTTCCTTACCCGCACCCACACGCAACGCGACGCGTCACGACTCACTCCACCGAAGAGATTTTCTCCGACGCGTTCACATCGTACGGAGGGGGCGCTCCACCGGTGGAACGACATGAGAAGATGGGTGTAGGGGTTCGCGCCACGATGGACGACGGGCAGCACCGCCAGTTCGATGCTTTTGCACGCTCGCGACGACCGGGGCTGCTTCGCCTTGCCCGACGCCTGTGCTCCGGGGGTGGAATCGACCCGGAGGACCTGGTGCAAGAGACCCTCGAGCGCGCCTACCGGAACTTCGACCGGCTGGTGGCGGAGAACCCAGGCGCGGTCAGCGTGTGGCTCAGCACCACGCTGAGCAACCGCTTCCTGGACCATTGTCGTCGCAGACGCACCGAGGTCCTGGGGGCCCCCGCGCTGCGTGTGGTGCAGGACTTGGAATCCTCCGGCGAACCCGCCGCCCTCGAGCAGTGGGAGCAGGTCAGCCGCGAGGACTTCCAGAGGGCCATCGACAAGCTCCGGCCTCCCCACCTCCAGGAGGCCTACCGGCTTCACGTGGCGGGACTTCGATATCGGGCCATCGCACAGCGGTTGGATGCGCCCGAAGGAACGGTGGGACGGTGGCTCAGCGAGGCGCGGCAGGCTCTGCGGGGTCTGCTGACCCCGGGCGCCGCCTCGAGTGAAGGCAGGGCCAGACCATGACCGAGCAGTGCGACAGATTGGAGTCCTTCATCGACGGCGAGCTGGTGCCGGCGGATGCGGAGAACTTCCGCCACCACCTGACCGGCTGCGCCGCGTGCGAAACACGGATGAAGGAACTGCTCGCGCTCGAGCTCCTCGCCGACGACGCCCTGCACGAACCCGGGGACGCCACGCTGGCCTTCGTCCCTCCACCTCCCCAGCTCAAGCGGCGCCGGAGCTGGATGATGGTGGTGCCGCTGGCGCTGGCCGCGGGCCTGGCGGCGTTCGTTCTCGTGACGCGGACCGATTCGTCCTCCACCTCCCCCGAGCTGTGGCTGGGGCAGGACCCGGGCCGCACGCTCGAGGCCCGCCTCACCCATCCGGGCGCCGACCGCCATCGTCCCTACGAGGTGATGCGCAGCGGCGGCAACTCGCCCCGCGCGTTGTCCCTGCGCGAGCTGGCGAAGCTGGAGGAGGCTGGTGACGAGCGGGGCATCGCGTCCGCGTACCTGCTGCGCGGAGACCCCGCCCAGGCCGGCGCGTTCCTCGACAAGCTGCCCGCGTCCCCCGACCTGGACTCGGACCGCGCGGCGCTCGCCCTCCAGCGCGGCGCCCACGAAGAGGCCCTGGCCCTGGTGGACCGCGCGCTGAAGCTGAAGCCCGGCCACCCCCAGGCGCTGTGGAACCGGGGCCTCGCGCTCGAGAAGCTGGGACTGTCCCTGCAAGCCGCGGAGGCCTTCGAGCAGGTGGCCGCGCAGCAGGAGCCGGGCTGGAGCCAGGAGGCCGCCGAGCGCGCCGCCGACCTGCGTCGTCAGGAGGAGACCCAGCGCAAGGGATGGAAGGGCACCAAGGAGGACTGCGACCGGATGGTGGCCGGCGGTCCCGTGCTCGCCCAGGCCCAGGTGGAGCAGCACCCCGGCCTGTCCCGCCTGTGCTTCTACGATGCGCTGCGCACCGCCACCTCCGCCGAGCGCGTCGAGTCGCTGCGCCCCCTGGCCCGCCAGCTCGACACCGTGGACGGCGGCACGCACCTGGAGGACGCCCTCCTGCGCGCGGCCCGCACGGACTTCCCGGCGCGCGCGCCCTTCGTCGCGGACTACGTGCGGCTGACGCGCAACGCGCTGTCTCCGACCGAGCTCGACGCCTTCATCGTGAAGCTGCGCGAGGCCCGCCAGGAGGACCTGCTCCTGGGCGCCCTGCTCTTCCCCAAGGACTTGCGGCAGCACGAGCGTGAGTACCGCGAGCTCGCGCTGGCCACCCGGGACCCGTGGTTCGCGCTGCTCGCCGAGGAGCGCCAGGCCCGCGCGGACCTCCAGCGCGGTCAGGTTCCGCAAGCACGCACGCGGCTGGCCGAGGCGTTGCGCACCTGTCCTCCCGGCGCGCGCTTCAACTACCGCTGCCTGGAGCTCGAGCGGAACCTGGCCCTCGTGGAGCGGCAGCTCCACCGCCCCGTCGAGTCCCGCGCGCACGGACTTTTGGCGCTCGCGCGAGCCCGCGCGGGGCATGAGTGGACCAAGGAGTGGAGGCTGCTCCAGGAGCTGGGCCAGGTGGCCCTCTTCCATGGAGACCTGTCCCTGGCGCGCGCCTACCTGGAGGAGAACATCCAGCGGCTGCCCGAGCGCTGCGCCGACCACGAGTCGGCCTACGTCAACCTCGCGCTCGCGTTCCACCGCACGCTCGACTTCACCAGCGCCCGGGAGCAGCTGGACCGCGCCGCGCGCTGTGGCAATCCGCCCTCGCTGGCGCGCGCCTTCGCCATCGCGGACCTGGCCCACACGCAGGCTCGCCGCGCCGAGGACACCGAGGTGCTGACGCGGGGCCTGGAGGCGCTCAGGGCCACGCCGGCCCGACTGGAGACCGCGGGCGAGGGCGCGATGCTGCGCCACATCGAGGGCCGCTTCTTCGTCGAGCAGGACCGCCGTCGGGGACAGGCGCTACTGCGTCAGGCCATCGATGAAGCGGCGCCGCTCGTGGCGTCGGACGTCAACGCCCGCAAGGCGCGCGTGTACAGCTTCACGTCCCTCATCCTCGACGCCTCCCGACACGAGGAGCTGGAGCGGGCCATGGCCCTCTTCGCCGAGGAGCGCGCCCTGCCCCTGCCCGAGCGCTGCGCGCTGGGCGTCACCGTGGACGACGAGCGCACGGCCCTGGTGGCCCGCGACGCATCGGGGCGATGGGTCGGCCACTTCGACACCCAGCGCCGCCAGCGGCTGGAGAGCGTGGAGGGGCTGGTCCCCGAGCGCCTCGCCGCGGCCCTGCGCGACTGCCCGCATGTGGACGTTCTCGCGCGGCCGCCCGTGCTCGGCAAGCCGGACCTGCTGCCGCCGGACGTCGCCTGGGCCTACCGCGTGGGACCGACGCCCGCCGAGCCCACCGGACAGCCCTCGCGCCGGCTGGTGGTCGCGGATGTGAACGCCCCCGCGGAGCTGCGCCTGCCCTCGCTGCGCGCCTGGCGCCCCTCGGAGAACGAGGACGCGACGCTGGCCACCCTGCGAGGCGCCTCCGCCACGCCGTCACACGTGCTGCAGGCGATGCGCGAGGCCACGGAGGTGCAGATTCACGCGCACGGCGTGGTCGACCCGAGCGCCGTGGATGGCTCGCTGCTCGTGCTGTCCCCCGAGGCGCAGGGCGGCCGCTACGCGCTGACGGCTTCGGACCTGCACGGGGAGCGGCTCGAGGGCCGGCCCGTGGTGCTGCTCGCGGCGTGTCATGCCGCGCACAGCAAGGCGTACTTCCACGAAACGTTCGGCCTGCCGGTGGCGTTCGTCGAGTCCGGCGCCCGGGCCGTGCTCGCCGCCACGCAGGAGATTCCCGACGCCGAGGCGTCGGACTTCTTCGAGCCGGTGCTGGCGCGCATTCGCGAGGGGCTGCCCGCGGCCCGCGTCCTTCGCGATGCACGACAGGACTGGCTCCGCAGCCGGGGAAGCGCCTGGGTCCGCCAGGTGCTCCTCTTCGAGTAGTTGCCTCGTCTCATCCCAGAGTCTCGAATACCCATGAAGAAAGTCCTCCTGTTGGTTCCCCTGCTGCTCGGCGTCGCGGCGTGCCGCCACATCGAGACGGTTCCGTCGACCGAGCAGATTCAGCGCAAGGCGCCCAAGGGTGCGCTCGTCCGCGTCATCCTCCGCGACCGGGCCAACCCCCAGCGGCTCACCACCTACCTGGTGGACGTCAGCCGCAATGAAATCGTCGGCCAGACCAACCGCGATGCCAACGCGACGCGGGGCGCCCAGGAGGAGACCTCTTCGGAGGAGGTTGGCACCTCGGAGGGCAGCACCTCCGCGCAGCAGTCGGGCGGACAGCTCTACGTCGGTGACGTGGAGCTGCTCACCGATTGCGTCCCCAGGACGGACAAGGAGGGCTGCCTGGGCGTCGCCGACCTGCGGGACGGAGACCCGGGTGGTGCGTCGGGCGGCGGCGGTGACCCCACGGGCCACCAGCAGCTGGTCGAGAAGGTGAAGCGGCTGGCCGCGCTGACCTACTGGTCCACGCTCGAGGTGGGCATCCCGACGGTCCGGAAGACGGCGGCCCCCGTCCGCGTGAATCAGTAATCACCCGGTGCGCTGAGGACAGAAGGCTCCGGTGTCGCGAGGGTGCGGCGCCGGGGCCTTCGTCGTTTCAGGGGGACTTGCCGGCCTCGGCCTCGGGGGGAGACAGGCCCGAGAGCGTCTCCACGTAGGACGCGGCGACGCGCAGGAAGCGCGCGCCCTTCACGCCAGTGAGGTACTGGCGCTTCATCGCGCGGGTGGCGCCCACGTAGAACATGGCGCGGCGGATGCGCTCGTTCTCCCGCGCGTTGCGCTCCTTCGCGCCGGCCATCCAGTTCTCCACGGTGTCCAACGCGTCCAGGCCCGCGAAGAAGACGACGGGGCACTCGTGGCCCTTGCAGGAGAACACGGTGGTGGCGCGCACGTGGTCCACGCCGCTGACGCGGAAGTCCGTCACGTCGCGGCCGCCCTTGCCACCGTAGGCGTGCGCGGGCACGCCGGCCCGGTTGAGGGCCTCCGTGTACTGCGATGGCATGACGGGCGCGACGACGAGGATGTCGCCGGGGTGCACGCCTTCGTCGCGGATGAGCCGCGCCACTTCCTTGGCCACCTGCCGGGCCTCGCTCGCGCCCGAGGCGAAGCCGCGCACCTGGGGCAGCACGCCGCCGCGCTCGGTGGACTGCACGCGATAGAGCCCCTCCAGCGTCTCCTCGGGGAGCCACAGGAGCCCCTCGCGGGCGAGCTCTCCGGCCTTCATGTACTCGCGCATGCCCGGGTCGCTGGTGCCGTGCTGGCGCAGCGGGTCCAGCACCACGTTGAAGGCCACGTCGAGGATGTCGCGCGTGGCGCGGAAGGTCTCCTTGAGGATGCGGGTGCGGCCCCGGAAGGACAGCCCTTCCGGGAGCTGTTCCTTGAGCGCCTCGATGGGGACCTGGCCGTAGACGTTCTGCGAGTCGTCCATGAACAACTGGAGACAGCGCACCGGCTTGCCATCCTGCGCGACGTGGGGACGCACCAACGCGTGGAGCATGGCGAGCGCGCGGACGTCCATGTCCTGGGCCTCGTCGACGAAGACCCCGTCGAAGGACTCGGGCTCCACGCGGCGCAGCGCGCCCACGTGCTTCACCGTCACCCGGGCACGGAGCGCTCGCACACGCTCGCGGCCGGCGCGCTGGGCAATCGCCTCCACCAACAACTTCTCCACCAGGGGCGAGAGCGCGCGGTTGAAGAACGAGACGAGCACCTGCGTGTCCTCGTGCTCCAACAGATAGCGCGCCACCCAGTGGGCCAGGACGTACGTCTTGCCGCTGCCCGCGACCCCGCGCACCAGGTGGTGTCCGTCATCGAAGCGGCGCTCGAAGAGGGACACCTGCTCGTGGGTGAACAGGGGCCGCGTGGGACGCGAGCCCTCGATTTCGCCGCCGAGGCTCGTGGGCGCGGCGGGAGGTGGTGGCGGCGGAGGCGGTGCCTCGCGCGGCAGGGGCAGCGCCTCCAGGCGGAGCGGCGAGCCGGGGAGGACTCGCAGACGCGGCAAGAGCGAGAGGAAGCGCTGGGGGATGGTGGCGCCCCGGGCCTCGTCGCGCGAGGCGAGCACCAACAGGTAGTCGCGCGCGCGGCTGGCGGCCACGTTGAGCATCGGCACCAGCGTGTGGGGTGGGAAAGGCCGGCCTCCAGCCACGGTGTCCACCAGCACCACGTCGTACTGGGTGCCCTGCTGACGGTGGATGGTGGAGGCGCTGAACGCGTCGCCCCGGAAGCCCGCGGAGTTGCCGAGCCTGCGCAGGAGCGAGGCCTGCGCGCGATAGGGCGTGACACACAGGACGCTGAGGCCGGCGCGCACGGCCTCGCGGGCGAGCGACACGGCGAGCTCGGCGGACAGCTCGCGCTGGTAGCCGGAGCCCGTCTCGCCTCGGCCGTGGGTGAGGCGCTTCGCGTCGCGGCTGAGGCCATCGAGCACCACCCATCCCGCGCGCGTCCCGGCGAACGCGGGCACGGGCGGGGCCTTCTCGGCGCGAGCCTTGACGATGTCGCCATCCTCGAGCGCGCCGCCGTAGCAGAAGTGGCTGACGACGCGGGCGATGTCCGGGTGCATGCGGTGCTGGGTGCGCAGCAGCAGCACGTCCGGGCGCGTGGCGTCGCGCACCGCGTCCTCCAGGTGGGACAGGCCGCTGGCGCGCAGCCACTTCTGGGAGCCGCGTCCGGCGCCCTCGGCCGCGCGGCTGACGGGGCCGATCTGCTTGGGGTCTCCAGCGAGCGTCACGCGCTCGGCCAGGGGGGCCATGAGCGCGGTGGCGGCGCGGGTCACCATGCCGGCCTCGTCCACGACCAGTCGCGCGAAGGTGCACTTGCCCTCGAGCTCCGACACCAGTCGCAGGGCGCGGTGGACGGTGAGGACCATGAGGGGGCAGTCGCCCTTCTCCGCCTCCTTGAAGGTGGGGTCCTTCATCTTGCCGCGCAGGCCGCGCAGCTCCGCCTGGAGCTTGGCGAGCTCGTGCGCGGGGCCGCCTCGGACACGCTGGAGGTACAGCTCGCGCTCGCGCTCCTCGATGCTCGCGCGCAGCTTGCCGCCCTTGGTGTCCTCGAGCGTGACGGTGGGCAGCTTCGCCAGGGCGTCGCTGGCGCCGGTGCCGCCGCGGAAGATGCTGCGCGCCAGGGGACGCAGGGGGATGGGCTGACGCTCCAGCAGGGCGCTGACGCGGAGGACGAGCTCATCGGCGGCGCGGTTGGTGGGGGCCACCGCGAGGATGCGCTCGTTGGGGAAGGCGCGCAGGGCGCGGGCGATGAGGTCGGCGACGGCGGTCGTCTTGCCGGTGCCGGGGGGGCCCCAGATGCAGCCCCAGGGCTGGGCCCAGAGACGGTCGGTCGGGAGGAGCTCGGCGTCCTGGGGACGCGGCGTGGGCGCGGGCTCGTCGCCACTGGCGCGGCGCAGGGACTGATGGAGCGCGGGCTGCCGGTCCTCGTACGCGGACGCGGCGGTGCAGAGCGCCTCGGCGAAGTCATAGGGCCGATAGCACCAGCGGTCGGCGGCGAGGGCGCGGCGGTCCACGTCGTCACCGTGGTCGGGGGCGGCGAAGACGCGGCCGGACTCGAAGTCGAGGTGGACGACGTCTCCGCCGAAGACGCACTCCTCACCGAGGAAGCCGAGCAGCGAGCCACCGGACCAGTCCGGGTCCGCGGCGGGCACGGGGACGAGGGACAACACGCCGGGGCCCTGGAGTGAGACCTGACGCACGTCCTGGAGCAGCTTGGCGCGGTACTGGCTGCGCTCGGAGAGGAGCGCGTCGCTCAAGTCCTCGGGGAGGTATTCGGGAGGACGCCAGGCCTCGCGGCGCTTCCCGGTGGCGACGGCGGCCTGGATGACCTGACGCTCGGACGCGGTGACATCCGAGGGCGCGGAGACATCGCGAGCCGGTGGCTCCTCGGGTGCGGGGGCGTCCGTGCGCGGAGCAGGAGGCTTCGGGCGCTGTGACCTGGCGCGGGAGAGGGCCAGCAGCGGATTGGGCGAGCGCGGGAGGTCCTCGGGGACAGTGCGAGGGGACTTCGGTGGGATGGGCGCGTCGTCGTACTCGACGTGAAGCTCGCGGACGGAGTCATCCTTCCGTGGCGCGGGGCGCCCTTCGGAGACCTCGTTGTGCGTCCGGTGCGTCATGTCGGCGGGCCCCGGGCCCCTCGGCCCAGGCCGGGTACGGGCGCGCGAAGGTAGGGGAGGCGTGGATCCACGTCAATGCACCCGCCAACAGAGTCTCGGTGTACTCACCCGTGCTCGGCTTGACAGTCCGGACGAGGGTCCGCCAGCGTCTCCGTCACGGCCTCTCGCTCACGCGCCAGGCCGCCATTCCAATGGGGGGACACCATGAAAGAAGTCGAGGACCCTGAACAGGGGCGCAAGCTCCTCACAGCCGTCGAGCGCATCCTCGCGGACACGGACAGCCTCGTGCTGATGGCGAAGCAGGAGCTGGCGAAGGCGCGCGACAAGAAGCTCCCGAGCGAGGACGCCGTGCGTGAGGACGCCTCGCTCGCGGTGGTGCGGCACTTCTCGAACCGCTCCGCCCTCTCGGGAGGACTTGCCGCGTTGCCCGCGCTGGTTCCGGGCGCGGGAACGCTGGTGGCCGCGCTGGGCGGGACCCTCGCGGACATGTGCTTCATGCTCAAGTTCGAGGTGGAGATGGCACTGGTCCTCAGCCACCTCCACGGCTTCGACATCACGCGAGAAGACGAGCGGCAACTCGCCTTCCTGCTCGCCTCGGTGAGCACCTACGACGCGAAGAAGGACCGCAACGCAGTGCTGGACCTCGCGGAGACCCAGGGCGTCGCCTTCTGGAAGTACGCCCCCCGGGAAGCATCGAAGATGCTCGTGAGCGTGATGACGAAGCTGGCGCTCCTGTCCGTCTCCAAGGGGCTGTTGCGCGCGCTGCCGCTGGTGGGCATCGCGGTGGGCTCCTCGATGAACAAGGTCCTCACCCAACGCGTGGGGGACCGCTGCGTCCGGGAGTTGAAGAAGCGTCGTGAGCTCGCCCCTCCCGGGGAAACCAACACCTCTCACTCCGTGGTGGATGCCCATGTCCGCAAATCCGGCTGAGCCCCGCGCGCCGCGGGATGCGGCGATGAACGAGGACCTCGTCTCGGCGCTCTGGCCGGATACGACCGACGCACCTGTCCGGCTGATCGAATGTCGTCACTGCGGCCGGCGCAACCGGGTCCGGATTGCGTCGGCGGTGATGGACCTCGCGCACTGCGAATGCGGGGCGTGCAACAAGGCGTTGTTCCTGAGGCCCGACGAAGCGCTGACGAACCTCAGCTCCACGGCCTATGAACATGCACTGGACCGGGCAACCCTCCAGGCACTCAAGTCCCTCCCGGGGTTTCCCGCCCTGATGCGCTGGTTACTCGCAAACCTGGGTGAGCGAAGCATGCGGCTCGTCAACCTCTCCACCTCCGTCCGCTGTGGAAAGGATCAGTTCCCGGAGCTGGCGGGGCTGCTGGACGTGGCGCGTCGCCGGCTCGACATTCCCTACACGCCTTCGCTGTTCCTGACCGAGTCGCCGTACGCGAACGCGGCCACCTTCGGAGTGGAGGAGCCCACGGTGATGGTGCACGCGGCACTGCTGGACCATCTGGACGACACCCAGGTGGTTTCAGTGCTCGCGCATGAGTTGGGACACCTGCATGCGGACCACGTGCTCTACCGCTCCGTGGCGACGGTGCTCGCGGGCGGGAGCCGGCTGCTGGGAAGTGTGGGGCAGCTGCTGAGCTTTCCGCTCCAGAAGGCCCTCTACAAATGGGCGCGGTGTTCCGAGCTGACCGCAGACCGCGCAGGGCTGCTGGGCTGTCGTGACCTGGCCGCATCGCTCGGGGTGTTGATGCGGCTGGCCGGCGGCAACAGGCCCGGCACCGTGAATCGGACGAAAATGAAGCTGGCGCCCTTCGTACAGCAGGCACGCGAGCTGGCCCGAATGGAGGAGTCGAGCTGGTTCGATGGCCTGCTGGCGACACTCCTCACCATGGACTCCAGTCACCCCTTCGTGGCCTGGAGGGTCATGCACCTGCTCGATTGGGTGGAGAACGGCAACTATCTGGACATCCTCGCGGGCCAGTATGAGCGGGTGAAGCGTTCCGCCGTGGCCTGACCTACGCCGACACGCGGGCCCTCCACGGAGGGCCGCGTGCCCGTTTCCGCCTGCGCTCCGGAGCCTTGGATTTCGAGTCACCCCCTCCGGCCGTCCGGGTGGGACGCTCCTGGAGGCGGTGCGGCGATTGCGCCACCTCCATCCCCCACCAAGCAAGGGTGTAGGACCTGTGCCCCTCTTGGGTGTACACCCGCGCCCCGCCCTGTTTGCTTCGGGCGCCTGGGGGTGTTTAGGAGAGAAGCCCCCCGCCGACGCCGCCCCACCGCCATGGCCCAGACGACGCGCTACGCCCATCCCTTCCTGCCCATCACCCGCGCCGACATGCAGGCGCGCGGCTGGGAACAGTGCGACATCATCATCGTGACGGGAGACGCGTACGTGGACCACCCGGCCTTCGGCCCGGTGCTCATCGCCCGCTTCCTCGAGGGCCGGGGCTTCAAGGTGGGCCTCATCCCCCAGCCCGACTGGCACTCGGCCGAGCCCTTCAAGGCCCTGGGCCCACCGCGCATGTTCTTCGGGGTCGCCGCCGGCAACCTCGACTCCATGCTCAACCGGCTCACCGCGCAGAAGAAGAACCGCTCCGCCGACCAGTACAGCCCCGGCGGCCGCACCAACTGCCGGCCCGACCGCGCCACCATCGTCTACGCCCAGCGCTGCCGCGAGGCCTACCCCGACGTCCCCATCGTCCTCGGCGGCATCGAGGCCAGCCTCCGCCGCATCGCCCACTTCGACTACTGGAGCGAGAAGGTCCGCCGCTCCATCCTCTTCGACGCCAAGGCCGACCTGCTCGTCTTCGGCATGGGCGAGCGCCCCATCATGGAGGTCGCCGACCGGATGCGGAACGGCGAGCGCATCCAGGACATCCGCGACGTGCGCGGCACCGCCTACCTCATCAACGACGAGGAGATGCGCGCCCACGAAGCCGACCCCGCCCGCCGCGCCGCCGACCGCAAGACCGTCGTCCTCCCGCCCTACGAGGCCGTCGTCTCCGACAAGCAGGCCTTCGCGGTCATGAGCCGCGACTTCCAGATGGAGACCAACCCCGGCAACGCGCGCCCCCTCGCGCAGCGCCACGGCAACCGCGCCATCTTCATGAACGCCCCCGCCCTCCCGCTCGAGGACGGCGTGGGTGACACCGCCTCCGGCAAGGCCACGGTGGCGATGGACGAGCTGTACGACCTCCCGTTCAACCGCGTCCCCCACCCCCTCTACAAGAGCGAGGGCATCCCCGCGTACGAGACGGTGAAGCACTCCATCGTCCTCATGCGCGGCTGCTTCGGCGGCTGCACCTTCTGCTCCATCACCGAGCACGAGGGCCGCGTCATCCAGAGCCGCTCCGCGGAGAGCGTCCTGCGCGAGGTGCGCGCCCTGCGCCGCATGGGCGACTTCCGCGGCACCATCACCGACCTCGGCGGCCCCACCGCCAACATGTACAAGCTCAAGTGCAAGAGCGAGGACATCGAGAAGCGCTGCCGCAAGCTGTCCTGCGTGCACCCGGGCGTGTGCGAGAACCTCCAGACGGACCACGGCCCCCTCATCAGCCTGATGAAGGACGTGCGCGAGGAGGACGGCGTCAAGCACGTCTTCATCGCCAGCGGCGTGCGCTACGACCTGGCCGAGCGCTCACCTGAATACGTCAAGGAGCTCGCCGCGCACCACGTGGGCGGCCAGCTCTCCGTCGCGCCCGAGCACGTCTCGCCGCGCGTGCTGGAGAAGATGAAGAAGCCCGGCATCGAGAGCTTCGAGCGCTTCCAGCAGATGTTCGCCTGCGCCAGCGAGGAAGCCGGCAAGGAGCAGTACGACATCCCCTACTTCATCAGCGGACACCCGGGCTCCACCCTGGAGGACATGGTGGACCTGGCGCTGTGGCTGAAGAAGAACGGCAAGCGCCCCCGTCAGGTGCAGGACTTCATCCCCACCCCCATGGCCATGGCGACGGCCATGTACTTCACCGGCATCGACCCGCTGAAGATGGAGCCCGTCTACACGGCCCAGGGTCTGCGCGAGAAGCGCCTCCAGAAGGCCCTGCTCCTCTACTGGAACCCCGAGCACTGGCCCCTGGCCCGCGAGGCCCTGAAGCAGGCCGGCCGCGCGGACCTCATCGGCCGTGGCCCGCACGCGCTCGTTCCTCCCGAGACGCCCGCCGAGGCCGCTCGACGTCAGCGCGAGGGCGCACGCGAGCAGGACGACGCACCGCGTGAGTCCCAGGCCCCCGCGCCCCGAGGCCCCGGTGGCGCGCGTCGTCCCGGGGGGCCACGTCCCCATGGCTCCCGGGCTCGCTGAGCGCACAGCGGCCCTCCAGCCGACCGTTTGAATAAACGGCGGTGACGTTCGTCGGGGGGCCACATGCTCCCCTTGATTGCCCTGTTGCTGTGGACCGCAGCGCCGCCAACGCCGCCCCAGGTCACCCCCGCGCCCAAGCCGCCTCCGGAGCAGCCCAGGCCGCAGTGCATCACCGCCCAGGGGCGCGAGCTGTGCGGCTTCCAGTGCAGGACCAGCGGCTCGAAGGCGGGCTGTGCCCAGACGCCCTATGGGACGTGTCAGGTCCTCCAGGATGACGTCCACTGCTGGGACCCGCCCCGGGTGGCCATCCAGCATCCTCCCCGCACCCCGGTGCGCCCCGAGTGCAAGGCGGTGCGCGGCAAGGTCGACTGCGGCTTCAACTGCCGCATCTTCAATGGCGAGGTGGCGTGCAACTCCACGCCCTACGGGCTGTGCGACACGCACTTCGGCAGGCTCGTCTGCTGGGACCCACCCGACAGCGTCATCCATGATTACGCGCAGGCCACCCCCGCGGCCCGCTGCCTCAACGCCTCCGAGGCGATTGCGTGCGGCTTCGACTGCAAGGCCAGCCGCACCGAGGTGCGCTGCACCAACACGCCCCGAGGCGTCTGCACGCTGAACGACCAGCGGCTGACCTGCTTCGACCCGCCCTCCCTCCTGCACTGCGACCACAGCAACCCGCCACCACCGCCCAACTGAAGCACCAGGGCGAACCCTGAGCACCGTCTCAGCACTCGCATCGGCGCGCGACCTCCGACGCCCGGGGGCCCGCGGCGGGCCAATGCCCCCGCGTGGGCAACTCGCGACCGCGAACCCCGGCCGCCACCAGGAAAGACAAGCACCGCCCGCTCTGGACCTTCGGGCGTCCGTCACCTTCGTCCTGCGCGCGGCCCCCCATGCCGGGCAACCCAACCCAGGCTCCCACTCCCGCTCCGCGCCGTCGGGACACGGGCGAAGTGCTCGCCTCCTCGCTCGCGCGGCGACGAATCCCTGGGGCTCCACGCAGTCTCATGACCCGAGACAAACCGGGGCACACGCGCGCGCAGCTTGCGCGCCTCGGTTGTGGCACCATGAGACATCGCATCCACTCCAGCGATGCGTGTCGTCTCACCATGCGCACCCCACACCTGTCTTCGTCGCGCCGACTCGCGAGCATCTCGTTCATGGGGCTGTGCCTCATGCTCGGCTGCACGCGCGCGCCCCCGCCGCCGCCGCTCGGGCACGAAGCCTACGTGTGGCAACGGGACTGGAGCCCGACGCTCGTCGAGTCCCTCGCGGCAATGCCCTCGGAGCTGGGCGCGCTGCGCGTGCTCGCGAGGGAGCGCTCCGGCGGCGCACGCACGCCCGTCTCCATCACGGTGGATGTCGCGGCCCTCGCGAAGACGGGGCGCGACGTGGTGGCGGTGATGCGGGTGGATGGCACCGCGCCCCTCGACGGCATCTCCCTGGAAGAAGTCGCCTCCATCGCCCGGGACTGGAAGGCGCGCGGCGTGCGCGTGCGAGGCGTGGAGCTGGACCACGACTGCGCCACCCACGCGCTGCCCGCGTACGCGGACTGGCTCGAGCGTGAACGGAGCCTGCTCGGCGAGCTGCCCCTGTCCATCACCGCGCTGCCCACGTGGGCGGGCTCCCCCGAGCTGGAGCGCCTGGCAGCCATCCCCGACGACCTCGTCGTCCAGGTGCACGCCATCCGCGCCCCCACCCTCTTCACCCCCGAGCAGGCGCGCGGCTTCATCGAGCGCTGGGCCCGGGCCACGCGCCGGCCCTTCCACGTCGCGCTGCCCACCTACCGCGTGCGCCTGCGCGACGGCACGCCCCTGGTCTCCGAGCCCCGTGACGTCTCGCGCTTCCTCACGGAGCTGCGCGCGCGTCCGGTGAAGGGCGTGAAGGGGCTGGTGTGGTTCCGGTGGGGCCACGCGGGCGACCCGGAGGCCTGGAGCCCGTCCACGCTGACCGCCGTCCTCCGCCAGGAGCCGCTGACGCCCCGCGTGGAGCCCCGGCTGGTGGACGCGGGCGGCGGCACGCTCGACATCGTCCTCGAGAACACGGGCCGCGTGGACGGCGTGGCCCCCGCCCGGCTCACCCTTTCTGGAAACCTGGAGGTCCTCGACGGCGTGGGCGGCTATGCCCCGTTGGGGAGCTCCCTCGTGGCGCGCAAGCCTCCCCGCCTGCGCGCCGGCGAGCGACGCGTCGTCGGCTTCGTGCGGGGAAACGAGGTGTCCCTTGTGGCTCCGTAGCCTGCTGTCCGCCGTGGTCATCCTGGTCTGCCTGACCCCCATCCGCTCCGCGAAGGCCTGTGGCCCCGGCTTCCAGGACCGCCTCCTCGCCGACCGCGCGCTCACGCTCGGCGAGCTTCCGGGTGGGCTCTTCGCGCTCGAGGTCCACCGGCTCCTGCCGAAGCCCACGGACGTGTTCGCGGTGAACGAGTTCTACGACGAGCCCCCCGACGCGCGTCAGGGTGGTGGTGCGCGGGAGACCGAGCTGTACCTGGCGGGCGCCAAGGCCTTCAACGAAGGACACGCCGAGACGGCGCGGGCCCGCTTCCTCGAGGTGCTCGCGCTGCCGACCGCGGAGCGGCGCCGCTTCTCCACCTTCGCCGCGTACATGCTGGGCCGCAACGCGGGCGTCGGCTTCGAGGAGGACGCGCAATACGGCTTCGAGCTCACCCGGCAGCTGGTGCGCGAGGGCTTCGACGACCCGCTGGGCCTCGCGGTCTCCAGCCTGGGCATGCAGGCGCGCGTGCTGCTCCAGCGGGGGGACGACGTGGGCGCCATCAAGCTGTACGCGGAGCAGGCCTCGCACGGCAGCGGCGGAGCGGAGGTGTCGCTGCTCTTCGTCGCGCGAGCGCTCGCCCGAGACGCCGCGCGCCTCCAGGTCGCGCTGAAGGACCCGCTGGCGCAGCGGCTGATGGCCACCTTCGTGTGGACGCGCGGTCGCGAGTACGCGTGGACCGAGGAGCCCTCGGCCGGAGGGCTCGGCATGGTGCTGGACGCGCTGGCCGCGGTGCCGAACCTGGCGGGCGCGGACCGGCTGGCCGCGGGCGCCTGGCGCGCGGGCCGCTTCGACCTGGCCGAGCGCTTCGTCGCCTCCGAGCAGACACCGCTGGCCTCCTGGGTGAAGGCCAAGCTCGCGCTGCGCCGGGGCGACGCCGCCTCCGCGGAGACGTACCTGGCCGAGGCCGTGCGAGGGCTCCCCGAGCGGGAGTGGTGGCATGACTGGTACCTGGACGACACCTCCCGGCCCCTGTGCCGCGCGGAGGGAGAGCGCGGCGTGCTCGCGCTGACGCAGGGCCAGTTCATCCGCGCCGCCGAGCGGCTGTGGGCGGGCTGCTCCTGGCCGGACGTCGCCTACGTCGCGGAGCGGACGTTGAGCATGGAGGAGCTCCAGCGCTTCGCGGCCGCGCACCCGCGCACGGAGAAGAGCCACTGCGACCTGGCGCCGGAGTCGGAGCCGGAGTCACCCGACAGCATCGCCGCCAGCAACACGTCGCTCGGGATGCCCGAGCGGCTCCACCTGCTGCTCGCGCGGCGGCTCCTGAGGGAGGGCCGGTTCGACGAGTCGCTGGAGGCCTTCCGCGGCACGGCGGTGGAGGACGCCGCGCGCCGGTACGTGGAGGCGCTGCGGCGCGCCGACAGCGCGTGGGACGACCTGGACCGGGCCGAGGCGCTCTTCGCGGCGGCGAAGCTCGCGCGCTCCGAGGGCATGCGCCTGCTGGGGACCGAGGCCGCGCCGGACTGGGGCTGGGTGGACGGCAACTACGACGTCTCGAACTATGACCGGGACGACGAGGAAGGAGACGCCACCGACGACGAGAAGCGGGCCCGGGCGATGTTCCCCCGCGCGTCGCTCCTCGGCGCGGAGGAGCAGCGGCTCGCGACCCTCCACGGCCCTCCCCTCACCGAGCGCTTCCACTACCGGCTCGTGGCCGCGCGGCTCGCGCAGCGTGGCGCGGAGCTGCTGCCTCCGCGCAGTCAGGCCTACGCCATGACGCTGTGCCACGCCGCGCTCCACGCCGCCAACCGCGACCAGGCGCTGTTCGAGCGCCTGTACCTGACGTACATCCGCAACGGCGCGCGCATCGACAACGTGACGTGGTCCTTCGGGGCGTCGTGCCTGGAGCCGAACTTCGCGAAGGTGCGCGCCGAGCGCCCCTTCTACGCCCAGGCCGTGCCCCAGCGGCACCGGGTCAAGCTGATGGTCGGCGGGGGCATGCTGCTGCCGACGATGATGGGCTTCGCCTTCTTCCTGCGCCGCAAGCGCCGCGCCCCCGCCGCATGACCCAGGCCCTTCAGCGCGCGCGGAGGATGGCGCGCGCTGGAGCCCCGTCGCCCCCCGCGATTCGCAAGGGCAGACACACCAGCTCGTACGTCCCCTCGCGCACCTGGGACAAATCCAGTCCCTCGATGATGCAGATGCCCGCGTCCAGCAGGGCCCGGTGCGTGGGCACGCCCTCGTCCGGGCTGCCGATGGACAGGTAGTCGATGCCCACCGTGCGCACGCCGAGTTCCGCCAGGTAGCGCGCGCCGTCCAGCGACAGGTACACGAAGTCCGGCTGGAACGGCTGGGAGGGCCACCGCCGCGCGGAGTTCGCCGTCTTGAAGAGCAGCCGCTCCCCCGACTCAATCGCGTGGCCCCTCAGCTCCTCCACCTGGATGGCGCGCGCGTCGCGAATCTCCAGCACGCGGGCCGCCCCTATCAACCGGTCGAAGGACAGCGCGTCCACGCCCTCGGCGCCCTTGACGAAGTGCACGGGCGCGTCGACGTGGGTGCCCGAGTGCGCGCCGAAGGACAGGTCCGACACGTTGGCGTCGTCCCCCTTGTCCAAGTCCTGGGAGCGGGTGATGCGCACCTCGGGGTTGTCCGGCCAGTGCACCATGCCGTCGCGCAGCGGCACGGAGATGTCCACCCACGGCGACGCGTGGGCGGAGCGGCTCGTCTCGGCAGCGGTCTCCATGACTCTCAATCCTGGCCATCCGCGGCGCGCCTCGCCGACGGCCAGCGGGCCCCGGTCCCCCGCTCGCTCCGGAGCCGGACGGGCCACCGCTCGCGCGGCTCAACCCACCGCGAGGTCGAGGGCGAAGAAGTACAGGTCCACGTAGGACTGGAGCGCCTGGAAGAGCCGTTGGGTGAACGGCCATCCGCCGAACGCCAGCATCGTGCTCAGCACCATCAGCGTGAGCAGCAGCGTGTACTCCATCATCGCCTGGCCCCTCTGCGAGGCGCGGCGTCGGGTGATGGGCTTCATGGAGCTCCCCCCTCGTTCTCGCTCGCGTCCGATGTGGACACGGCATCCGGCGCCAGGCCCTGCGCGGTGATGGCGGTCCGAGCGCCCTCTCGTGAGAGCGCGAGGCTCCACTGCCGTCCCGCGCGCGTGGAGAAGCGCAACCGCCGCGCGCCCTCCGCGGGCTCCGAGGGAACATCCTCTTCCGGGAGCTCCGCGTAGCCCTGCTCGGCCAGGGCGCCGCGATAGAACGCCTCCACCTTCGTCAGCGGGTCGGCCGTGTCGAAGCTCACCGTGACGGCCTCGCTGCCCTCGCCGCTCGAGCGCACCGCCAAAGGATGCGTGCCCGGATAGGGCGGCAGGTCCGCCAGGTCCTCGCCGCGCGAGCCGCTCCGCCACGCCTCCATGTCCGCCTGTCCGAGCACCACCGTGAGCCCCTTGTCGTCATGGTGCGGCATCACCATCACCGTGAGCTGGAGTCCCTCGTCGAACAGCGTCGCGCCGAGCGCCGGATACGGCACCAACCCCTCTGGCACCACCAGCCGCCCGTGCGGCCACCCCTTCGACTCGAAGTACCGCGAGTAGAAGGCGAACACGTCCTCCAGCGACGCCTGGGTCTCGAAGGCCGCCAGGTTCATGGGCACGCCGTGCGCGTCGAGCTGCTGACCGATGGGGACCCTCCGCCCCGCGCGCGGAGGCAAGGGCAGCCGGCGCTTCAACCCGGCCTGCCCCAGACGCCGTGCATCCTCTCCCGAGCGCGCCACGCGACTCGGCACCGGGGGCGCCGAGGGCTCCTGCTCCCAGGGTCCGGCGAGGAGCTCGGAGTCCATCGGCTCGACGGGCTCCGCGTCGAGCCGGGCCGTGTAGAGCCGGCCCAGCGACGAGCCGAGCACGGCGCTCAGGCCCAGTGCCACCACGAATCGGCGTCGTGTGCGTGTGCTCATGGCCGGTTGTAGTTCGCGTCTTCATGTCCCAGGTAGTTGTGCGGCGAGCGGTTCGCCTCGCTGCCTGGCGCGATGTCCCGGTGGTCGTCGTCATCCCACGGGGTCAGGTGCCCCATCTCTTCCCGGCCCGGGCGGTCCACGTCGAACCGCTGCATCTGCTTGGAGGGGTTCAAGAACCCGAACCTGAACTCGGACGTGTTCCCGAAGTCCTTGGGTGTATCCAACAGGAACAGCATGGCCTCGCGAACCTGCTGCGTGCCGATGGCCTTGTCCGTGAGCACGTCCTTCGGATGCAGCCGCGTGGGCGTGTTCATGTAGACGGCCTCGCCGACGTTCGCGTACTTGCGATTCCGGGCATGCTCCGCGGTGGTCACCGGGCTCTCGCGCGCATCCTCCAGCGCCCAGTCGTCGGTGAGCACCATGAAGCCAGGGTCTCGTGCACCCGGAGCCTTCTGTCCGGGACGACAGCCGCTCAGGGACCGCCCCATTCCGCAGACGGACATGCCGCCGCGCACGGCCTGCGGCAGACTCGCGGGGAGGAACGACGACTGGACCTCCACCTGCGCGCGGCAGGCCATGTAGCTGCCGCGATGCAGGTAGGCGCGGACCTTGGCGCCCACGCCATCGAAGGTCAGCAGCCGACCTTGTGCGTAGGCACGCACGTCCACCGGCTCGCAGCGCACGTCCGTGAGCTCCTGCTCCGCCACCACCATGCGCCGCTTCGCGGGCGACGAGCCCGCGCGCCCGAAGCTGTCCATCCCCGCCAGGGCCTTCATCACCCGAGGCCCCGTCACGGAGGTCACCTGGCGCTGCAAGCCGAAGGCGCCGTCGTCGTCCGCCTTGTCCGCGCCGGTGTAGCCCACCGCGTAGTCGTGCCCCAGGTGGGCCGTCAGGTTCCAGGTGGCCATCATCTCCGCCTCCTGGGCCCGCGTGGACGCGATGAACGCCTCACCGGCGTACAAGGCATAGAGCAGCACCGGGACGAGCACGAGCATCGCCAGGGCCAGCTCCACGGTCGCGGCACCGCGCGCGCGTGGGTTCTTCATGGGGCGTGCTCCCGTCTCGTCAGTAATTGAGCGCGGACCATCGGTGGAGATCCAACAGGACGAAGTACGTCGCGGGGTGGCCTTGCTCGGCCGCGTCCCTGGCATCCGTCTGCTTCACCGGGTGCAGCTTGGCGCGCCAGAAGGGATTCCAGAGGTTGGGGGGCTCGCCGTACTCCTCGTCGATTTCACTGGCGAGCAGGACCCGGGGCTTGTGGAAGTAGACGAGCCCTCCGGCGAGCGCGGCCATCCGCTCCCCCGCCGCCAAGTCCCCCGGCGCCTTCCAGGTGGAGAAGCGGACGGGCCCCGGCAGCCGGGCGCGGAAGTCGAAGTCCCAGGGCATGCGGAGGTCCTCCGCGGACGTCGGGCGCTGCTCCGCGACAGGTCGGGTGATGAGCGTCAGCGTGCGCGGCATGTTCCAGAGGTCCACGTCACGCTCCACGCGGGCCAGCTTGAAGCGCATGTGCCCGCGGTAGAACCCGCGCCGGGGACCCGCGCAGCGTGGGCCGTCGCAGTCACCCAGCTCCCGGCCGTGCCCCGTCCTGCGCATCAGGTCGCCATGGAAGATGTGATGGCTGTGCTGGGACGCGTCCCCGTTCAGGTCATGGTCATGGGGGTCGGCCCAGATGCCGTTGCGGCCAGGCTGGATGACCGTCGTCTGGGAGAACGTCTCCCCCGAGCCGAGCCGGTAGGTGCTGCTCACGCGGCCGTGGTCCTCGCTCGCGAGGCCATCCCCATCGCCCATGTCCTCCTTGAAATCGTGCCGGGCCCGGTGCGCCAGCTTCGCCAGCTGCGTCCCCGCCCTCGGCTTCGCCGCGCCGTGGTGGAAGGGGAACCCCACGTTGATGGACGGGTTGTGGGCATTGGCGAGCCCGGGGTCCTCGCCCGTGCCACCCCTGTTCGTGGTGTAGCGGGTGGTCCCGTGGTTGACGAGGACGGTGGTCACCGTGGCGCCATGGCTCCTCGCGGCGAGCTGGGCCCCCCGCTCCAGGCGGACCAGGTTCGTGTCCTTGTCGTTGGCCGAGGGAGACTCGCCGCCCTGCTCATAGCCGCGGCGGGTGATGAAGCTGGGGTAGCGCGTCGCGGAGAGGATTTCGTCGTAGTCGCGGTGGAGCCGCAGCTCGAGGCCGTTGTCCAGGGCGTCCTTGTAATACGACAGGGAGACCTGCCCCGCGCCTGCTTCCGCGCGCAGCTCCGGCGCCGTCATCGCGACCATCAACTGGGGCAGGGACTGCTGCGTCGGCGGGCGGACGTACATGTCCTCGCCCTGCCGCTCCACCCGCATCTCGGTGTTGGCGCGCAGCAGGAACTGCTCGTTGCCGCCCTTCGACAGCCGGGCGTCCTCCGCCTCGCCGGTCATCATCATCCGCAGCTGCGCATCCACCATGAGCTGCCGGGAGCGCAGGTACTGCACCTTCTTGAAGTGGTCCCTCGAGCCCTCCACCATCCGCAGGCAGCTGTTGCTGTTGTCCTTGCGGTGCCATTCGTCGTGGAACCAGCCGGCGCCACGGCGGTGGTGGTCCGACTCATCCAGGCACGTCTTGCCGTCCATGCAGTCCTTGTCCACGCGGCACACCCGCTGGCCATTCACCGGGGAGCACTGCCTGGCACCGAACCCGCCCGCCGGGTCGAACTCGCTCAGCCAGTAGATGTCGCGGATGCGCCGCGCGTTGGCCGCGCCCTCACACGCGTCCCTCACGCCCGCGCCGCACCGCCGCTGGAGCTTCTCCGCGATGCGGTCGAAGTTCCGCCCCGTGGCGCCGAGCATGTCCTCGTAGAAGGTGACGTAGCTCTGGTGCGCGTGGACGGAGAGGATGCTCACGTGGTGGGCCACCAGCGCCCGGTTGCTCCACGCGTAGAAGTTGAACGCCCGCGCCTCGGCCACCGCCAGGCTGTACGCGGTGGAGTCCGCCATCGCCTGCAGCTGAATCTTGCGCCGCGTCCTCGCGCCGATGGCGAACGTGAGGAACGTCGTCAGCACCACCACCAGCATCAACAGCACGGCCAGCACCAGGGACTGGCCCCGCGCCGAGCGAGCCTGTCTCGGACTCATCTGCATTGCCCCTCCAGGGGGACATCCGGCAGCGGGTCGCTCATCATCCGCAGCGTCCACGACGAGACCAGCGGCACCGTGAAGTACCCCTGGTCGATGCCCATCCGCGCGATGGCCCAATCCGGGCTGCGCTCGCGCGCCGTCGTCACCTCACCCGGCCTGCGCCGCACCGGCATCAGCGGGTCCGCCCCCCGCGTCCACGCCCGCCCCGTCTGCGACGCCAGCCACACCCGGCTGATGACCCAACCGGCGAACGGGACACGGAACTCGTAGAAGTACGCCAGCCGCACGTGCACCTGGGTGGGCCGCTGGTCCGGCGTGAGCTGCAAATCGAAGGAGGCGTTGGGCCGGTAGTCGCTCAGCCGGTAGTCCACCTGCACCAACGGGATGGGACCGGCGCCCTGGAAGCGGAAGGCCAGCGGCTTGTTCTCCCCCAGCACCCGGCGCGCCGCCCGCGTGAAGCGCTCCTGCGGCGTGCCTGACTCCCCCACCCCGCTCAGCGACGGAATCAGCGCCATCAGCGCCGCGCGCACCATCGGCTTGCAGTCCAGCCGGTAGACACTCGCCGACCGCGCCACCTTGTACGCGGCGTATTCGTTGAGCAGCCTCGCGTGATGGGCCAGCCCCAACTGGAGCACGCCCAGGAACACGAACACCGTCATCGGCAGGACGATGGCGCTCTCCACCGCCGCCTGGCCACGCTGTCCGACTCCACCCGACCTTCGGCGCATGCGGGGTCCCCTCCCCACGGACGCCAGGAAGATTCCTGGATTGACTCACTCTACAGGCAAATCCACGCTTAACCAGATAGATGCCAAGTTGATTGCTTGAGTCAAACGTTGACCGGTCGACATCCGCCCACCTTTTCTCCTCGGGAGGGGTCGGCTAGGGTGCGCCGCCCTTCACGGTTCACAGGAGCACAGAAGATGCCGAGGACGTCCCAGGAGCAGACCCAGGAGCGACACGCGTTCCTGCTCACCCTCTTCCGCCAGCAGCCGGACATCAGCAGCAAGGATGCGCTGGAGTCCTTCAAGACGAAGTTCGGGGCGACCATCAACCTGAAGACCTTCAACCAGCTGCGCGCGGAGGCCGAGGAGGAGGTGGCCGCCGTCGCCCCGGTGGCCGAGGAGCCCGAGCCGGAGGTGGAGAGCGCGCCCGAGCCCGCCGCCGATGACGCCGCCGCCCAGCTCAAGGCCGCCGCCAACCCGGAGGCCCTCAACGGCGCCGCCGCCCCGGCCAAGAAGCCGAAGGTCAAGAGCAACGGCCCGAAGAACGTCTTCGTGGACGCGCCCAAGGAGCACCTGACGTTCCTGGAGAGCATCGTGCAGCAGCTCCAGGAGGCGGGCGCCGCCAACGTCCGCATCGACCACTCCACGGACCGCTGGATGGTCCTCGTGGTGGACTCGAAGTAGTCCCCGACGGCCCGGGCTCCCCGTCGAACACGGGAGCCCGGCGCGTCAGCGACGCAAGAGCGCCAGGGCGCGCTGGAAGTCCTCCGGGAGCGCAGCCTGGACTCGCACCCGCTCCCCGTTCAGCGGGCCCGGCAGCTCCAGCTGGAACGCATGGAGCGCCTGTCGGCCCAGGGCCTTCGCCGCGGGATGCTCGCGGGCCGCCTCGGTGCCGTAGAGCGAATCCCCCAGCACCGGGAAGCCCGCCTCGGAGAGCTGCACGCGAATCTGGTGCGTGCGCCCCGTGTCCAGGTCCACCTCCAGGAGCGCGGCCCCGGCGAAGCGCTCGCGCACCTCGAACGAGAGCGCCGCGCGCCGGGCCGAGTGCACCCGGGTGGTGAAGCGGCGCGGGTCCTTCGGGTCTCTCGTGTAGGGCCCCTCCAGGCGCCCGTGCTCCGGCGGGTGCCCCAGGACGAGCGTCCGGTAGCGCTTGTCCACCTGCTTCTGCTGGAAGGCGCGCAGGAGCGCCGCCGCCGCCGTGTCCGTGCGCGCGAAGGCCAGACATCCGCTGGTCTCGCGGTCCAACCGGTGCACGACGCCGGGCAGCGCCTGGCCCTCCACGTCGAAGGGTGGGCGCTGGCTCGCGAGCAGGTCCACCACGGAGGCGGCGCGGCCCTCGGGCTCCACCACGAGGCCGGGCGGCTTGTCGATGATGACCAGGGCCGCGTCGTCGTGGAGCACCGTCAGCGGGGGCCCCTCGACGTGCGGGCGGGTGGGGGCCTTGGGCTCCGGCCGTTCGAGCTCGAGCTCCTCGCCGCCCCACAGCTTGCGCGTGGGCTGACACTTCTTGCCGCGGATGCGCACCCCGCCCGACTCGATGAGGGCGCGGGCGCGCTCCAGCGAGAAGCCGGGCACGTGCTTGGAGACGAAACGGTCCAGCCGCTCTCCCGCGACCTCCTGCGGGACGAGGAGTTTCTGCTGCGCCATGTCCACCCCGTCCCTCATGCGCCGCGGGGAGTCAACGCCCGCGTGGCGCCACCTACCCCTGGAGTCCCTCGTCGCCCGGAGCCCCGAGCCCCGGCGCCTGGCTCGCCGCGCGTGTCGCACCCGGCAAGGCTCATGATGTGACAGGCCGGGTCGTGGCTGACCAGCGAGGTCCATGGCTTGTCATTCGTTGACTTTTAAACACGGAGCGTATGACAGTGTTTATCCCGGGCTCAACCAGGCCCGCTCTGAGGGGGAGCTCATGGATTTGACGCACAGTCGCATCGCGACACGTCTCGTCGTTCTCGCAGGATGCCTGTCTTTGCTGCCCGGATGTCCTTGGGTCATCAAGCCCACGCCCAAGCCCAAGACGGTGGAGGAGCAGCGCGAGGTCGTGATGGCGGCCTTCCAGAAGCGTCCGCCTCACGAGGACTTCGTGATGCTGGACCTGGCCGATGACGACCAGTACGAGTACGCGCGCCACCGGCTGCAGGAGGCCGCCGCCGCGCAGGTCGCCCAGGGTGGCCAGGACACGCCGGGACCGACGGTGGCTCGCGACTTCGCGCGCGCGCTGAAGACGCTGGACGTCGCCCGGGCCAAGGCGGTGCGAGGCGGCCCGCGCCCCAAGCCCACCGACTGGGACTGCGACCACTTCATCCACGTGAACGACTCGCGCACGGTGGGCGGCGGCAAGGCGCAGCAGGCGGACAAGGCGCAGCAGGACAACCGTCCTTCGTTGATCCTCAACCCCTACGCCACGTGTGCGGGCGGCGCCACCCACGTCTTCACGGACGTGACGGCGTACGACAGTGACCTGTCCGGCAAGAAGCTGACGGTGCTGGCCAAGAGCGCCAACGAGGAGCACCACGACGGCAAGACGTTCGACGACACGGCGGTGTCGGTGCGGCCGTCGATGGCGCCCGAGAGCAAGGTCGTCGTGGAGTCGCTGATGGTGGCGCACAACGAGCAGACGGGCGAGGAGCACGTCTCGTTCGCGAGCCTGGACACGACGCTGACGCCCGAGCCGGTGAGCTTCACGATGGACCACCCCCGCTTCGCGAGCAACGAGCCCCGCTCGAACATCAACCTCACCACGTGCCAGCTGCGCGGCGGCGCGGACTGTGACTACGCCATGGTGACCAACGCCCAGGGCACCCTGGCGCCCTACCCCCAGCAGCCGGTGGGGCTGGCGCTGCGCAAGACGGGCAACCCCTGGACGGGAGACCCCGCGGCCTACTTCCCGTTCCAGGCGGGGCAGACCTTCGACATCACCAACATCTACGTCCCCACGCAGCTCACGTTCGACGCGGGCGCGATGTCGCAGCCCTGCGTCATCCAGGCGATGAAGAACGGCCCGACGACGACGCGGATGCGCCTCATCAAGACGGACTCGGGCGGCACCTGCACGACGCTCGCGGACCTGTCGGACCTGTTCGTCATCAATGGGAAGACGGCGAGCATCCAGCGGCTGGTCAACCTCTCGCAGAACACCACTGCCAACGGTGGCGCGGGCTGCACGATGGAGAAGATCGTCAACGAGCCCGTGGTGATGTCGATGACCCTCTACTCGATGGCGACGTGTGGCGGCGCCGCCGCGGTGCCGCGCCTGACGACCTTCACGAGCACGGCGCTGCCCACCAACCCCTTCAACCTCAACGTGCTCAACAGCTGCATGGCGGAGGGCACGAAGGTGACGCTCGCGGACGGGACGCGGGCGGCCATCGAGACGCTGAAGGTGGGCGACAAGGTCCGCTCCAACGCGAGCGGCCGGGTGCTGACGGTCCAGGACTTCATCTTCGGGCGGGAGCCCAAGCCGCTGGTGCGGCTGCGCGATGACCAGGGCCACGACCTGCGGCTGACGGAGAAGCACCCGGTGCTGCTCACCTCCGGGCTCGTGGTGCCCGCGGACAAGGTCCAGGTGAAGGACCAGGTGCGCACCGAGTCCGGCACGGCCTTCATCACGGCCACCGAGCGCGTGCCGTACGACGGCAAGGTCTACAACCTCAAGCTGGGCACGCCCGAGGAGCTCGAGTCGCTCGGGCCCAACGAGCGGACGCTGTTCGCCGATGGCGTGCTCGTGGGCGACGACACCATGCAGCGCGAGCTGACCTCGCCGCGCCGCGCGTCCGCCACGCCGTAGTCCCCTGCGTCGGGGTGGAGGCGCCTCTCCACCCCGACGTGTCTTCCGAGCCGGTCAGCCGAGGGCCGTGAGCCGCGACGCCCCAGGAGGGCCGCCGCAGTGCTCCTGCCCGAGAGCCGCAGCGCCGGAGCACCCGCCCGCGCGCGCCACACCGGCCCCTGGCAGCCCCCCCCATCCTCTTCGCGTTGGCGCCGCGGAGGTGCACGTCACCAGACATCCGAGCGTGCCGCGACGAGCCCTGCCTCGCCCGCCAGCCATCCGAACCGCGGCTGGGTTCAGTCAAATTGACAAAAAATGCGCCAGTTGTCACATTGCAACAATGCCAGCGACACTGAAAGACGACGAAGCAACAGCCCGACGCGCGAAGGTCCTCGTTGCCGCTCGCTGGTGCTTCCTCAACTTCGGCTTCGCCAAGACGTCATTCGAGGACATCGCCCGGCGCGCCACGCTCTCGCGCACGCTGCTGTATCGGATCTTCAAGGACAAAGAGGACATCTACCGAGCCGTCTTCGTGGACTGGCTGGTGTCCAGGCACCCCGACGCGAGGAAGGCAGCAAAGGGGCCCGGCAGCCCGTATGAGCGCCTGCTCGGGGTGTGCCGGCTGCTGGTGATGGAGCCTTGGGGAGAGATGGTCGGCGCCCCCATGGGGAGCGAGTTCCTGGAGGCATGCGAGCGGATCGACCCGGAGAGCGAAGCGCTCCATCGACAGGTCGCGCGGGAGTGCGTCACCACCATCCTGGCTGACTCGACGAGTGCCGAGGTCTTCCTCCTCGCGCTCGACGGGCTGCTCGCGGACCAGCCCTCAGTCGAGCAGCTCGAACAGCGCACGCAGGTTCTCGCGGCGCGTTTCGCCCCCAGCGCGTCGAAGAAGGGAGCGAGGTCATGAGGGCGATGTGGCCCTTCCTTGGCGAAGACGTCGCCACGGGCCTCCCGCGCAATGAGCCCCCCGCGCACATCCGGCATGGGCTCGGGCCCGACAGTGCTCCCGAGAGGTGCGTGCGATGAAGGTCATCCTCTTCGGGGCGACGGGCATGGTCGGCATGGGTTGCCTGCGCGAAGCGCTCGCTTCGCCCGACGTCGAGGCGGTACTCAGCATCAGCCGGCAGTCATGTGGCGTCGAGCACCCGAAGCTGCGCGAGCTCCTGCTCCCCGACCTCTTCGAGGTCGCGGCCGTCGAGCAGCAGCTCGTCGGCTACGATGCGTGCATCTGGGCAATTGGCGTCAGCTCCGTCGGTCTCGACGAAGCGGCCTACGCCCGAATCACCGAGGAGCTGACGCTGCGCTGGGCGCGCACGCTCCTCCGGCTCAACCCGGGCATATCCTTCTGCTACTGCTCGGCGGGGGGCGCAGGCGGGCCGGGAATGTGGGCGCGGGTGAGGCGCCGTGTCGAAGGTGTGCTGAACGAGATGCCGTTCCGGCACGTTGGCGCGGTCCGCCCTGGATTCATCCGACCGGGCCCTGGCATCCGGAGCAAGACGCGCGGCTACCAGCTCGGCATCGTCCTGCTGAAGCCGCTGTTCTTGATGACGCCGCTGCTGGTCCGTGCCTTCCCCGGGCTGTTCACGACGTCGGAGCGCCTCGGCCGCGCGATGCTGAGTGTCGTCCAGGGGCAGGCCGACGGGTTCATCCTCGAATCAGCCGACATCAACCGAGTGGGCGGGTGAGCGCGGCGCCTCGCGGTCCCCTCGGCGCGAAGCTCGGCGTCATCGGGGGAGTGCTCCTCATGCTCGCTGGCGCCTGGCTCTTCGGCGTCTTCGCGTGGGTGGGAGCACCTGGCGGACTGGCGCAGAAGCTCGTCGGGCTGGGGGCATGGGGTTACCTCGCGTTCATCCTCGTGTACACGGCACTGCAGCCATTCGGTGTCCCTGGCACCTTCTTCGTGGTGGCGGCGCCGCTCATCTGGCCGTGGCCGACCGCGTTCGCGCTCTCGATGGTCGGGACGATGTCTGCGAGCGTCGTCGGCTTTTCGTTCGCGCGATTCGTCGCGCGAGAGTGGGTCTCCGCGCGCATCCCCGCCAGGCTGCGCAAGTACGACGCGGCCCTCGAGCGGAGTTCCTTCCGAACCGTCGTCATCCTGCGACTCATCTTGTGGATGCCGCAGGTGCTCCACTCGTTCTTCGGCGTCTCGAAGGTCGGGTTCTGGACCCACTTCTGGGGCTCGCTCATCGGCTACGCACCGCCGCTGCTACTCGTGAGCTACCTGGGCGCGGAGATGTTCGACGCGTCGGGGAAGATGCAACCCGCCGCGTGGCCCATCATGGCCGGGCTGCTCACCGCATCACTCGTCATCGCCGCGCTCGCGCGAGCCTGGGAGCGCCATCGCCTCCCAGGGAGAACCCTCCCATTCTCCTGGAGCAAGAAACCATGACGCAGGACCTCCTAGGCAAAGTCATCCTCATCACCGGCGCGACGGACGGCATCGGCAAGGCGGCCGCCGCCGTGCTCGCCAGACGCGGAGCGACGTTGACGATTGTCGGCCGAGACAAGCAGAAGACCGAGAAGGTGCTCTCGGAGCTGAAGTCGACAAGTGAGAACCCGAACCTGGACCTCCTCCTCTGCGACTTGTCGCGGCTGGCCGACGTCAGGCGTGCCGCGGAGGAGTTCAAGGCCAGGCACGAGCGGCTGGACGTCCTCGTGAACAACGCGGGCGCCACCTTCAAGAAGCCAACGATGGGGCCCGACGGGTTCGAGCTGACGTTCGCGCTCAACCACCTCGCGTACTTCCAGCTCACGACGTCGCTGCTCGACCTGTTGCGCAAGACGCCCGATGCACGAGTCGTCTCGACCTCGAGCAGCATGCAGGCGCGAGGGAAGCTCGACCTCGCGAAGACACCGACATCCCTGGCCGGGTCGGGCCCGGCTGCCTACGCGACCTCGAAGCTCGCGAACATTCTCTTCACCCGGGAGCTCCAGCGACGCCTGGGAGGAACGACGGCCATCGCCAACTGCTTCGAGCCAGGCACGGTGCGGACGCAGTTCGGTGGTTTCGGCTCTGACCAGGGGTTCTTGCTGAACCTCGTGTACACACTCGCGAAGCCGTTCTCGAGCACGCCCGAGCAGGGCGCCGACTCCCTCATCTGGCTCGCCACGGCACCCGAGGCGGCCACGCTCCGAGGTGAGTATGTCTCGAAGCGCCGGGCCGTGACGCCGCAGAAGCAGGCGCTAGACCCAAAGCTCGCGGCCGACCTGTGGACACTGAGTGAAGAGCTCTGCGCCAAGGCAGTAGCGCGCGCCGACTGACCACCTTCGCATCAGCAAGAAACAGAGCCACCGCACTCTTCGGCCCCCAAGCCACACCGCGCACCTTCGCGGGCCTATGCGGCCCGCGCGCCCGGGCCACGTCGGCCTTCCGCGTTGCGCCAGCCCGTGTCGCGGTGAGGCCGTCCCCCGTTGAGCCGGTGCTTCGACTTGCGGCGCAGGAAGCTGCTCGCATCCTCGCGGCGGTAACAGGTGAGGAGGCGCTCGTCGTCACTCACCAACAGAATCCAGCCACGCGCCTGCCGCGCGAGTGACGATTCGCGCAGGGTCCGCGAGAGGTCTCGCTCCAGCACCGTGACGTGCGTCGCCCCCGCAGCGCGGACCCGCAGGCCATGGTCGAGGATGAAGTCCAGGACCTCCTGACGCAGCATCCCGCGCGCGCTGTGTTCGAGGAACGTGAAGGTGGGAAGAGTCGGGCGGGAACTGGACGGGCGACACCGGGCCATGGGGCTTCCTCCTGTTGCCTCCCCTCCTCTTCACATGTCGTTCCAAGCCACCCCACACGCGATTCCAGGGGGTTGCGGGCACAACGCCCGGGCCCCGCGGGACATTTCGTCAATGTGCCGCCGAGCGCGTGACAGCGCGACGCACGCACCTTCGGTCACCCCGGCGGAAGCACCACCGCGGTCTCCACGCCGCGCCTCCGCCGCCAGGACTCCCACGCACGCAGCAGTCGCGGATACAGCGCGCGGAAGGCGACGAACCACACGACACCCGCGAGCAGGTCGACCGCGTAGTGGTAGCGCAGCACCAGCGTGGAGACGAAGAGCATCACCGCCACCGGCAACATCCCCCGGAAGCGCCACGGATGCGCGAGCCTGTCGTGCGCGAGCAACACCAGCGTGATGTACACGTGCAGGCTCGGGAACACATCGAAGGTCGACGAGCCGTGGGCCACGACGGCCGCGTTCAGCCGCGTCACCCACCCGCCCTCCACGGGCACGGTGAACAGCTCGGGATACGCCACCAGGGGCCCCACCGCGGGCACCAGGTAGTAGCCCACGAGCCCCGGCACGTAGGCGGAGAAGACCTGACCGAAGAAGGCCTCCGCGCGCTCCCGCGAGCCCACCACCGCCCACGCCATGGCCAGGTGCAGGTAGACGTGGAACGACAGGTAGCTCGCGCTGAACACGTCGCTCACCGCCGCCGAGCTCCAGCGCTGCAGCCACACCGACGGCGTGCTCCCTCCGAACACCCACGCGTCCACGGCGAACAACGCGGCATCCCGCGTCGGAAGCCCGAGCACGGGGACGGTGTCCTTCACCGAGGCATAGAAGAAGAACGTCACCCCATAGGCCAGGAGCAACCGCACGCGGAAGAGGTGCCCCCAGCGCTCCAGGCGTGAGAGCCCCGCCACCGCGAGGATGAACAGGAGCGTCGCGCCGAGCACCTGGAGGAAGACCACCGAGCGCGCACCCGCGACGACGAGGAGCCCGCACGACAGCGCCCCCCCGAAGCCCGTGAGCAGCACCTCGTGCAGGAAGGGACGCTCAGACATCCGGGGATGCGGCGCGGCGGGCCTCGCGCATCAGCGAGCCACTCAGCACGCCCCACACGAACGAGAAGTACGACGGGATGAAGGGCGCGCCCTGCGCGACGAGCTCGGCCCGCAGGGACTGGTGCAGCGCGGGCAGGTTGTACCAGGGCACCCTCGGATACAGGTGGTGCTCCAGGTGGTAGTTCTCGTTGCACATGAAGAAGCGCGTCACCGGATTGGACAGGATGGTCCGCGAGCCCCGGACGGGATGCGTGTTCTCCGTCAGGAAGGTGTGCTGGCTCATGCCCCGGATGTTGACCAGCGTGTTGATGATGACCATGGGCAACACCCAGGCCTGCAGCAACACCGGCCACGGCACGAAGCGCGCCGCGAGCACGCCCGCCACGAGCACCATCGCGACCTCGAACCCAATCCATCGCCGCTCGGACGGCGTGCCGTGCTTCCAGCCCAGGATGGGAATCATCGTGATGTACGCGGGGTAACCGAGCAGCAGTCGCCCAAGGTGCATCGCCAGCTCCAGCCAGCGCCGCCCCGTGTAGTTCGCGTAGTGGTCGGGGTCCAGGCCACCGCCCAGGTCCCGGTGGTGCCGCAGGTGCAACACCTTGTACGCCGCGAAGTTCTGGAGCACGGGCCAGGCGCACAGCATCCCGCCCAGGCGATTCAGCCAGGGCCGCGGGGACAGCCCACCGTGCACCGCCTCGTGGGTGAACAGGCTGATGCCATGGAGCGCGGCCGCCGAGACCAGGTAGAGCGGCAGCCGGATGAGCCAGCTCGCCACCGAGTCGCCGTGCCTCGCGAGCAGCACGAGGAGCCACGCCGACACGCCCTGGAGCAGGAGGAACAGGGCGAGCCGGGGCAGATGACGGGCGTCGATTCGCTCCAGCTCGCGCAGGGACTCGGGAGACAGGGCTGCGGAGGGCGTGGGCATGGCGCGTCCTGATGACTTACAATCCCGCTCCGAGTCGAAGCAACCCTCGCCCCCACACCGACCTTGAGCGCACCTCCTCCTCGTCTGAAGTTCGCGGTCGTCCGTGAAGACCCGGCGCTGGAGCAGGTGCTCATCGAGCACACCCGGGCACGCGCGCTCCTCACCGTCGCCTCCGGCGGCTGCACGCTCCTCACGCTGGCGCGAGACAACCCCACGCTCGAGCTGGTGGGCTTCGACTTCAACCCCAGGCAGCTCGAGCACGTGAAGGAGAAGGCGCGCTGCCTCGGCACCGCCGCGCCCCAGCACTTCAACGTGCTCTCCCACGACGCCGCGGGGCTGAATCAGCGCGGCGAGTTCGAGGGCCTGTTCCGCACGCTGCGCCTGTTCGTGGAGGAGTTCGTGGCCCCTCGCCGCGAGCTCAACACGTTCTTCGACCCCGGGGTCGCCGAGTCGGAGCGCGAAGCGCTGCGCGCGGGTTGGTTCGCTTCGCACTACTGGCCCGTCGCCTTCCAGCTCGCGTTCGCGGACCCGTTCCTGCACGCCATGTTCGGTCCCGCGGCCACCCAGCACGCCCGCCCGGGCTCCTACCCTGGTTACTTCCAGGCCCTGTTCGAGCGGGGACTCCGACGCGAGGACGCCTGCCGCAATCCGTATCTGCAACACGTGCTGCTCGGCGCCTACCGCCCCGGCGACGCGCCCGGTTATCTGCGCGCCACCGCGCCGCTCCAGGTCTCCCTCGTCCAGGGCTCGCTGCCGGATGTGCCCGACCTGGGCCGCTTCGATGTCATCTCCCTGTCCAACATCTTCGACTGGTCCGATGACTCGCTCGTCGAACAGTGGGCCACGCTGCTGTCCCAGAAGGCGCGCCCCGGCTGCGCGGTGCTGCTTCGCCAGCTCAACAACCAGCGCGACTTGAGGCGCTTCTTCCACCCCGCCTTCGCGTTCGACGACGCGCTCGGCGCGCGGCTCCAGGCCCAGGACCGCAGCCTGTTCTACGAGCGCGTCGAGGTCGGCTTCCGACGGACGTCGGGTCCATGAGCGACCTCCGCTACGTGGTGCTCCGGCCCGACACGCTCGGGCCCTACGTCGAGCGGCTGCGAGGACTCGAGCGCGGAATCGAGTACCCCATCGCCGACGGCGCCGACCACTTCTTCATCGACCACGGCCCCGACTACCACCCGTTCTTCTCGTCCATGGGAGAGGCGTACTTCCTGCTCGCCCTGCGCGGCGAGGAGCTGCTCGGCTCGGTGACGGGAATCCTGAGGCAGGTCCACCGGGGCGCCCGCGCCCTGCCCGGGTTCTACATCTGCGACCTCAAGGTGGCGCCCCACGCGCGCGGCTCGGGGCTGGCGCGCGGACTCATCCTCCGGGGGCTCACCCACCTGTTCCGCATCCCCGCCCTGCGCGGCATCCGGTTCCTCTACGGCGCCGCCATGCGAGGCGCGCGGGGCGACGTGATGCGCACCGCGCGCGGCTGGAACCCGCTGCGGATGGGCCGCCCCCAGAGCCGGCTCGCGCTCTACTTCACGCCCCCCTCGCGCCTCGCCACGTTGGAACCGGGAGACGCGCCCGGGTGTCCGCGGGGTGAGGGGCTGGTGCTCGGCCCCGCACCGTCCCGCCGGCTCGAGGGCGCGGGGTGGTGCGCCACGTCCGGGAGCAAGGACCTCCAGTTGATGTCGACGCAAGCCCCTTGGCCGCTCGTGCACCTGGCCGCGCCACCCTCCGCGTGGACCCGAGGCTGGGGGCACTACCTCCAGACCTGTGGCGAGGAGCTCACCGCGCAGAGCCCCCAGTCGCTCGCCTGCTTCGTCATCGACGAGCGCTTGGAAGACCACGTCCACTGGCTGCGAGGACAAGGGGTTTCCCCCGACGCGGTGTGCACCGTCTACTCTCTCGACCTCACCCGACTCAAAGGGTCCCCGGCATGGGTGCACCTTCCCTCCTCCGAAATCTGAACCTGCGCCACCACATCGGCGCGCTGAAGGCCGAGTGGAACGCGCGGGAGTCCTGCGCGTACCTGCGCGCGCTGCGCGACGGCACCTTCGAGCGAGGGGACTTCGTCGAGACGCAGCGGCAGTTCTTCCACGCGGTGGCGCACTTCACGCGGCCCATGGCCGTGCTCGCCAGCCGACTCCCCCGCCCCGAGCTCCGCCTGCCGCTGGTGGAGAACGTCTTCGACGAGCATGGGCGGGGCACGCTCTCCCACGGCCATGAGCACACGTTCCGCTTGCTGCTCGAGCGGCTCGGCGCCTCGCTCGACGGGCTCCACGACGAGACGTGCTGGCCGGAGGTGCGCAAGTTCAACGTCGCGCTGACGGGCATCGCCGCCTTCGAGGCCACGCACACCGGGCTGGCCGTGTTCGGCATCATCGAGGACCTGTTCAGCGGCATCTCCCTGGAGCTGGGCCAGGGCATCATCGCGCGCGGGTGGCTCCCGGCGGAGCAGGTGGTGCACTACCCCACGCACGCGACGCTCGACGAGGAGCACGCGGACGGGTTCTACCGCCAGCTCGACGCGCCCTTCGCGAGCGACGCCTCGGCCCGGCGGGACATCCAGCAGGGCCTCCTGCTCGGAGGTCACCTCTTCCTCGGCCTCTACGACGACCTCCACCGGGCCCGCCGCCGTCGGGCGTGACACAGCCCACCCTCGTCCACCCTGGCCCGGACGCCCGGGTTGGGCTAGCAGGAGGCCATGCCCCTGCTCGCGCTCGTCCGTCATGGCCAGTCCCTGTGGAACCACGAGAACCGCTTCACGGGCCTCGTGGACGTGCCCCTGACCGACAAGGGCCGCGAGGAGGCGCGCCTCGCCGCGCGCTCGCTCCAGGGGCTCACCTTCGACGTGGCCTACACGTCCGTCCTCACCCGAGCCCAGGAGACGCTGGCGCTCATCCTGGAGGCCCTGGGCCAGCGCCCTCCCATCATCCGCGACGCGGCCCTCAACGAGCGCCACTACGGCGACCTGCAGGGCCTCAACAAGGCGGACGCGGCCCAGCGCTTCGGCGAGGCCCAGGTGAAGCTGTGGCGGCGCTCCTACGACGTGCCGCCCCCCAATGGCGAGTCCCTGGAGATGACCGCCCGCCGGGTCCTGCCCTTCTACGAGCGCGCCATCAGCGGCGACCTGCGCCTGGGCAAGAACGTCCTCGTCGTCGCGCACGGCAACTCCAACCGCTCCCTGGTCATGAAGCTGGACCAGCTCACCGGCGAGCAGGTGGTGGGGCTGGAGCTGGCGACCGGCGTTCCCCTCGTCTACGAGCTGTCCCCCGAGGGAAAGGTGCTGTCCAAACGAACCCCCTCCCCCTGAGGGTAGGGGTCTTGTCGACAGGGCGGAATGAATGCGAAGAGGGACGGCTCGTCTGAGATGTTGAGTACACGAACAAGGAAGCCCCCGATGAAGGCCCTCGCGCTCGCTGTCGCCCTGCTGTCCGCCTCCACCTCCTTCGCGCAAGACGCGGCCGCCGAGAAGTTCCGTCCGCCCCCGCCGGGCCGGCCGATGCCGCAGCCCCAGCCCCAGCCCCAGCAGCCGAACTACCCGCCGCGCCACAACCCGGGGCAGAACTACCCGCCGCAGAACCCCACCGGCACGCTGGTGGTGGTGAGCCGCGAGGAGCTGGCGCAGCGGCTGGCGCGCCTGGAGAAGCTGCTCGAGGACATCGAGGACCGCGCCGACCGTGACACCCGCGCCAAGGTCCGCAAGGCGCAGGACCTGCTCGACGGCGTGGCCCGCAGTGTCGAGGAGGCCCCGCTGCTCGCCACGGTGATGCCGCGCCCGCCGCCCCCGCCGCCGGAGCCGATGGTCCGGCCGATGAGCGACACCTCCTTCCAGCGCTGGTACGACGCCATCTCGCGGGAGACCTTCACCGACGACAAGATGCGCGTCCTCCAGATGGGCCTCCAGGACAACTACCTCCTGGTCTCCCAGGTGCTGCGGCTGATGGAGCGCATGCAGTTCAACGACGACAAGATCAACGTGCTGCGCATCGTGAAGCCGCGCATCCTCGACACGGAGAACAACTACCTGCTCTTCAACGCCTTCACGTTCTCCGCCGACAAGAAGCGCGCCCAGGACATCCTGTCCGCGCGCTGAGCTGAGCGCACCGAGAGGCACCGGGGCGTCGCGGGAATCCCTCCCGCGGCGCCCTTCGTCTTTCTAGGGTCGCGTCAACAGCTCCAGCAGCGCCTTCGCCTCCGGGGAGTCCGCCTCGCCGTGCACGGCGGCGAGCACCCGCCCCTCCTCGTCCAGCGCGAAGGCATACGGCGTGGGACTGGAGGCCAGCGCCAGCTTCTTTCCCATGGCGCCGTCCTTGTCGAGCCAGGTGTCGGACCAGGAGTCCTGGGGCACCTTCTTCCGGGCCTTCTCGCGCACCGTGCCCAGGCCCACGAAGAAGGGCAGCTTGAAGGAGAGCAGCGAGGCGCGGTGCACGGAGTCGGGCACGCGCGATTCCGCGGCCTCCTCGAACCAGCGGCGCATCGCCTCGCCGCCGTCCTTGTCGGTGAGGACCACCAGCAGCGTGCGCCGGCCCCGCCACTCCTGGCTGCGGTGCGTCTGTCCCTGCAGGTCCTCCGCGGAGAACGACGGCACCACCTCACCCTTCTTCAGCGCGGCGCTCGCCAGCGTCGCCACCAGGAGCGTGGCCACCAGGCCAGAGGCCCCGAGGGCCCGTCGAACGGTCCTTCGCTCACCGCCAGCCATGCCCACCTCCCTGTCGCGCGCGAGGGCGCCAGGGTGAGGTGGTCATCCCTTGGCGCGCACGCCAGGGGAGCGGACACCCGCGGGGCCCGCCTGCCCGCCCTGCTACACCGTCCGGGAGAAGCGCGGGCGCTCGGCCCGGGCGAGCCGGGCATCGAACACCATGGCCACGTTGCGCACGAACAGGCGGCCCAGCGCGGTCAGCTCCAGCTGCGAGCCCGAGCGCACCAGCAGCCCGTCCTCCTCGAACGTCCCGAGCCGCTCCAGCTCCGGCGCGAAGTCGCGCACGCCCTGCTCGCCCAGGTCCACCCAGGCGTTGCACATCAGCTGGGTGATGACGACGCGGCGCTTGCGGTCATCCTCCGTCAACAAGAGCCCGCGCTCCGTGGCCAGCCGGCCGTGGGCGATGCGCTCGTAATAGGCGGGCAGCGGGCGGACGTTCTGCGCATACGCGCCCGCCACGTCGCTGATGCCCGTGCTGCCCAGCGCCACCACGTCCGAGGCCGCCTTCACCGTGTAGCCCTGGAAGTTGCGCCCCAGCCGACGCTCGGAGAGGGCGCGCGCCAGTTCGTCCTCGGGCACCGCGAAGTGGTCCATGCCGATGGCCTGGTAGCCCGCGCCCACGAACCCCGCGTAGGCCGCGCGGAACAGCTCCATCTTCACCTCCGCGCTCGGGAGCGCCTCGGTGGGCATCCGCTTCTGGTGCTTGAGCACGTCCGGCATGAAGGCGAAGGAGTAGACGGCCAGCCGGTCCGGCCGCATCGCCAGCACCGTCTCCAGCGTGCGCGCCCAGCGCTCCGGCTCCTGGTACGGCAGGCCGTAGATGAGGTCGAAGTTCACGCCGGTGAAGCCCAGCTCCCGCGCGTGGTCCAACAGCGCGCGCGTGCGCTCGGGCGTCTGCAGCCGGTGGGTCACCTCCTGCACGCGCGGGTCGAAGTCCTGCAGCCCCATGGACAGCCGGTTGAAGCCGAGCTGCCGGAGCAGCGACACCTGCCCCGTCGTCGTCACGGACGGGTGCACCTCGATGGCGACCTCCGCGTCCGGCAGCAACGTGAAGCGGCGCATCAGCTCCGTCCAGAGCCGCTCCAGCTGCGCCTCGGTGAGGAACGTGGGCGTGCCGCCGCCCCAGTGGATTTGCGACAGCGCGCGCCGGGGCCCCAGCTGCTCCGCCACCAGGTACAGCTCCATCACCAGGTGGTCCAGGTACCGGTCCGCCGCGCTCGAGTCCTTGCTGATGACCACGTTGCAGCCGCAGTACCAGCACAGGCTGTGGCAGAACGGCAGGTGGACATACAGCGACAGGGGCGAGGACGCGTCCTGTTCTCCGGCGACTCGCAGCCGGGCCTCCAGCGCCTCGGGTCCGAAGTCCGGCCGCCACTCCGGCGCGGTGGGATAGCTGGTGTAGCGCGGCCCGGAGACGTTGTACCGGCCCAGCAGCTCCGGCGACGGACGGGGGACTCCTGGAAGCATGTCCATGAACCACCTGCACTCCAAGGCGCGTGCCACGCCCCGCGCCCGGAGGACCTGGGGCCTCACGCAGAATCTGCGGAGGCCCCCGGGTGACGCGCACGACTTTCGCACGCCGCCTCAGCGGGGCTTGGACGGAGGCCCCAGGAAGCGCGCCTCCATCCGCTTCACCTCGCCCGACGCGGAGTCGGCCACCTCCACGATGAAGTTGAAGGGCACCTCGGTGCTGCCTTGTGGCACCAGGATGAACAGCGGCACCCGGAAGCTCTCCAGCGAGCCGAGCTGCACCTGGGACTGCGGAATCACGCCCCGCGCGGCCGGCGGCGCCTGGATGGACAGCGTGAAGGTGGTGGGCTCCGGGTTCTTGTTCACCAGGTGCAGCTCGAACTGGTTTCGCACCTGCCCCTCCTCGACGAGGTAGGGCATGCCCTGGAAGCGCAGCAGGTTCGCCTCGAACGGCACCCGGCGGGCCAGCGTCCACACCAGCCCCACCACCGAGGCGGCGAACAGGAGGCCATACAGCGCGAGCCGGGGGCGTGCGATGCGATGAGGCTCTCCAGCCAGGCCCTTGAGCGAGTCGTAGCGGATGAGCCCGCGCGGCCGGCCAATCCGGTCCATCACCTCGTCGCACGCGTCGATGCACTGCGCGCAGGCCAGACACTCCATCTGCAGGCCGTTGCGGATGTCGATGCCCGTGGGGCACGCGGTGACGCACTTGCGGCAGTCCACGCAGTCGCCCCTCGGCGGCGCGGCGTGCGCGGGCAGCACCTTCACCATCCGTCCCCGGGGCTCCCCTCGCCGCGTGTCATAGCCGACGATGAGCGAGTCCCGGTCCTGCATCGCCGACTGGAGCCGGCCATAGGGACACACCACGATGCAGAGCTGCTCGCGGAACCACGCGAAGTTGAAGTACAGCGCGCCGGTGACGGCCATGGCCCAGGTGAACGCCACCGGTGACGTGGCCGGGCCGCTGGACACCATCGACACCAGCCCGCCCGCGGACACGAAGAGGCTGAGCGCCGCGTGCGCGATGACGAGCGACACGCCCACGTAGGCCCCGTGCTTCGCTGTCGCCCGCGCCACGCGCAGCGGCGTCCACGGCGAGGTCTCCTGCTTGAGCCGCCGCTCCCGAGGGCCGTCGAAGAGCCGCTCGATGGGGCGATACAGGCCCTCCAGGAACACCGTCTGCGGACAGGCCCATCCGCACCACGCGCGGCCCAGCCACGCGGTGACGAACAGCAGACCGAATCCCAGCGCCGTGCCCAGGAAGAGCACGCGCCAGAAGTCCTGCGCGTTGTACGTGGCGCCGAAGAGGTAGAAGCGCCGCGCCGCCACGTCCAGGTGGACGGCGGGATGCCCCCCCACCTCGACGAGCGGTAGCGCCACGTAGATGGCGAGCAGCACCCCGAACATCACCCGCCGGCGCGTGATGAAGCGCCCGCTCACGTCCGAGGGGTGGATGGCCTTGCGCGAGCCATCCGCGTTGATGGACGACAACTGGTCGATGCGCGGGGGGCCGTCTCGCTGAGGTGCTGTCGCCATGACGTGGGTTCCTGGGGGGCGCGAGGACTACGGCGTCTCCGGCTCGCCCTGCGGGGCCTTTCCTCCCGCCGCGTTCGTGCCCTTGAGCGTCAACAGGTATGCGGTGACGGCCTTGACGCGCTCGGCGCCCAGCGTGCGCTCCCACGCGGGCATGCCCTTGGCCACGGCGCCCTCGGACACCACCTTGTGGATGGCCATGGGTGAGCTGCCATGCAGCCAGAAGCCGTCCGTGAGGTTGGGGCCGATGAGCCCCTGCCCCTGCGCGCCGTGACACGCGGCGCAGTTGGCCTGGAACACGCCCTTGCCGTTCTCCAGCGACGTCGGGTCCTTCACCAGCGACAGGAGCAGCTCATCGGATGCGGGCGTGTTGCTCGCCATGCGCTGGGCATGCTCCGCGGACTCGGCGGCGTACTCGCCCAGCTGTCCCGGGCTCACCTCCGCGATGTGGTACCAGAACCAGTAGCCCGCGCCGAAGACGAGCGTGGTCCACAGGATGGCCAGCCACCAGTTGGGCAGCTGGTTGTCGTGCTCCTCGATGCCGTCATAGACGTGCAGCACCGGCGACTTGTCGTCACTCATGGCCGCCCTCCCCGCGCTCCGACAACGGCATCTGCGACAGCGCGTCGAAGTCCTGGCTGCGGCGCGCCACGAAGACCCAGGCGCACACGCCCAGGAAGACGGCGATGAACAGGACGAGCGCGAAGAGCGGCAGCTCTTCCAGCGTCATCCCCTGATAGAATTGCTTGTACATCAGCGGCTCCCTTCCTGAACGTCCGCCGCCGACGCGGTGGGCGCGCCATCCGCCGGCGCGGGCACGTCCTGCGGTCCACGACCCAGGCGCTGGAGGTAGGCCACCAGGGCCACCATCTCCGAGTCCCACGCCACCTGGACACCCTGCGTCGCCAGGTCCGCGGCGATGGCCTCACCCTGCGCCTTCTGCCGCGCCTCGGCCGCGTCCACCTCCGCGTTGGTGTACGGCACGCCCAGCTTCTGCATCAGCGTCAGCTTCTTGGGCGCGTCCTTCACCTTGATGGTGTTCTCCGCGAGCCACGGATAGGGCGGCATGTTCGAGCCGGGGCTCGTCGCGCGCGGGTCCATCAGGTGCGTGTAGTGCCAGAGGTTCGGGTAGCGGCCACCCACGCGGTGCAAGTCGGGCCCCGTGCGCTTGCTGCCCCACTGGAACGGGTGGTCGTAGATGAACTCCTCCGCGCGCGACACGTCGCCGTAGCGCTGCGTCTCCGCCACGAAGGGGCGAATCATCTGCGAGTGGCACGTGTAGCAACCCTCGCGGACGTAGAGGTCACGCCCCTGCAGCTCCAGCGGCGAGTACGGCTTCTGCGACTCGCCATGCGAGGGCACCGCCTGCTGGATGAGGATGGTGGGCAGCAGCTCCGCCACGCCGCCGATGAGGATGGCGATCAACGTGAGCACGGTGAAGGCCAGCGGACGCCCCTCGATGAGCGCGAACCAGGACGGACGGCCCGCCTCGCGGTCCTTGCGGGTGACAATCCAGGCCAGCTCGCCCAGCACGATGATGCCGCCCATCAACACCAGCGCGCGCACCGGCTTCGCCCAGCCCAGGAACATCGTCACCGTGAGGATGGCGATGGCGAAGATGAGCGGACGGCCCGTGATGACCTGCACCCAGGCCGGCCGCGTGGAGACGGGCGCGGGGGTGACGGGGTGGTGCGAATCCTCGCCCACCACGACGGTGGTCTCTCCGTCCACGGCCTTGCCCGAGCGGGCCGTCTTCCAGAGGTTCCACGCCATCATGCAGAAGCCCACCAGGTACATGGAGCCGCCGGCGAAGCGGACGATGTACATGGGCCGGATGGCCAGCAGCGTCTCCACGAAGTTCGGGTACATCAGCGTGCCGTCCGGGTTGGTGGCGCGCCACATGAGGCCCTGGCTGATGCCGCTGACCCACATCGACACGATGTAGAGGAGGATGCCCACCGTCGCGAGCCAGAAGTGCGCGTCCGCCGAGCGCGTCGAGTGCAGCTTCGTGCCGTACAGCCTGGGCACCAGCCAGTAGAACATGCCGGCCGCCATGAAGCCGTTCCACCCGAGCGCGCCGCCGTGCACGTGGCCGACAATCCAGTCCGTGTAGTGGCCCAGCGCGCTCACCGACTTGATGGAGAGCAGCGGCCCCTCGAAGGTCGCCATGCCGTAGAACGTCACGGCCGCGATGAAGAACTTCAGGACGGGGTCATCGCGCAGCTTGTACCAGGCGCCCTTGAGCGTCAGCAGGCCGTTGAGCATGCCGCCCCACGACGGCGCCCAGAGCATGACACTGAAGACCATGCCCAACGACTGCGCCCAGTCCGGCAGCGCGGTGTAGAGCAGGTGGTGCGGGCCGGCCCAGATGTAGATGAAGACCAGGGCCCAGAAGTGGATGATGGACAGCCGGTACGAGTACACCGGCCGCTCCGCCGCCTTGGGCAGGAAGTAATACATGATGCCCAGGATGGGCGTGGTCAGGAAGAAGGCGACGGCGTTGTGGCCGTACCACCACTGCACCAGCGCGTCCTGCACGCCGGAGAAGACCGAGTAGCTCTTGAAGCCATCCAGGGGCAGCGCCAGGCTGTTGACGATGTGCAGCACCGCCACGGTGATGATGGTGGCGATGTAGAACCAGATGGCGACGTAGAGGTTCTTCTCGTTGCGCTTCGCCAGCGTCCAGAAGAAGTTGATGGCGAACACCACCCAGATGAGGGTGATGCCGATGTCGATGGGCCACTCCAGCTCCGCGTACTCCTTGGAGGTGCTGATGCCCAATGGCAGCGTTATCGCCGCCGCGACGATGATGAGCTGCCAGCCCCAGAAGTGGATGTTGGAGAGCAGGTCCGACGCCATGCGCGCCTTCAACAGGCGCTGCGTGGAGTAGTAGACGCCGGCGAACATCATGTTGCCCACGAACGCGAAGATGACCGCGTTGGTGTGCAGGGGACGCAGGCGGGAGTACGTCAGGTAGGGGATGCCCAGGTTGGCCTGCCACCACGCGAGCTGGCTGGCCACCAGCGCTCCCACCGCCATGCCCACGATGCCGAAGATGACCGCCGCGATGATGAAGCGGCGGACCGTGGTGTCGTCGTAGACGATTCGCTGTTGTTGCACGGATTCACTCCTGGGAAGCCGAAGGCGAGGTCCGCTCGTCGGACGGCCGCGCGGGGCGGGCGCTGTCCTCCTCGAGCGGGAAGAGCGCGAGCCGGTCCGCCTGCTCGTGGTCGCGGTGGCGCATGCTGTAGATGAACAGCAGCACCGAGCTGGCCACGAGCATCAGGCTCACGAAGACCTGGAGCACGAGCACGTTCATGCGGGTACCTCCGTGGGGCGAGGGAGGCCACCCGCGTCGCGCCGGGGTGCACGGGGCGCGGACAGGCTCCACACGGTGAACAGGACGGTGGCGAGGCTGGTGGCGGGCATCGCCACCGCGGCGCGCAGGGGCGTCATCCAGCCCACCAGGCACACGGCGACGGCCACCACGTTGTAGCCGATGGCCAGCATGAGCAGCCGGCGCACCACCTGGTGCAGCTCGCGCGACAGGCGCAGCGCCTCACGCAGGGACGCGAGGCCCTCACCCACCAGGAAGAAGTCGCTCTTGCCCGGCATCACCGGACGGTCGATGGCGGGCGTTCCCGCGCACAGGGCCCGCTCGAAGGCGAGGCTGTCGTTGACGCCGTCGCCCAGGTACAGCGAGTCCGTCGAGCCCAGCCGCGACACCGTGCAGGCCTTGTCCTCCGGACGCAGCCCGCCGAGCGCCTGCGCTTCAGGGACTCCGAGCGAGCCCGCGAGTTCTCGCACCCGTGCGGGGGCGTCGCCCGAGATGAGCCACACCGCGTGGCCCTCGGCCTGAAGCGCGGAGACCTCGCGACGGGCATCGGGGCGCAGCGCCTCGCGCAGGGGGAAGGCGGCGACGGGGGTGTTGTCGCGGAAGAGCACCGTGCCGCGTGCGCCCTCGGCACTCGCGCGGCCCACATGCCAGTCCGCGCGGCCCAACCGCCACGACACACCTTCGCGCACCCACTCGAGCCCCTGTCCCGGATGCTCGGTGACACGGGCATCCGGAACGAAGCGGGCGCCCGTGCGCGACAGCGCCTCCGCCAGACACCGGCTCACGGGGTGATTGCTGCGCGAGGCCAGGTTGAAGGCCACATCCCGCGCCTCATCGTCGAGCGACTCCACCACGCTCCGGTCCGCCAGCTCCATCCGACCGAGCGTCAGCGTCCCCGTCTTGTCGAACAGCACCTGACGCACACGCGGCAACCGGTCCAACAGGTCCGTGGAGCGGATGAAGAAGCCTTCTCGGCGCAGGCGCGCCTGCACCAGCTCGTACGCCAGCGGCGTGGCGATGCCGATGGCACACGGGCACGTCACCACCAGCAGCGCCACCGCCACCTCGAGCGCCTTGTCCGGCCCCGACGGCCACCACAACACCAGCCCCAACGCCGACACGGCCAGCACCGTCACCACCCAGCGCCGCGACACCGACTCCCAGAAGCGCGTGTGCCCCGCACTCCGCCCCGCGCCTTCCGGAGGGCGCCGCAACAGCGCCACCAGCGGCGAGTCCTGGAACGACTGCGTCGCCAGCGCCCGCACCGCCTCGCGCCCCGCGTTGAACGCGCCCGCGGGCAGCGGCTGCCCCGCGAGCACCTCGCGCTCGTCGGGCTCACCCGTCATCCAATCCGTGGAGACCCGCGCGCGAGCATCCAGCAACTCCGCGTCCACCGGCACCAGGTCACCCGGCGCGATGACGAGCAGGTCCCGCTCCGCCACCTGCGACACCCGCACGGTGACGAGCTGGTCCCCCTCCTGTCGACGGACGAAGAGCCCCTCGGCCCCGTCGTCCTCGAGCAGGAAGCGGCGGTTGCGCTCCAGCACCCGCTGCTGGAGCCAGCGCCCCACCAGCATCAACGTCACGAAGGTGTTGAGCGTGTCGAAGTACGCCAGGTCGCCGCGCCCGCCGCGCGCCTGCACCAGCGACGTGCCGAACACCAACAGGATGCCCAAGGCAATCGGCAGGTCCAGGTGCGGCACCCCGCGACGCAGCCCCTGCCACGCCGAGCGGAAGAAGGGCCAGCCTCCCACGAGCACCACCACCGAGGACAGCCACAGGCTCAGCCACGTGAAGAGCCCGAAGACCTCGCCGTCCTCGGGTGCGAGCCCCACGTAGAAGCTCACCGAGAACAACATCACGTTCATCGTCAGCGCGACGCAGATGCCCAGTCGAATGGGGAGGTCCAGGCTCGTCGGCGCCGGCCGCTTGCGACTGGGCCCGAACAGATAGCCGAAGCCCTCCACCGCGCGCAGGAAGCCCGCCACATCGAAGGCACCGTGCCGCCACTGCATCCGCGCCTTGCCCAGCGCCGGGTCCACCGTGAAGCCCGCGCCTCCGGGCTGCCGACGGAACAACTCGTTCATCAACCACACGCAGGCCGCGCAGTGGATGCCCTGCACGTCCAGCTCGAGCGAGCACAGCGCGCCCGACACCGACTCCGCCTTCGTCACCAGCGGCTCCAACCACGACAGCCCCCGCCCTCGCGCGGGCTCCGCCGCAGGCGACGTCTTCCCACCGGTGAGTTGGTAGTAGCGGGTCAGCCCCTGCGACACCAACAGGCCATGGACCACCTCACAGCCCGCGCAGCAGAACTCGCGCGTGCTGGCGCCCTCCGGAACGCGGCTGCCGCAGTGGAGGCAGAGGGCCTCGTCGGGCCGGGTTTGCGCGGGATCAGCCATGCAGGCTGTCACCTTGCGAACGGCATGCCTGTTGCGAAGGAGTCGTGCATGGCCCTCGACACCTCGCTCCTGCTGACGGCGCTGACTCCCACTCCCACGCTGGTGGCGGGTGCGCTGGGTGCACTCACCGTGGGCCTCACCGGAAGCGTGCACTGCTTCCTCATGTGTGGACCGCTGGCCTGCGCGGGCCTGCCCGCCCTCCAGGGCCCTCAGCGGCGTCGCGCCCTCGTCGCCTACCAGGGCGCGCGCTGGGCCGCGTACTCGCTCGTGGGAGGCCTCCTGGGGGCGCTCGGCGGCGGCGTCACGAGCGTGCTCGCCGTGTCCACCCGCCCCTATCTGCCGTGGCTGATGGCGGCGGCGCTGGTGGCGTCCGCCCTGGAGCTGGGAAGACGCCTGCCTCCTCTCCCAGGGCTCGCGCGGCTCACGGGCACCGTCGCGCGGTGGAGCGCAAAGTTTTCGTCGACGGCGCGAGCGGGCGCAATGGGTGCGGTGACACCGCTGCTCCCCTGCGGCCTGCTCTACGGCGTGTTCGCGGTGGCGCTCGCGAGCGGCTCGTTCAGCGGCGGCGCGCTGGTGATGGGCGCCTTCGCGTTGGGCGGGCTCCCCGCGCTGCTCGGCGCGCAGCTCCAGTCGAGCCTGTGGAGTCGTCGGCCACGGCTCTCGGATTTCCTGCTTCGTCGGGCAATGCCGCTCATCGCGGCGGCGGTGCTCGTCATGCGCGCGGTGGACACGTCGCCACACTGCCACTGAGGGTCCCCGCCCCGCGCTTGTCGTGGGCCCCTGGCTCGGCGAGGCTCCCCCCCCTCTCTTCCGCCGAGCTGACATGACCGCGCCACGCACCCTCGCCGCGTTGCTGCTGTTGTCCACGGGCTGCACCACGTCGCGCACCGCCACGCAGGAGGCGCCGTCGACCCAGACCGCGTCCACGCTCGCGCCCGCGCAGGTGGCGCTGCGGACCTTCGTCGACGCGCACTTCGACGAACAGTTCCGCCGCTTCCCCCTGTCCGCGACCTCGGCCGGCGTGCACACGTATGACGGCGAGCTGCGGGGCTTCACGGCCGAGGAGCGCGCGTCCCACCTCGCCTATCTGAAGGACCGGCTCGCGGCGCTGCCGAAGTCCGTGGATCGTCGCTCGCTGCCTCCGCAGGACCGCGCCGACTACGACATCCTGGAGAACCACTTCCGCGCGCGCATCCTCGACTACGAGGTGGTGCGCTCGTGGGAGCGCAACCCCAACGCGGCGCTGGGTCAGGCGTCCAACGCCGTGTTCCAGCTCATCAACCGCGACTTCGCGCCGCTGGAGGAGCGGATGCGCTCGACGGTGGGCCGCATGGCGAAGGTGCCGGAGCTGTTCCTGGCCGCCCAGGCCGCGCTGAACAACCCGCCGCGAATCTGGACCGACATCGCGCTCCAGCAGGCCCAGGGCACCCGCGCGCTCTATGCCCAGACGCTGCCCCAGGCCTTCGCGCCCGTGAAGGACGCTGAGCTCAATCAGGCCTTCCAGCGGGAGCAGGCGCGTTGCCTCGCGGCCATCGACGCGTACATCCGCTTCCTGCGCGAGGACCTGCTGCCGCGCTCCAAGGGCGACTTCGCCATTGGCGAGGACACCTACCGCCAGAAGCTCCTCTACGAGGAGGGCGTGACGGAGAGCATCGACTCGCTGCTCGCGTGGGGGCACGCGGAGATGAAGCGCACCCAGGGCCAGTTCCGCGAGGTGGCGGGTCGACTCGGGCCGGGCAAGGCGCCCATGGACGTGTACCGGGAGCTGAGCAAGGAGCACCCCACGCCCGCGGAGCTGGTGCCCACCACCACCGCGACGCTGGAGGACATCCGCGCGTTCCTCATCCGCGAGCGCATCATCACCGTGCCCAGCGAGGTCCGCGCGCAGGTGGCGGAGACGCCGTCCTTCAACCGCTCGCTGTCCTTCGCGAGCATGAGCACGCCGGGCCCGTTCGAGCAGCGCGCGACGGAGGCGTACTACTACGTCACGCCGCCGGACCCGACGTGGAGCGCGGAGCAGACCGAGCAGCACATGAGCTTCTACAACCACCACGCGCTGCCGCTCGTGTCCATCCACGAGGCCTATCCGGGCCACTACGTGCAGTTCCTGTGGACCAACCGGGTGGAGTCCAAGGTGCGGCGGCTGCTCGGCTCCGCGTCCTTCTCCGAGGGCTGGGGCCTGTACACCGAGCAGATGATGCTCGACGAGGGCTACGGCGGACGCTCGGGGCCGGGCGCGGACAAGCTGCGGCTGAACCAGCTGGCGCTCTACCTCCAGCGACTGGCGCGCTACGTGGCGGGCCTGTCCCTGCACACGCGCGGCATGACGTACGAGCAGGCGGTGCGCCTCTTCGAGGAGGAGGCGTTCATGACCAAGACGAACGCGGAGCGCGAGGCGCGCCGGGGGACCTCCGACCCCACGTATCTGGTCTATGCGCTGGGCAAGAAGATGCTGATGGACCTGCGCGAGGAGGCGCGCGTGAAGTGGGGCAAGGACTTCTCGCACCTGCGCTTCCACGACGAGGTGGTGTCCTACGGCTACCCGCCCGTGCCCATCGTGCGCCAGCTGCTGCTCGGCGAAGAGTAGCCACCGCGCCTCAGAAGCGCTCGAGGGCCACCCTCACGTGGAACGCGCGCGCGGAGCGTGACGCGTCCACGCGTGACCACTCCACGACGCCGTCGATGCCCACGCGGCCGTTCCCCGCGAACCCCAGCCAGCCCAGGTAGCCCAGACGCAGCTCGTGAGCTTGAAAGGCCCCCTTCGTGAGTTCGCGGGAGTACTGATACCCGAGGCGACTGAAGCCCCGCATGGACTGGGCGAAGAACAGCGGGTCGACCATCACGCCCCCAGCCCAGAGGCCTCGGCGCGCTCCTCCCGCGCCGAAGAGCAACCGGTAGCGGGTGTAGCCGTCGAACTCGATGGACGCGAGGTACCCACGGAACGCGAGGCCGGGCGAGACGCCCGCGTCCAGGACGTCATCCAGCGCGGCGGGGACCAGCTCCGAGGCGAAACCAAGCCCTCCGCCATATTCGGCCTCGAGGTCCACCAACCAGAGGAAGGTCGAGGCCAGTGGGGGCAGGTAGAACGTCGCGCCCAGCCCCACGGCCCAGGCGGAGCGGTCCATGAGGTCGTCGGGCATCGAGGACGTCGTCGTCAACCGCGAGGCGGACACCCGCGCACGGAACATGCCCGGGCTCTCACAGCCGGGCAGCACCTGGTGGAGTATCGCGCGCACCGAGGGGCCTCCGTAGGAGAAGCGAGCCCCCTCCGCCGTCTGCGAGCGCAGGCTGGAGTAGGCCGTCGAGACAGTCGCGTGCTCCACGTACTCCCAGGAGGGCACCTGCTCCGCGGGGTGCCCGCTCGGGACGGGCAGGATGGCAATCACGTTCACCGAGGGGCATTCGAACGGAGCCAGCGGCCTCTGGGGCTCTTCCCGCGGCTCTGACTGAGCGTGCGCCAGGCCCCAGGGGAGGAGCGCGGAGAGCCACAACACCGCCGCGAGGGCGCTGGCCCCGTTCCCCCAGGAGAACCCCTGGCGGTGTCGGGAGGAAGCGCCACTTGTATCCAGGCTGTCGAGCCCGGGCACGTCGGAGAGGAAGTCCATGGCGCAGCGTCGCCAGGACACCGGGCGCGAATCCTCATGGAATCCGCATGATTGGGTCTTCAGTCCAGCAGGCCCTGGGCCACGGCCTGACGCAGCACCTCGGCGAGCACGTCCATGCCGGGCAGCGAGCTCACCGTCCGCACCGACACGTTGTTCGTCGACGTCTGCGTCGAATCGCCCACCACGAAGGGCAGCGGACGTCGGCCCAGGCGCAAAAGCCGCTCGTCGTGGAAGGCCTCCGGTGCCCGCTCGCACAACATCCGCATCAGCACCGTCATGTTGGCGATTCGCGAGGGCTGCATCGCCGGCCCCAGGCAGGAGAACTCCACGCCGTGCTCGCTCAGCAGCGCCCCCTGGCCATCGCGAGAGAAGACGTAGATGACCTGCGTCGTCTCCTCCGACTCCTGCCGCACCGTCTTGGCGCCGGTGCGCGGCAACATCAACCCATGCGAGGCGATGGCCAGCCCGTACGCCTTGGCCACCTCCATCTTGCTGGGCTGCTCCTTGTGCTCGCTGCGCGTGCGCACGGAGCTCGCGCCCCGCAGCACCACCGCCACGTCACGCCAGCTCCAGGACTGCGTCTCGCCGGAGCGCGCGCTGAACGTCACCGCGTCCTCGCCGAACGTCACCCGCCGCGCCGCGAGCCACTCCCGCCCCAGGCCCTGTTCGTCCACCGCGAGCACCGCGAGTCCTTCGCTCCGGAGCGCCTCCACGAGCGCCTCCGCCGGCTCGGGTGCGAGCCGCGCCACCAACGCCGGGGGCTCCGGCGCCAACCGCATCCGCGCCTCCGCCAGCGCCATGCCCGTCGCCGATGCCAGCGCATTGGCCGCCGACTGCATGTCCGGCGCGGCCTCCACGAGTGCCACGACTTTCATGTGCCCACCTCGCTCTGGCGGCAGTGGAGCACGTTTCGACGCGGCAGACACGCCTTCGACTCAGGAGCGTGAGCCCGCCGCTCGGGGCCGCGCCTCCTGCGCCACGGGCTCGCGCGCCAGCTCCTCCAGCTCCGTGGGCTCGAGCACCTGACGCAGCTCGATTTGAGCATCCGCGCTTCCAGGCAGGTGGGGACACCGGCGCGCCCACTCCAGCGCCTCCTCGTGCGTCTTCACCTGAATCATCCAGAACCCGGCAATCAACGTGTCGGGCGCGGAGAACGGCCCGGTCGTCACCGTCCGCTTGCCTTGTGAGAAGTCGATACGCGCACCGCGTGACGTGGGATGAAGTCCCGCCGCGTCGAGCAACACACCCGCCCGCACCAGCTCATCGTTGTAGCGGTCCATCGCGGTGACGAGCGCTCGACTCGCGGACCCTCCCGACTCCGTCTCCAGGCTGGCCTTCAGCAACAGAATGAATCGCATCGTCGCGCCTCCCTGCGGTGCACACGCCACGCCCCCTCGCCCGCTCACGCGGACATCGGGCCGTGGCTCCATTTGCGCGACGAATGAGACATGTCGAGATCGACACACCCGGGTTGCCCACCCACGCGCCAGGTATGCCACCCGGTGAGCGCACCGAGCCCCGCCGCTCCCCCGAATTATCCGGGCCATTTCGCGCGCGGAGATTCCCCAGCAATGCCAGGGGGTTGCACCGCACGACGCGAGAAAAACAGGGGGCGTGTCGATCCCCCGAAAGGCCGTTCGTCGCCCTTTTGAAGCCGGGATTCCAACCCACCCCACAGGGAGAACACACATGGCCAAGAACATTGGCATCGCTATCGCCGTGCTCATCGCCGGGATGGTTGCCTTCATCGCCACCCGTCCGGACACGTTCCTCATCTCGCGCAGCCGCGAGATTCAAGCGCCGCCGGAGGCCATCCACGCGCTCATCAACAACTTCTCCCAGTGGCGGCAGTGGTCGCCCTACGAGAACGTCGACCCCAACATGACGCGCAGCTACGAGGGCCCCGCGGAGGGCGTGGGCGCCACCTACGCCTACCAGGGCAATCGCAACATCGGCTCGGGCAAGATGACGATTCTGGAGAGCAAGCCCGGTGAGCTCGTCGCCATCCGCCTGGAGTTCATCGAGCCCTTCGCCGCCGTCAACCGCGCGGACTTCACGCTGCGCCCCGGCGAGCAGGGCACGCTCGTCACGTGGAGCATGTCTGGCCCCAACACCTTCATGGGCAAGGCGATGACGGCCTTCGGCTTCATGGAGTCCTTCGTGGGCGAGCAGCAGGAGAAGGGCCTGACGGACCTGGAGACGGCGGCGAAGGAGCTGGCGCGCAAGTCCACCCAGTCCGCGCGGAGCTCGGCCTCGCCCGCGCTCGTTCCCTGAAGCCCTTGCTCCCCAAGTCCCCAGGGCCGCGCCCTGGGGAGGACACCTCGATGATGCTGATGATGCTGTTGGGGCAGCTCGGCTCAGCCGCGCTCGAGCACCGCCGCCACCGCCTGCCCACCACTGGTGCACAACGTCACCAGCGCGAGCGACTTCCCCGTGCGCTCCAGCTCGTCCAGGGCGGTGCCGACCAGGATGCTCCCCGTCGCGCCCAGCGGATGACCCAGGGCGATGGCGCCACCGTTGACGTTGACGCGGTCGATATCAATCTCCAGCGCCCGCGCCGTCTGTAGCACCACCGCGGCGAAGGCCTCGTTGATCTCCCAGAGGTCGATGTCCCGCGCCTTCAGCCCCGCGGCGTCCAGCGCCTTGCGCGACGCCAGCGCCGGCCCGGTCAGCATCAACACCGGGTCGCTCCCCACGGCGGACACCGAGCGGACTCGCGCTCTCGGCTTCAGGCCGTGCGCGCGCACGTAGTCCTTGGACGCCACGAGGATGGCGCCCGCGCCGTCCGCGATTCCGCTCGCGGTGCCCGCGGTGTGCAGGTGACGCACGGCGCCCGCGCGCGGGTAGGCCTGGAGCGCCAGCTCGTCGAGCGTCTCACCCTTCGGGCCCTCGACGCGTGCCCCGAGCTGCGTGAAGGCGGGCGCGAGCGCGCCCAGCTTCTCCGCGGTGGTGTCCGTGCGTGGGTGGTCATCCGCCGTGAGCAGCACCTCGCCCGTGTGCGGGTCCTTCACCGGGAACAGGCTCCGCAGGAAGCGGCCCTCCGCCTGGGCACGCGCCGCGAGCTGCTGCGAACGCAGCCCGAAGGCATCCAGTTCCTCGCGCGTGAAGCCCTCCAGCGTGGCGATGAGGTCCGCGGAGATGCCCTGGGGGACCTGGAAGAAGCGCCGCCGCAAATCGACGTTGCCGCCGTCCGTGCCGCCCCCGTCCGCGTTGAGACCATAACGGCTCATCTGCTCGACGCCGCCCGCCACCACCAGGCGCTGGGCACCGGAGGCCACGCCCATGGCTGCCACCGACAGCGCCTGGAGGCCGGAGCCGCAGAAGCGGTTGAGGCTGAAGCCCGGAATGGAGATGGGCCAGCCGGCGGCGAGCACCGCGTTGCGCGCGATGTTCGCGCCCTGGGCCTCGATTTGCGACACCGCCCCCACCACCACGTCGTCCACGTCCGAGACGTCCACGCCAGTGCGCAGCGGCAACTGCTTCAGCGTCTGGGCCAACAGCTCCTGCGGGTGCAGGCCACTGAGCGCTCCCTTCCCGGGCCTGGCCCGGGCACGCGGAGTCCGGACCGCATCCAAGATGTAGGCATCCATCGACGAGCCCTCCATTCACGGGCGGCGTCGCGCCGCCCTGTCCAAACAATATTATGAGCATAATATGGTCGCAACTTGGAGGTGGCGAGGAGGCGGACAGGGCTGAACGGGAAGCGGGGTGCACCCGATGACGTGTATAATGGTGTACAGCGAGGTGAGATTCGGATGCCGCATCCCCCGGAGCAGAAGCAGTCCACGCATGAGCGAATCCTGGAGGCCGCGGGAGGGCTGTTCCGCCAGAAGGGCTTCCTGACGACGAGTGTGGAGACGGTGATGCGCGCGGCCGGGCTCACGGTGGGCGGCTTCTATGCGCACTTCGGCTCGAAGCAGGCGCTGCTCATCGAGTCGCTCCAGCGCATCATGAGTCGTCAGCGGGTGGACTGGCCGCAGGGGCTGGAGGACCTGAAGGGCGCCGAGTGGCTCAACCACCTGGTGCGCCGCTACCTCTCGCGGGCCCACCGGGATGCGCCCGTTCCGCCGTGTGCCCTGCCCGCCGTGTTGTCGGACGTGGTGCGGGGCGAGGCGGAGCTGAAGCAGGCGTTGGCGGAGGAGCTGAACCTGACGGTGGAGAGCTTCACGCCGCACCTGTCCTCGGACGAGCGCGCCACTGCGCGGGAGCGGGCCCTGGCCACGTATGCGCTGTGCGTGGGCGCGCTGACCTTGGCGAAGGCGACGGCGGGCAGCCCCATCTCGGATGAGGTGCTCAAGGCGGCCCGCCGCGTGGCCATGTTGTCGGCGGAGGACTCGCAGGTCGCGGAGAAGCGCGACCCGAAGAAGTAGGGGCGGCATCCGCGAACGCGGGGAGTCGACCGGAACAGGGTTCGACTTCCGGATGCGTCGTCGTGCGTCCTCCTGGCGACAAGCCACGTCAGCGCTTGTCGCGACCTTGACCGATGGGTGGGCAAGGTCGCGACGCCCGGGGCGTCACGGGGTGGAGCCGCGCGTCACTCCGGGGCGGCGGCACGCAGCGCCACCGGGTGTGTCTTCAGCCATTCCTGGCAGCGCTGGATGCGCTCGGCCGACGCCGGCAGGTTCATCTGGAACAGGAGCTGCCGGTAGGGCTCGAAGCTCTCGGGCGTCCAGGTGGTGAGCGCCTTGAGGTCCGCGAGCGCCACCATCTCCTCCGCCGAGCGGCCCTGCGCCTCCTGCCTCGCGGTGAGGAGCGCGGCCAGCAACATGCGCGCGGGCTCGGCCTCGAAGGCGATGGCGGCGTCCGCGTACCAGGCACGCAGGGCCTCGTCGACCGTGGCGTCCTGCGACTTCTGGCGCATGCGGTCCAACATCCCCGCGAGGAAGTCCGCGTCCAGCGCGCCCTTCACGCCGCGCAGCAGCGCCGTCACGGCCTCGCGGCGCTGCGCCGGCTCCGCGCCCTGCGGAAGTCCCTTCAGGGCCTGCATCGGCTCCCAGAGGACGCAGGTGAGCCAGAGCTCCTCCTCGGGCGCGAACACGGGCGGCGTCGAGGGCTCACGCAGCTTCGCCTCGACGCGCGCGGCGCGCTCCTTGGCCTCGAGAGCGATGCGCTCGGCGAGCCCGGGGTCCTCCTTCACGTAATCCACCAGCGCGTCCACGTCGCCGTCGCGCGCCTGCTGGAGCGCCTTGCGCGCCTCGTCCGACAGCGAGCCCTCCGACATCCCGCTCGCGAGCAAGTCGTACTTGGCCAGCCACTCCTTGTGGCGCGTGCTCCACTCGCGGAACTGCACGTCGAACACCACGTCGAGGATGGGGTTGTTCTCGGGGCGCAGGCGGCTGGACGCCTTCGCTGCGCTCGCGATGACGGCGCAGGCTCGCAGCGCCCGCTGGTCCTCTGCCGAGAGTCCGGACTCCTCGCTGCGCGCACGCAGCACGGCCGCGAGCCGGTCCAGGAACGACTTCGTGGCCAGGGCCTTCACGGTGCCCACGAGCAGCTCCCGGTGGGCCTGGTTGGCGTCGAGCGTCTCCACCTCGGAGATGCGCGCCAGTTCCTGGCCCACGTGCTTGTCGAACGCCTCCGCGTCGAAGCGAAGCCCGGGCCCGGGGCCCCACTCCGCGAGCAGCTTGCCGAGCCTGTCCAGCGCGACCCCCAGGTAGCTCACATCGGTGCTCTCGAGGGACTTGAGCCCATCCCGGACGGCGGTCTGCCCGGAGGTGGGAGACGGCGCGGCGCGGGCGCGGTCCTCACTGGCGTGGCAGACCTTGTACTTCTTGCCACTGCCACACGGACACGGGTCGTTTCGGCCGGGCTTCTTCTGACTCAAGGGCTGCGCCTCTCGGCTCGCGGGGGCGAGCGGTGGAATCCGCGCGCACCGTAGCAGGAGGCACCCGCCCCGGGCAGCCCGCTGTTGGGAACCCCGCCAGGACCGTGGACGTCTCGACAACACCGAGCGGAGTCCTCTCAGATGCTCGGCGAGGTGACACGCATGGGAAAGCAGGGGCTGTTCATCGCGGTGGCGTCGGCGGTCATCCTCCTCGCGGCTCCGGGGCTGGCACGTGAACCCAGGTCCACGTCGAGGACAGGGACTGGCTGCGCGAAGACAGTCCCTCTCACCGCGCGGCTCGTCGAGGACGCGGCCGGGTCAGGGCTCCAGGGCATCGAGACGCGGGACGACCTCCTCATCGGCACGCTGAGCTACCTGCGGGAGCCACGCGAAGCCGCCGAGGCCGCGAGCGGCACCGTCCTCTTCATCAAGGGTGCGAAGGGCTGGCGCGCGGTCCTCCCCCAGCACGAGGAGAACGAAGTGGGGCTCTATCTCGCATCCCAGGGCCGCAAGCTCGCCGTCATCACCCAGCGACAGATAGGAGACCCGGGACAGTCGTTCACCGTGGTGGTGACGAGCGATGACTTCGCCACCTCGACGTGCGCCACCCTCCCCTTTCCGCGCGAACTGAACCAGCCCACCTGGAACGGCGAGTACCTCTCGCCGCATGACCTGGATCTCGACTCGCGCGGACGGGGGATGCTCATCGGCTCGGCGTCGTTGGAGCGACAGGAGGAGCCACCACGCACGCTGTGGTTCACCTACGCCACGCGTGATGGCGGCAGGACCTGGGGCGCGCCCCGCTCAATCACGGGGCAGCAGGACGCGCCCTCGGGCACGCTCGTTCCGGCGCGTCGCGTGGAGGCCGCGGCCCTCATCGCGGACCTGCGCGCCTTCACCTCGGGGATTCGAAGGGAGGAGCGGCGGTGAGCCCCGCTCCCGAAAAATCCGCGCCATGGTTGAGCGCCTCGAAGAAGGCCATGCTGTCCGGGCAGCCATCGCCGCCCGTGACGACGGCACGGCCCCACATATAGGTGGGGTCGAGGGTGCCCGCAATGACGACCTCCGAGGTCTGGAAGTGATAGGTCGGGGTTCCGATGGGCGGAGACGTATCCCAATCGCTCTGGAAGTCGGATAGCGCATCCGTCCAGGCCTCCGCGAAGGTATGGAGCTTCCGGGTGTACGTTGACGCGTTGGTCCCACCCGTCTCCGCAATCGTGCGGACCTTGTCTGCGCCCCACGCATAGCTGAACTGAATATCCAAGTAGAAGTAGCCGCCGCACAGCATCCCGGAACGCTTCCCCCAGCCGTTGTAGGTATTCGGGGGGTACGGGGAAGCGGACGGCGGCTCCGTCGATTGTGCCTCACGGGACTCGAGGACAGCCTCCTCCATCGTGCGGAGCAGCTTTTCGTTGGCAGCCAGGCGCTTCTCGAACACCACCGGGTCGGACTTCTCCGTCCGCTGCAGTTTGAGGAACACCCGCTCCATCCGAACCGTCTGGAGCATGAACTCGAAACCCTCGACGCCCCAGGCCGAGCGCTCATAGCCGCCGTGCGCGTTCGGGCGCTCCCAGACACCGGGAGCCAGTTGCGTCCACACCCGCATCGGAGCGCCAGAGGCCGTCTCCTGCTCCAGCTTCGCCTCCGGCTCCATGGCGCCTCCGCACGCCGTCAACAGGAAGGGGACCGTCAATCCTCGCAGCAGCATGCGTCGCATCACGGGTCTGTCCTTTCGAGGTCCACCCCACTCGGGGTGGCCATCCACGGATTCAAGGACAGCCAGATTTCACATGGAAACAGACCAGACCTGAGAGTCATGGCACTGTTCGATACTCGACATCCGTGTAGAGCTGACCTCAGTGAGGCGCGGAGGCTTTGGCTTGGAAGCTGGAGCGCTCGGACTCGGTCAAAGACAGACGCTGCTCGCGGCCACTCCGCGCGGAGAGGACACCCGCCTCCAGCACGGCCGCGACGGCCACGGCCTGCGCGGGCGTCACGGGATTGGGGCCGATGCCACGCACGGCGTCCCGGATGCCTGCGTAGTACTGGCGATAGTCGCCACGAGGAGCCGTCGTTCCTCGTGACGCGCCCGTCGGCCCTTCGATGAGACGACCGGGCCAGACATCCTCTCCCCAGTCCTTTGCGCCCGGGAGTTCCCCCGCGATGAGACGGTCCGCTTGAGTGTCCATGCCGTGCTTGAGCCAGGAGCCCTTCGTGCCGTGCACCGCGAAGCGAGGCATTCCACCCGCGATGAGCATGGACGCCTGGAGCACGACGTGGCGCTGGGGGTACTGGAGCGTCACCTGACACCAGTCATCCACGGTGGCGCCGTCGCGGTGGATGGACAGCAGGGCGTGCACGGTGTCCGGCAGTCCGAACAGTTGCAGGGCCTGGTCCACCAGATGCGGTCCCAGGTCGAACCAGATGCCCGCGCCGGGGACGGGCTGTTCGCGCCAGCGCTGGCGAACCTCGGGCCGGAAGCGGTCGAAGCGAGACTCGACATGCGTCACCCGGCCCAGCGTGCCCTGGGCGAGCAGCGCCCTCAGTTCGAGGAAGTCGCTGTCCCAGCGGCGATTGTGGAACGCGGACAACAGACGCCCCTGTGACTGCGCCAGCGCCGCGAGGGAGCGCGTGTCCTCCAGCGTCACCGCCATCGGCTTGTCGACGACCACGTGCTTGCCCGCGCGCAGGGCCGCCTGGGCGAGTGGGACGTGCTGCTCGTTCGGCGTGGCCACCACGACCAGGTCCACGTCCGGATGCGTGGCCGCCTCGAGCGTGGAGGGGAGCACGGTCACGGCGGGCAGGTCCGCATGGACAGCCTCGGGCCGACTGGACGCGATGACGTGCAGCGAGAGGCCCTCGACCGTGCGCAGCAACGGGGCGTGGAAGGACTTGCCCGCGAAGCCGTAACCCAACAGGGCGACGCGGAGCGGAGGCTGGGAACGCGCGGGCTCACTCATGGTGGCCGCGATTGAAGCACATCACGCGCCCCTCACCAGGGTGGAGGTCACCCACAAAAAAGCGATGCCATCCGCCCGAGGAGGAAGCGGATGGCATCGCCGCCACGGTCACAAGGAGCTGGGTTCGGAGGAGCGGGGCCGGTCCCAGGGGTCCGTGACTGCGGACTTGATTCACGCACTCAGCACATCAAGTGTGGTGATGCAGGCTCTCCACCAGGTACGGGTCTCCCGCCGGCAACATCGGCGACGTGCGCACCGCCCGCGTCACCGCCAGCGAGAACAGCGCCGCCACGCCCACCAGCCCCGCCAGCTCATACAGGCCCAGCACCGGCCCGTGCGGCTGATGCGCCGGCGCCACCATCAGGTACAAATCCAACCAGCGTCCCACCAGCAATACCCCGGCGACGCGCAACAGATGCGACGGGTTCATCTTCGCCGGACGCGGCAAGAGCAACACGAACGGCAGCGCCCAGTTCAACACCACGTTCGCGTAGAACGGCACCTCCCACCCACCGTGCATCCGCGCGATGAAGTACACCGTCTCCTCGGGGATGTTCGCGTACCAGATGAGCAGGAACTGCGAGAACCACAGGTACGCCCACAGCGTGGCGAAGCCGAACATCAGCTTCCCCAAATCATGCAGGTGACTCGAGTTGAGCTGAGGCAGCGCCCCCGCCCGATGCAGGAGAATCGCCACCACGGTGATGGCACACACGCTGGAGCTCAAGAGCCCCGCCACATTGTAGAGCGCGTAGATGGTGCTGAACCAGTGCGGCTCCAAACTCATCAACCAGTCGAACGCCGCCAGGCAGAAGGTCAGCGAGAACAGCACCAGGAACACCGCCGACACCGTCACGTTGCGCCGCGTGAGCGCCTCACCGGGCTGCGCATCTTGCCGCAGCGAGTTGCGCCGCAGCATCCACGTGAAGGCCACCCACACCGCCAACATCACCCCCATGCGAATGGCGAAGAACGGGACGTTGAGGAACGCCTCCTTCTGATGCAGCAGGTGGTCCGTCTCCATCACCCCGGGCTTCGCCCACGGGTACAGCGTCGTCGCGAACGGCAACAGCGCCAGCATCGTCGCCGCGCCCCAGGGCACATACGCCGTGAACGCCTCCGGGATGCGCTTGAACACGGTGAACCAGCCCGCGTTCGCCACGTACATCAGCGCCAGGAACACCGCGCCGCCCAACCCGAGACACAGGAAGTAGAAGCCATTGGTCAGCAGGCTCGTCAGCGCCCGCTCCCGGGCCTGCACCAGGCCGAGCACCAACACCCCCAACCCCACCCCCGCCGCCACCTGCGCGGCGCGGTGGAAGACGGGCGAGACAGCGAAGCCGCCCTGGGACTCGGGGCCGTGGGCCTGAACGGGGGCGCTCATGGCGTCTCCTTGCGCGCCGTGCGCGCGGGGTTCTGCAGCGAGCGGAGGTAGTGGACCAGCTTCCACCGGTCCTCCGGCGCCACCTGGGAACCATGCGCCGGCATCAAGCCCTGCCCATGGGTGATGATGTGGAAGATGCGACCGTCCGGCAGCTCCATCGCGTGCTCCGCCAGCAACGACGGCGGCACCGGGAAGCGCGCCGTCACCGGGCCATCTCCCAAGCCGCCAGAGCCGTGGCACGGCGTGCAATAGCGCTGGAACGCCGTCTGCCCTCGCGCCAGCACCTCCGGCGACGCCGGATACGGATTGCGCAGCTCCTTGCCCGCCTTCTCCGCGGCCTCCGTCCCGGAGACCAGCTTCAGCGGCACGTGCCCACGCGGCACCGTGCCCTTCGCCGGCGTCAGCAGCGTCTTGCCGTCCGCCGTGTTCGGGTTGCTCGCGAAGCTGTCGTACGGCACCGAGGACACCATGTCCGGCGCGTACTCGTAATTGGGGCGCGTCTCGTCCTGCTCACACCCCGCCAGGGACAACACCCCCAGCGTCGCCACTCCCACCCAGGTCCCTTTCACGACGGCACCTCCCTCACATCCGTGGCCACCGCGCCGTGGCGTCGCATCAAATCCTCCGCCGCCTCCAGCGACTCCGGCGTCTGACGCGGCGCCACGACGATGGCGAACCGGTCATCCGTCACCCGGGGCAACGTCGGCCGCTTGTTCCCCGGGAACAGCTTCGCCCGCACCAGGAACGCCGCCACCGTCGACAGCGCGGCGAACAGCACCGTCAACTCGAACGTCACCGGGATGAACGCGGGGAGCGAGTTGAACGGCTTGCCACCCACGTTCAGCGGCCAGCTCACCACGCTGGTGTAGAGCTGGAGCGACAGCGCCAACGTGCACCCCGTCAGCCCTCCGACGAAGCACACCCACGTGAGCCGGCTGGGCTTGAGCCCCATCGCGTCATCCAGACCGTGCACCGCATAAGGCGTGTACACGTCCCGCAGGTCATGGCCCGCCTCGCGCACGGCGCGGGTGGCCTCCAGGACCTGCTCCTCCTTCTCGAAGTAACCGATGAGAACCGGGGCACTCATACGGGGACATCCTTCCGGGTGGCGATGGCGAGCGGCGGGGCGTGCCGGCCCGAGGCGTCTTCCGTCGGCGCCTCGTGCGCGGCGGCCGGGCGCGACGGCGGGTGCGCATCCCCGTGTCCGGGGTCGCTCCTGGCGAAGCCGAGCACGCTCTTCACCTCGCCAATCGAGATGATGGGCAGCACCCGGACGAAGAGCAGGAACAGCGTGAAGAAGAGGCCGAAGGTCCCGATGAAGGTCCCCACCTCCACCATCGTCGGCGTGTACATGGACCAGCTGCTGGGCAGGAAGTCGCGGTGCAGGCTGGTGACGATGATGACGAATCGCTCGAACCACATGCCCACGTTGATGACCAACGACAGCGCGAAGATGGCCGCGGGCGAGGTGCGAATCTTCTTGAACCAGAACAGGTGCGGCGACACCACGTTGCACGTCACCATGATCCAGTAAGCCCAGGCGTAGGGGCCGAAGGCGCGGTTCATGAAGGCGAAGCGCTCGTACGGGTTGCCCGAGTACCAGGCGATGAAGAACTCCGTCGCGTACGCCAGCGAGACGAGGCCACCGGTGACGATGATGACCTTGGTCATGTTCTCCAGGTGGCGAATCGTAATCAGGTGCTCGTAGCCCAGCACCACCCGGGTGATGATCATCAGCGTCAGCACCATCGCGAAGCCGCTGAACACCGCGCCCGCCACGAAGTACGGCGGGAAGATGGTGGTGTGCCAGCCGGGAATCACCGACGTGGCGAAGTCCATCGACACGATGGTGTGCACGCTGAGCACCAGCGGCGTCGCCAGGCCCGCGAGCAGCAGGTACACCGTCTCGTAGCGGCTCCACGTCCGGTGCGAGCCCGTCCACCCCAGGGACAGCACCTTGAAGACGGCCTTCTTCACGCCCGCCTTCAGCCGGTCCCGCACCGTGGCCAGGTCCGGAATCAGGCCCACGTACCAGAACACCGCCGACACGGTGAAGTACGTGGAGATGGCGAACACGTCCCACAGCAGCGGCGAGCGGAAGTTCACCCAGAGGCTGCCGCGCGTATTCGGATACGGCAGCACCCAGAAGGCCAGCCACGGGCGGCCCATGTGGATGACGGGGAAGAGCGCCGCGCACATGACGGCGAACAACGTCATCGCCTCCGCCGCGCGGTTGATGCTCGTGCGCCACTTCTGCCGGAAGAGGAAGAGGATGGCGGAGATGAGCGTGCCGGCGTGGCCGATGCCCACCCAGAAGACGAAGTTGGTGATGTCGAACGCCCAGCCGATGGTCTTGTTCAAGCCCCACACGCCGATGCCCGTGCCCACCTGGTACGCCACGATTCCCGCGCCGGTGCCCAGGACGGACACCGCGATGGCGAACGCCGCCCACCACTTCCACGTGGGCGCGCGCTCCATCGGCGCGCAGATCTCCTCGGTGAGCTGACCCAGGGTGCGCGACTCGCTGACCAGCGGCACGCGCAGCGGGGACAGATGCTGGTTGCTCATGTTCCGCTTCCCGACCCGGTGTTCCGGATCTTCGTGAGGTAGGTGATGGACGGCCCGATGTTCAGCTCCTCCAGCAACCGGAACGCCCGCCCGTCCTTCGCCAGCTTCGCCACCCGGCTCTCCGAGTCATTCAAGTCCCCGAAGTGGATGGCCTTCGCCGGGCAGCTCTGCTGACACGCCGTCTGGATGTCGCCGTCCTTGAGCGGCCGGCCCTCGCGATTCGCCGTCGCCTTGCCCTCCTGGATGCGCTGCACGCACAAGGAGCACTTCTCCATGACACCGCGGCTGCGCACCACCACGTCCGGGTTGAGCACCATGCGCTCGAGCGGCTCGTCGTGCGGGTAGTCGAACCAGTTGAAGCGCCGCACCTTGGTGGGGCAGTTGTTGGCGCAGTAGCGCGTGCCGACGCAGCGGTTGTAGACCTGCTGGTTGAGGCCCTCCGACGAGTGCACCGTCGCGAGCACCGGGCACACCGTCTCGCATGGCGCGTTCTCGCAGTGCTGGCACATCATCGGCTGGTGCACGACCTGCGGATTCGCCGCGTCGCCCTGGTAGTACCGGTCGATGCGCATCCAGTGCATCTCGCGCTGGCGCAGCACCTCGTCGCGCCCCACGCTGGGGATGTTGTTCTCCGCCTGGCAGGACACCACGCACGCCGAGCACCCCGTGCACGCGCTCAGGTCCACCGCCAGCGCCCAGCGGTGGCCCTTGTACTCGTGGCCCGACCACATCGAGAGCGAGTGCCCGCCGTTGCCACCGCCGTGACCACCGTGGTCCTCGTTGCCCGCGCGCGGGTTGGCCAGGAACGCCGCCAGCTCCGCCTCGCGCACGTGAGGCCGTCCCTCCAGGCTCGAGTGCGTCTGCGTGAGCGCCAGCTTCTGCCGCTCCCCCGTGGCGGCCACCGTCGCCCCCGGCACCGAGCGGCGCACGCGCCCGTCCACCACCGCGGCCAGCGGGTAGACACGCTCCCCCACTCCATCGCCGATGCGTCCAGCGCGCGTGCGGCCGTAGCCCACCGCCAGACCCAGGGCGCTGGGGTGCGTGCCGGCTTGAATCAGCACGGGCAACGACACCGACTTGCCGCCCACGCTCACCTTCACCACGTCGCCATCGGACAGGCCCAGCTCCTTGGCTCGTGCGGGCGCGATGAGCGCGGGGTTGCCCCACGTCGCCTTGGTGATGGGGTCCGGCACCTCGTGGAGCCACGCGTTGTTCGCCATCGCGCCGTCGCGCAGGCCCACTGAGGGGAACAGCACCAGCTCCCACTCCACCGAGGGACGCGCCACGCCGGCGAGCGCCTTCGCCACGCCGTCGTCACGGAAGGTCAGCGGCGCCGTCGGCACCGGAGACAGCGTCACGACGCCTCGACGAACCGAGTCATCCCAGAAGCTGGCGAAGTCCGTCCCCGTCGCGCCGGCCACCGGGAAGACCTCCGTCTCCCAGCGCGCGCGCAGGAAGTCGTGGTGGGCCTGGGCCGCGCCCGCCCACGTCAGCAGGGACTCCACCGCGTCGCGCGTGTCATGCAGCGGAGACACCGCGGGCTGCCGCAGCGACACCACGCCCCGACGAGGCTCCGCGTCACCCCACGCCTCCAGCGCCGTGGAGGCCGGCGCGTGAAGCCGCGTCAGCACCGCCGTCTCGTCCAGCCGGTCGTTCAGCGCCACCGTGAGGGGCACGTTCTTGAGCAGCGCACCCAGCGCGTCGCCGCGCGCGTCGGTGTGCGCCGGGTTGACGCCGAGGAAGAACACCGTGCCCACGCTCCCGGCACCCAGCTCCGCGAGCAGCTCACCGTACGACTGCGCCTTCTCGTCCAGCGCCACGCCGTCCAGCGGGAACACCGTGGTGCCCTCGTTGCCGAGCAGCACGTTCGCCGTCGCGGCCAGCACCTGGCCCGCCACCTCGTCGCCACCGCACACCACCAGCGACTCCGTGCGGTGGGCCCACAGCGCCTCGGCGAGTTCGTCCAGCGCGGCCGACTCCAGCTTGGAGCCCGGCAGCGACTTCAGCCCCGGCACCTCGCGGCCCGCCTTCACTGCCAGCCTGCGCACCACATCGCCCAGGGCCAGCGTCACATCGGACGGCGCCACCACGAAGCGACGGTCCGCCGCCGCGCCGGTCAGCGTCATCACCGGCTCCACCTGGAAGTGGCGCGCCATCGCCTTGTGAGCCGCCGCGTCGCGAGCCTCCGCGTACTGCCGCGTGAAGGCCACCGGCGACACCCACGTGCCCAGGAAGTCCGCGCCGAAGCTCGCGATGACCTTCGCCTTGTCGAAGCGGTAATCCGGCACCACGCGGGCGCCGTGCGTGACGCGGTACGCATCGCCCAGCGACGACAGCTCTCCCAGGGGCTCGTAGCGCACCGTGCGCGCCGTCGGGTGCGCGGCGAGGAAGCGCGCCACCGCGGCCTCCGCCGTGGGCCCCATCACCCAGGGCAGCACCAGCCGGATGGCCTTACCGTCCTCGGTCGCCTTGGCCAGGCCCTTCTTCACCTCCGCATCCAGGTCCGTCCACGACACCCGGCTGCTGGCGCGCGAGGGGAAGCGGGCGCGGCTCGCGTCGTAGAGCGAGAGCACGGAGGCCTGTCCCACCGCGCACACGCCGCCGCGCGACACGGGGTGCTCGTCGTTGCCCTCGACCTTGATGGGTCGACCATCGCGCGTCTTGAGGAGCAGGCCACAGCGCGCGGGGCACGCCTCGCACGTCGACGCGTACCAGAGCGCCGTGCCCGGGGTCACCTCGTCCGGCCGCGACACGTAGGGGATGAGCTTCTGCACCGGCGCGCGCTGGCAGGCCACCATGGCCGCGGCGGCGCTCAGGCCCATCATCTTGAAGAAGTCACGGCGGCTGCTGCCATCCGGAGGCGCGGCGGCGACACCCACCGGCAGCTCCTCGGCGAACTCGTCGCGCTGCGTGTCGAGCCACGAGGAATCCGTCGCGCGCTCGGCCAGGCTCTGCCAGTACTGGGGAAGTTTGTCGGACATGGCGCGGGGGTCCTCAGCGGTGGCAGCTCGAGCAGTCCGAGGGCGGCTGGAGGGTGCGAGGGGTCTTCGAGGGCTCGGGAAGCGGCTCACCGGACATGAGGGCCAACAGCTCCCCCTTGCGCGGCACGGATGCGATGGGCGCCGTCAGGCCTTGCGCGCCCGTCTTGCGGTGACAGTCCAGGCACCAGCCCATCGTCATGGGCTCCACCTGCTCCACGCGCACCATCTGCTCCACCGCCCCGTGGCACGTCTGGCACTTCAGTCCCGCGGTGACGTGGCTGGCGTGGTTGAAGAAGGCGTGGTCCGGCAGCCGGTGCACGCGCACCCACTGGATGGGCGCGTTGGCCGCGACGGCCGCGGCCACCTTCTGGATTTCGGGCGAGTCCTTCTTCACCTGCGTGTGGCAGTTCATGCAGACGCTGGCGGACGGCACACCCGCGTGACGGCTCTGCTCCGCGCCCACGTGGCAGTACTGACAGTCCAGCTCGTACTGGCCCGCGTGGACCGCGTGGGAGAAGGCCACCGGCTGCGCCGGCATGTGGCCCTGCTGGTTGTTCACCGGTCCGCTGCACCCGCCCAGCCCCAACACGAGCAGCGCGCCGGTCTGACCCAGGAAGCGGAAGGATGCGCGGCTCATGGCGTCTCCTCACGAGGCGTGGCGAGCAGTCCCGGCTCCACCGATTCCCCGGCGCGCTGAGGCACCGACGCGCGGTTCATCCGGATGAAGGGCGCCAGCGCCAGCAGCGCGAAGCCGAGGAGCACGTGCACCTGGTAGACGGTCGGCGCCGTCAGCATCAGCGTGGCGTCCGGTTGGACGGCCATCAGCGAGCGCACGTACGGCACGCCGATGTGCAGGTACCAGGCGGTGCCCCAGCGCAGCGCCACCGCGATGTACACGGCGGTGAGCACGTGCGCGAAGAGCAGGCCCAGGATGAGCGCGGGCGTCCACTGCCCTTCCTTCACCCGGCGAAGCCCCAGCGACGCGAGCCCCCAGGCGAGCAGCAGCGTGCCGATGAGCTGGAGCGACTCCAGCGCGAACAGCCGCGCGGCAGAGGCGTTGAAGGCCTGCATCGCGCGAGGCGCGGCCAGCCCCAGCAGGTGGAAGAACGCGACGATGGCGACACCCGCCAGCACCGCGCGCCCCGCGGGCGTCCAGGGCGTGGTGGGCGGCGCGGGCTCGCGCGCCGTGACCCTCCAGATGGTGCCCGCCAGGGCCACCCCGGCCGCCGCGTACGGCAGGACGTTGAAGAGGAACGCGTCGCTCACGACTGACCTCGCGTGGACGGAGCCGAGAACATCACTCCGATGAAGCCCAGGACCGCGGCCATGCCGACGAGCCCCAGGTAGAAGAAGTCGCGGTCCGCGCGCGGACGGCTGCCATCACGAGACACGTCCGCGAGGTACGCCTTGATGGCGTACTGCTCCTCCTCGTCGAGCTGCGCCTTCGCGTAGAGCGGGCCCATCATCGGCCCCTCCAGCTTCGCCAGCGCCGGACGCATGCCCTTCTCACCCATCCGCGCGAAGGCGAAGGTGAGGTTGGGGCCCAGCGTGCCGCCACCGGCCACGCCCAGGCCGCGCACGTCGTGGCAACCGATGCAGGCCGCGCCGCCGTTCTTCAGCGGCTCCGCGCCCTCGAAGAGCCGACGGCCCCGGGCCACCTCCTCCGGCGTGGCGTCCGTGCCCATCTTCTCCGCGGGCGAGGGCTTGCAGCCGCCCATCCCCTTCTGCGTGCAGTCGCGAATGAAGGCAAAGAGGCTGTCGCGCTCCGCGTCGGAGAGCGCCTGGTCCGGCATGCGCACGCCGTTGAACTTCGCGAGCAGCTCGGTGGCCACCGGGTCACCCGAGTCGATGAGCGCGCCGGGGCTCTTCATGAAGCGCGTCACCCAGGCCTCCTCGCGGCGCTCCAGCACGCCGTGGAGGTCAGGACCAATCCGGTCGCCCTCGCCCATCGAGTGGCACGTGGCGCACCGCTGGGTGAAGAGCTGAGCGCCCTGACGCGCGGTGCTCTGCGCCAGCGCGGCCGGCGCCGCCAACAGGGCCAGGAGCGGAATGATGGGGACGAGCGTTCGCTCCTGACGCGGCCGTCTTCCCAGCTCACGTGTCCGCATTGCTGCGTGCCCCTCCTCGCGGGGAGGCCGGACTCATTGCCCGGCACGCGGGGACGTCAGTGCAACGCGAAGGCCAGGATGATCCACGCCTCACAGCGGCGCGAAGCTCCGGAAATCAAGCGAGCGGTGCGCAGCATTTGCGCGCGATGACACACGCGGACGCACTGTTTGCCAGCAGGCATCCCGGGCGAGCTCGCTCAGCTCGCGTCCTCGGGCTCACCACGCACGTCATGACGCGGAGGACGTCTCGGTGGCAGACCTTGCGCTCGGCTCCACATCCCGCGAGACATTCGCGAGATGGAGCACGCGCGTGGGCACGTTGAAACACGAAGGCCCCGAGGCGAGACATGCCTCGAGGCCCAGGCTCACGCGGGGAGCACGAAGCTCCACCCGCGCGGGACGACCTGCGTCACATCGCGGTGGTGGAGAACACGCCGCGGCCGATGGCCATGATGCCACCGATGATGAAGAGGACCGCGAGCCCCACGCCCGCCAGCGGCAGCGCGTAGCCCGGCTGCGGACGCCGGCGATTCACCGAGAGCAGCGCCTGCGCGGAGCCCGCCGCGAGCACCATCATCACGATGTGGCCGATGAGCGCCGGATAGTAGAAGCGCGTCACCAGCACGAGGATGCCGAGCAGCACCTGGAGGTGCAGCAGGCCCGCGAAGGAGGAGCCGAGGATGCGGCCTCCCTTGTCGAACGGGCGCTTCGTGGCGAGCCCGAAGGCGAAGTAGGCGATGGCCAGCACGCCCGCGAGCAACACCAGATAGCGGAGCCCGGAGTGGGCATAGAAGAACATTCGGTCCATGGGTGTCTCGGGGTTTAGCTCAGGAAGGGTCCGGCTCGGGAGTCTTCTTCGTGCTGGGCGGCAGGGGCGGCGCGGCGATGTGCTCACGCGGCGGCAGCTCCCCGGTGAGGCTCTTGAGGAAGGCCACCAGGTCCTCCACCTCCGCGTCCGTCAGCGTCCGCGCCAGCTGGTGCTTCGCCATCAGCCGCACCATCGTCGGCAGCTCATTCACGCTGCCGTCGTGCAGGTACGGACCGGTGCGCTCCACGTTGCGCAGCGTGGGCACGCGGAACTTGCCCCGGTCATCCTCGTTCTTCGTCGCGTCGAAGCGCCCCGCGTCCTTCAGGCCCGGGTAGTCCTCGATGAGCCCCAGCTTCTGGAACGACGTGCCGCCCACCGCGGGGCCGTTGTGGCACGTGGTGCAGCCCGTCACCACGAAGAGGTGCAGGCCGCGCTGCTCCGACTCGCTCAGCGCCGAGTGCTGGCCCGCCAGGTACTGGTCGAAGCGCGACGGCGTGGTCAGCCCCCGCTCGAACGCGGCGATGGCGCGCGCCGCGTTCGCCAGCGACACGGGCTTCTTCTCGCTGGGGAACGCCTCCCGGAAGCGCGTCACGTACTCCGGCATGGAGGCGAGCGTGGCCACCACGCGGCGCTCGTCCGGCATCGCCATCTCCACCGGGTTCAGGATGGGGCCGGACGCCTGCGCCTCCAGCGTGTCCGCGCGCCCGTCCCAGAACTGCGCGATGTGGCCCGCCGCGTTGTAGACGGTGGGCGAGTTGCGCGAGCCCTTCTGCCCGCGGTGCCCGTCCGACAGCGCCTTGTTGTCCACGCCATAGGTGTCCAGGCCGTGGCAGGTGTTGCAGGAGACGTCGTGGTTCTTCGACAGCCGGGGCTCGAAGAAGAGCATGCGGCCCAGCGCCACCTGGGCCTCGGTGTCCTGGGGCGCGGGCTTCGCGTTCTTGGCCGGCGGCGTGGGGCGGAAGAAGTGCGAGAGCTGCTCGGGCGTCATCGGCTTGGGGCCCGGCGGCTTCGGCGCGCTCGCCGTCGTGGGCGGCGCGACGGGCTCCTGCTTGCGCTCACAGCCCGACAACGCGCCCAAGGAGGTCAGCGTGAGCAGGGTGACGAAGCGGGTTCGGGACATGACGCACTCCAGGGGTGTGGACGACGCGGCACGCTATCAGCCCCTCTTCCGGCCGGGGCCCGCGTCTTTGTGACGCACCCCACCCGCGCTTCCCGCGTCCATCAGCCCGTCAAGAGCCTGCGCTCCGCTGCCCCCCTGCTCCTCGGACGAGGAGCCCCTGGGTGCGAGGCCTCGCCCTGGCCGCTACCTCCCTCGAGCGACAGGTTTGACGGGCCGCTTCCGCTTCAGCGCCCCCGCAGCGGGGCGTCCGCCTGGTGCGGGAAGCCCGGAGCGCCCCCTCTCGACGACTCGGAGGATGGATGCGGGATGAAGACGGTGGAAACGCGAACGAGGACGTCGATGTCCTCATCTGCCGCAAGTGCCTGATGCGCGGCGCGCGCAGCGGGGGCGGCATCGAGCTGCCGCGCTGGCTGCAGCGCTCGCTCGCCGAGCGAGGGCTCGCCGACGAAGTCCGTGTCATGCCCACCGGCTGTCTGCGCCAGTGTCCTCGCGGCAAGGTCACCGTGCTCATCACGGGCGGACACGCCGAACAGGGCAGCGCCTTGATGACGGTGGACCCGCTGATGGAACGAGAGCCGCTCCTGCGCCTCGTCGAGGCCCGCGCGCGCCCCGACCAGGACCTCTTGTCCTCCCCGCGCCCCGGGGACGAACACGACGGGAGGAGCGGCCCGTAGCGAGCCCCGCGCCTGGGGACTGGGCGTCGGGCCGAAGAGGAGCCGGTCCACGAGCCACGACACGCCGAGGCCCGTCGCCGTCCCCGCGGCGTCCCAGGCCAGGTCCTTGAACGAGAAGGTGGTGCCCCGGCCCAGGTCGTACAGCTCCTTGCCCACGCCCACGCCCATCGCGAGCCCCGCGCCGGTCCAGAACCGGGCCTCGGGCGGCTCGAAGAGCAGCGCGCCCGCGCCGTAGCCCACGCCCGCGAGGACGAAGCAGGCCGCGAAGTGCTTGGGCTTGTCGGGGCCCAGCCAGTCATCCCCCGACGCGGCGCTCGCGACGGGGCTCGACAGCAGCGCGATGAGACAGGGGACGAACCCGCTCCGGTTGGAAAGCTTCATGAGCAGGGATGTAGCACCCCACGGACCGTCCAGGTGGCCTGTCCCTGGGTGTGGAGATGACCTCCACGGTGGTGCGTTTTCGAGACGAGGCCGGCGCATCGGCCTATGCTCCGGGTCGCGTGAAACGACTCGCCCCCTCGTTCACCTTCCAGCAGCAATCGAACCGGCACCCCGGGCTCGACGGGGCGCGTGGTCTGGCGGTCCTCGCCATGGTGCTGGGACATACGCTGGACGCGCTGCTCTCGGCCGAGGCGCGCCTGCTCCCGTGGGTGCAGCACTACTGGACCTTCCGCGGCGTCACCGCGCCCCTGTTCCTGCTGGTGAGCGGCTGGGCGGTGGTGGCCGCGCTGGGGACCAAGCCCAACGCCGCGCGCGACACGCTCGGTCGTCGGGTGCGCCGCTCGTTGTTGCTGCTGTTCCTGGGTTACTTCCTGCACTGGCCCGGGTGGCACGCCGTGCGGGACATGGGCTGGACGGACGCGATGCTGTCGCACGTCCTCACCTTCGATGCGCTCCAGTGCATCGGCTTCGCGTTGCTGGTGGGCTCGGTGCTGCTCGCGCTCGTGCCCGCGCAGGGAGGCCGTCCGCTGGTGCTGCTCGTGCTGGCGGTGGGCATCCCGCTGGCGAGCGCCACCGTGTGGCAGCTGGGCGTGGGCCTGCCGGGCGCGGTGCAGCAACTGCTGGGCAGCGCCGCGGGCAGCCGCTTCCCCTTCTTCCCGTGGGCGGGCTACTTCTTCGCGGGGGCCTTCGCGGCGTACGCGCTGCACCTGCTGCGTCCGGGTTGGCCGCAGGGCCTGGCGCTGCTGGCGCTCGGCGCGGGGATGCTCGGGCTGACGCGGATGACGACCGCCGACTGGACGCCCGCGAGCGCGTGGCTGGTGGCGTACCGCGTGGGCCAGGGGCTCCTGGTGTTGGGCGCGGTCAACCTCGCCCCCGTGCGGTTGAGCAAGCTGCTGGCGCCGTTCGGGCGCCTGTCGTTGTGGATCTACGTCCTGCACCTGCCGGTGGTGTACGGCTGGGCGGACATCGCCGGCCTCGCGAGCCGCATCGGGCCCCGGCTGGGCGTCCCCGCCGCGACGGGCATCGGCGTGGCGCTGCTGCTGACGTGCGCGATGGTGGCGTGGCTGGGTCGCTGGTTGATGGAGCAGGCCCGTCCGTGGCGCGCGGGCTCCACCACGCTCAACGCGAGCCTGAGCGGCACGCGGATGAGCCCGCGGGTCTGAACGCCCACGTCAGTGCCTCGGCTCGTCCTCGGTGAACTCCGCGTCCACCTCCGAGCGTGACGCGCCTGAGCGGATGCGCCCGGCGGGCCCCTTCGGCGCGGTGTCGGACCAGGACTCCGGGAACGGCGTGCCGCCCGTGGGCTCCCCCGGGAACGGCCCCGGAAAGCCCATGCCGCCAATGGTGGTGACCTGGAACGAGCCATCCCGCATGCGGCGCTCCACCGCACGGCGCAGGCGCGCCGTGACGAAACGGCGCACCGGAGGCAGCAGCAGCGACAGGCCCACCACGTCGGTGAGGAAGCCCGGCACCAGCAGCAGCAGGCCGCCGAGCATGATGAGCGCGCCGCTGAACAGGCCTTCCTCAGGCACCTGGCGCGTGGCGAGCGCCTCGCGCCAGCGACGCATCACGCGACTCCCCTCGCGGCGCGCGAGCCAGGAGCCCACGAGCCCCGTCAGGAGCACCACGGAGAGCGTCGGAAGGAAGCCCACCTCCCGGCCGATGGCGACCAGCAGGTACAGCTCCACGAAGGGGAGGGTGAGGGCGAGGAGGAAGTACTTGAACACGCCCCCAACCTAACGCCGAGCGGCCCCTCGTGCTGGACAACCCGACGGGAGAGACGGCGCTCCCCTCCTCGCCCGCACTACCTGCCCCCGAGACTCCCAATCATCGAGTCCACCAGCAGGTACAGGAAGAAGAAGGCGCCGATGGCGATGAGGAAGAACTTGGCGCCGGGCTGGAAGCCGCGCGAGCTCTCGGTCGTGGCCGGGGTGAACGACATGGAGCTCACCGCCATGGCGCCGTCGTAGCGGACCGTGCGCAGGTACTGGTCCACCACCACGTGGGCGTCCGTGGCCGTGAGGGAGCGCCCCAACTGGGGGTCCACCAGCCGCGCGCCGGCCGCGTTGGCGATGGCGGCGGCTTCCGCCACCACCTCGCGCACCAGCTCCGTGCGCTCTGTCAGCGGGATTCGCAGCTCGGTGGCCACCACCCGTCCCCCTTCGCGCAGCTCGCCCACCTCCACGTCTCCGTGCTCGAAATGCCAGAGCCGGTTGCCGTCCGGTCGGGCGCTCACCCGCCGCTCGGAGAGGAGGCCATCCACCCGCGCCGCCTCGTAAGGCGTGCCCGGCGTCTTCGTCTGTAGGAGCAACTCGTATCTCACGCGGGTTGCGAGTATACGCCGCCCAACGCCATGCCCACCTCTTCCAAGCCCCCTTCCGGCCCCCATCGCGGCGGCAGACCCTCCTCCCCGCCGTCCGGACAGGGCCGAGGCCGCCCCCACCACCGCCCCGAGAAGGTGGCCCCGGACCGCACCGCGCCCGACCTGGGCCCGGATGGCCTGCCCCAGGTCTCCCTGCTGCGCCGGGGCGTGGAGCGCTGGCAGGCGGGCCACCCCTGGATTTATCGGGCCGACCTCAATGGGGACCCGGGGCTGCAGGGCGGCGAAATCGTCCGCGTCACCGACGGGCGCGGCTGGTTCATCGGCAAGGCGTTCTACTCGCGCCAGTCGAAGATTTCGCTGCGCTGGCTGAGCTTCGACGACGTGGCCGTGGACGAGGACTTCTTCCGCCAGCGCCTCCTGTCGGCCCAGGCCCTGCGCCAGCGCGCGCTGCCGGGTGAGACGACGTACCGGCTGATGCACGGCGAGGCGGACGGGATTCCGGGCCTGGTGGTGGACCGCTACGGCGACTACCTGAGCGTCCAGTTCCTGGTGCCCGCCACCGAGCAGCGCAAGGCGCTCATCGCGGACCTGCTCGAGGCGCAGTTCAAGCCGCGCGGCATCGTCAACCGCTCGGACGTGGGCGTGCGCAACCTGGAGGGGCTCATGCCGGAGAAGGGCCTCCTGCGCGGCGAGCTGCCCCCGGGCCCCATCTCCTTCGACGAGGGCATGGTGCGCGTGCGCGCGGACCTGCTCGACGGCCAGAAGACGGGCGCCTTCCTGGACCAGAAGGAGAACCACATCATGGCGGCGCAGTACGCCGCGGGCGAGGCGCTGGACTGCTTCTCGTATGTGGGCGGCTTCGCGCTCCAGCTCGCCACGCGGGCCCAGAGCGTCACGGCGGTGGAGATTTCGGACCAGGCCGCGGCCCAGCTGCGTGAGAACGCCCAGGCCAACAAGCTCACCAACGTGAATGTGGTGCCCGCCAACGCGTTCGACTTCCTGCGTGACACGGTGGACGACGGAAGGAAGTTCGACACCATCGTCCTGGACCCGCCGTCGTTCGCGAAGAACAAGGACGCCATCGCCGCCGCGGTGCGCGGGTACAAGGAGATCAACCTGCGCGCCATGCAGCTGCTCAGGCCCGGCGGGCACCTCATCACCGCGAGCTGCACGTACCACGTGGACGAGCAGGCCTTCGAGGACATGCTCGCCTCCGCCGCCGCGGACGCGAAGCGGCGCATGCAGATCATCGAGCGGCGCGGCGCGGGCAAGGACCACCCCGTGCTGCTGAACTTGCGGGAGACCCGCTACCTGAAGTGCTACGTGCTGCGCGCGATGTGAGCGCGGCCACGGGAGAAGGTGGAGGACATGCGGAGCCGGGACTGGGACGACGAGGAGGACGCGCCCGCCACGCGGGGTTCCCACCAGAAGGAGCGCGCCCTGAAGGAGGTGCGCGCCGTCTTCCGCCAGGCCGACGCCGCCTACGGTCCCTTCTCCTGCCCCGCCAGCGGTGAGTGCTGCCAGTTGTCCCGCACGGGCCGCCAGCCCTGGCTGTGGTTGCCCGAGTGGGAGCTGCTCACCCAGGGCCGCCCCCTGCCGCCACCGCGCGAGGATGGCGGCTGTCCCTATCTGGACGCGGCCGGCAAGCGCTGCACCGTGTACGCGGACCGGCCCTTCGGCTGCCGCACGTTCTTCTGCGAGCGCATCCGCGGCCCCGCGCGCCAACCCGCTGAAACCGTGGGTGCGTTGCTGGAGCGGCTCGAGCGCGTCTCCCAGCAGCGCGAGCCCTCGCTGCGCGCGCCTCGGCCCTTGCTCGAATGGCACGCCGAGGCCCTCGCCCGGGCGTCAACCAAGACACCCTGACGGGTCATCTGCACCCACCCCACCGCCCCGGTCTGCATTGAATCCCACTCTTGGATTCAAGCTATTGATGCAATTCCAGAACTTCACCGACACATGACGCATGTATCAGGGTGGACTCGGCTGCCGACGAGGCCATGATTGCGCCGGGAATCCGGCTGCGGAGGCGTGGGCTTGCGGAGAAGTCTGACTGCGAGGACAAAGGGGAACGAAGACCACCCGGTGGATGGTGGAGCGTCCTCGTCGTGATACCGCCTCGTTGGCTGGTCGCACCGCAGGAGTACAAGGGCACCCTCACGGCGGCGGAAGCCGCGGAGGCGATGGCCCGGGGCGTACGAGAGGTCTCGCCCGAGGTGGTGCTGGACCTGGCGCCGCTGGCGGATGGCGGCCCTGGCACCGTGGAGGCGTTGCTGTCGGGCACGCGTGGCGAGCGCCGCGTGTGCCGGGTGCACTGTCCCCTGGGCAAGCCGATGGAGGCCGCGTGGGCGCTGCTCGACGACGGGCGCACGGCGGTGGTGGAGATGGCGGCGGCCTCCGGGCTGGTGCACGTGGAGCCCAACCCCGTCAGCGCGAGGAAGGCCTCGACGTACGGCGCGGGTGAGCTGATGCGGGCCGCGCTGGACTCGGGCTGCGAGCGGCTCATCATCGGACTCGGCGGCAGCGCGACGACGGACGGCGGCGCGGGCGCGCTCACGGCGCTGGGCTATCGCTTCCTGGACGCGAACGGCCATCCCCTGCCCCCCGGAGGCGCGGCGCTCTCGGCGCTCTCGCGTGTGGACGCGAGTGGACGACATCCCCGGCTGGGCAAGGTGGAGCTGATGGGCGCCACCGACGTCACGTCGCCGCTGCTGGGCGCGGATGGGGCGGCGCGGCTGTTCGGTCCGCAGAAGGGCGCGGACGCGGAGGGCGTGGAGGCGCTGGAGGCGGCGCTCGCGCACTTCTCGCGCGTCGTGGGGGATTTGTCCGCGGGCTGGCCGGGCACGGGCGCGGCGGGTGGCTTCGGCTTCGGACTGGTGGCGCTCGCGGGCGCGCGGCTGGTGCCGGGGTACGAGCTGGTGTCGCGGGCGCTGGGACTGGAGCGGCGCGTGCTGCTCGCGGAAGTGGTGCTCACGGGCGAGGGGCGCTTCGACCGGCAGACGTCGCTGGGCAAGGGCCCCGGAGGACTGGCGCGACTGGCGCGCGAGCACGGCACGCCGGTGGAGCTCTTCGCGGGCTCGGTGCGACGCGACGAAGGCGTGGAGCTGGACCTGTTCCACACGGTGGTGGACCTGAGCACCCAGGCGCGTCCCGGAGCACCCGCGGCACAGGTGCTCCAGGAGGCCGTGGCGCGCTGGACGGCGGCGCGACTCAAGACGACACGCTGAGGCTCCCGCTCACGCGACCAGGCCGGTGCGGCTCAAGACGGCGCGTTGAGGCTCGTGCTCACGCAACCAGGCCGGTGCGGCGCGAGACGGCGCGCTGAGGCTCGTGCTCAAGCGACCAGACCGGTGCGGCGCAAGACGGTGCGCTGAGGCACGCGCGCACACGATCAAACCGGTGCGCGGCGCAAGACAGCGCGCTGAGGCCCGCGCGCACGAGACGAGACCAGACCGGTGTGGCACCTCGCACTCTCGCGACGAGGCCCAGACGACTGGCGTGGACTCGACACACGCGGACGGGACGTGAAGCGCCTCGCGGAGGCCCGCGCGCATGCGACCAGACTGGAGCGGCACCTCGCGCTCCCGCGACGAGGCCCAGACGACTGGCGTGGACTCGACACACGTGGACGCCCCGCCGGATGCGCGGCTCGAGACGCCTCGCTGCGGCCCGCGCGCACGCGATCAGGCCGGTGCAGCACCGCACGCTCGCGCGTCGAGGCCCAGGCGCCGGGTGTGGGCCCAACACACGCCAGACGGGACGTGAATCGCCCCGCCGGACGCCAAGGCTCAGTCCTCCAGCGGGTCCGTCGTGCGCACCACACGCATGCCCGCCTCGCGCAGCTCCTCGATGGCCCTCTCCGCCATGCGCGGGAAGTCGAGCGCGGCCGGCAGCGGATTGATTGGCGGCGCGGGCACCGGGCTCATCGCATCCACGAGGATGTGGACGCGCCCCATCCGCGAGCGGTCCGTGCGCTCGATGTGCTCGCGCAAGTCCCGCAACGTGGACAGCACGCAGTGCGACTTCGCCTGACCGAAGACGTAGACGCGGTCGAACGTCATCAGTCGCTCGAACAGGCGCGTGTTGAACTCGCCCACGCGCTGCCCCTTCACCTCCGTCACGTCCGGGGACAGCACCGAGTAGTTCTCGGTCAGCGGGTGCTCGCCCTTCAGCTCGAAGTGCGTGGGCGTGTCGCGCACCAGGGCGTGGAACGCGCTCGCCTCGTAGAACGCGGGCACCAGCGCGTGGCTCAGTCCACCGAGCAGCGCGTGGTACGGCCAGATGGTGTGCACGTAGCGACCTCGCGCCTCCAGTCGCTCGCAGTACTCCAGGCTCTCCGCCTCGAAGCGCGTGGCGCGCCAGCGGCCCGCGCGCACGTCCGCGGCGGTGATGGACGTGAGCGGCGGCGGAGCCTTCCCCTCCGCGTCACGCCACCACGCGGGATGGAAGATTTGAAAGACGCGGTGGGTGTCGAGTGAGAACACCAACTCCGTCACCCGCCCCAGGTTCGCGTAGAGCCAGCGCAACGTGCGCTGGGTGTCCTCCACGGCGCCAGGGACGAAGAGGCTGGCGCCGGGCGTGCAGAAGGCCACCTGCACGTCGATGCCGAAGGCCGCGATGCGCACGCGGTCCTCGCTCGCCGGACGCACGCGGTGCTCGGCCGCGTAGCGCAGGGCCTCCTCGGCGACCTCCCCGGTGCGCTCCAGGTAGAGCTGTCCTGCGCGAGCATCCTCGTGGAACCGGGGAATGGGCAGTGTCATGGCGCCTCCTCAGCGACCCTTGGGGAAGTGCTTGCGCGTGAGGTCCTCGACGAGCGCGCGCGTGGCCAGCGTCTGGGCGATTCTCGCGGGCTCCGAGTTCACCTCGAGCGCCCCCACCAGCGACGGCGTCTCGGGCTCGGACTCCATCAGCGGGAAGTACCCATCCGGCACGGGCTCGCCCTCCTGGCCCACCAGGCCGATGGGCCCGGAGCCGTGGCGGCGGCGGAACAGGACGGGCGTACCGGGGATGCTCTGCTTGCCCTCGGCCAGCTCGTTGCCGAACTTCATCACCGGCTGCGCGCCCGTCTGCGACAGCTTGTAGATGGCGGCCACCTTGTCGCGCGTGAAGGGACACTCCATGGTCCGCGCGACGATGTGACCTCCGTAGCCGTAGAACTGCGAGCCCGACTCCCAGCCCACCTGTCGACGCAGGTCCTCGAACTCACGCGTGGCCTCGGCGTCCAGGCCATCCTCGAGGATGTTGACGGGCTTGATGCCGATGTCGCGCGCGCGCGTCACGGCGTACAGGTACTGGAGCTTCTTGTTGCCCGAGTCGAAGCGGATGGAGTCCCCCGCGCCCGGCTCCTCGCGGATGAGCTGGAAGGCGGCGGGGATGCCGGAGGTGAGCGTGTCGAAGGTGTCCAGCAGGTAGCTGGAGCGCTGCGGACGGCGCTCGCGCATGGCGCGGAAGGCGGCATCGTCCGAGCCGAAGCGCTGGATGTGCTCGTGGCCCATGGTGCCCACGGGAATCATCCCCAGCTTGCGCGCGCCCTCCACGTTGCTGGTGCGCGTCACCCCCACGTCCTTGCAGGCCTGCAGGGCCAGCTCATGCTGCTGCTGGCAGGTGGCCGCGCGCAGGCCCACCTCGAAGATGCGGGCCGGGTCCTCCACCGCGTCGATGAGCTCCTTCACGGTGGCGCGTACGCGCTCCAGGTAGCCCTCCGTGTCCACGGTGATGGGCACCGGCTTGACGCCCACCGCGTCGAGCGTCTCCAGCGCGATCGCCTTCTGCTCGTCGCAGGTGACGCGGGCGAGCGCGCGCGACAGGGCGTCACGGTCCGTCAGGGCCTGGGTGGCCACCTGGATGCGGAAGTTGAGCTGGAGCAGGAGCGGCTCCACCCACGAGACGAGCGCGGAGGGGCCGGTGACGGTGAGGATGGGCTCGCGGGGGAAGAAGCACGCGCCGCGGGGGATGGCGCGGACGGAGAGCTTCTCCTTGCGGAGGATGGCCGCCTTGAAGCCCACGCCCATCTCGTAGTCGTACTTCGCGAGAAAGTCGTAGTCCTCGGGCTTGGGCTCGGGGAGGAGGGCACACACGTAGGCGGCCAGGTCCAGCGGCATGACCTGGAGTCCGCCCTTGCGGTGTGAGTAATAGAACGTCTCCCGGCGCAACGGCCAACCGGCCTCCGCCATGCTGAACTTGTAGCCATCCGTCGCGAGCAGCGAGGTCGCCATCCTGGGTACCTTCCTCCGATGTCACAGGAGACTACGCGCGCCATGATGTGTTTCCTACCCTTCCACCGCGCTTTCCCAAGCACACCGGGCAGGCGTGATTAAACCTGGAACCCATGTCGCCGGCCCCCTCCCGACGCCTCCTCCCCGCGCTCGTCGCCAGCCTCGCCCTGCATGGGCTCCTGTGGCTGGTGGTCGGCGGCGTGCCGGAAGGCGCCCCCAGAGGGCCTCGTGCGCCCCAGCCCCCGCGCCCCGCGCTGGAGTGGGTCGAGGTGGAGGTGACATCCCCGCCTCCAGACCCTGGGACAAGCGCCTCCGCAATCCAACCACCGCCGGGCTCGAAGCCCCCGAGCACCCCGACCGGGCGCACCGAGGGCCCTCTCGCGGTGGGCCCCGCGCAGGATGCTGCTTCGGACGGACGCCAGGAAGATGTCGTCTCTCAGGCGCCCGCAGACAAGGCGCCGCCCACACTGCCGGAAGAACACCGAGCCGATGACGGCGAGGCCGTCCCGCCTCTCGGCAACGCGTCAGCAGACAGGCTCCGAGGTGAGGACCGCGGCGCGGTCGCACGGGCTTCCGAACTCAGTGCCCCTCGTCCCGAGAGCCCGAGCACTCGCGGCGGCGAGGTCGCACGAGTACGCGAGGCCGACACCCGCCGAACCGATGGCGCAGTCGCACAGGCCACCCCGGACTCGAAGGAAGACGCCGTCCGAGCCAATCCCCAGGACGCGCTCGCACGAGCCTCCGCGGCGAGCCCTCCGACCTCGGACGCACCTCGCCCCGACACCGCGAACGACACGCTCGGCCAGCCCCGCGATGCGACCCAGAACGAGAAGCTGGCCGACGCGCACGCATCCACGGACCACCCACTTCCGACCGACGCTCCCCGCCTGACGCAGGCCCCCGGTTGGAGCACTCCACCCGCCGAGTCTTCCGACGTGCCACGACTGCGACAGGCGCCCCACGGGGACGTCCCACGCGCGACGCCCACCGACGCGCGGCGCGCGGACCCTCGAGACGCGGTCGCACAAACACCCGAGGGTGCACGCCTGCTGCTCGCGGCCCGGACCCAGCGCGTCTCCGCGTGGCGCAGCGAGGAACACGTTCCCGAGGAGCGCGAGCTCAAGGGCACCCGTGAGCCCACCACACCCCAGGCGCTCGTCGAGGAGCTGGTCGCCGAGGGCATCGGCCGAGGCAAGGTGGACCGGGGACTGGTGCACCCCTACTTCAGCCAGCTGGGCAAGACGCTGCTGGGCCTCTGGGACGCGGACCGCGCCGTGAAGGAGCACGGCCTGCAGGGCTACTTCGACATGGGCATGGAGCGCAGCCGCGCCTACGGCCGCGTGTGGGGCGAGCGCGCCGCCAACTACGGTGCCACCGGCGCCTTCGCCGCGAACAAGCCTCCCGAGGAGGACCGTCGTCGTCCCGCGAGCCAGGTGGGAGACCCCACGCTGCGCATGCGCCAGGAGCTGCGCGAGAAGATGCGCGAGGAGTTCCGAGCCACCCGACGCGCCCTCATCCGCGTCGTGCAAGACCCTCAAGGACGCCTGCTCGACGTCGAGCTCGTCGAGCCCAGCCACCAACCCGAGGTGGACAACGAGGCGATGAAGGACGTCCGCGCCGCCGCCCAGAAGCTCCCCCCTCCTCCCGCCGAGGCCGTGGGCAAGCGCGAGCGCATCGTCAGCCTCTGGGAGTTCGAGCTGATCCTCTCCATCAGCCCGCCCATCCCCATCTTCACCTTCGAGTTCGACGAGGCGCTCGGCTTCATCGACACGCGCCTGCCCCTGGACAAGCGCATCTACAAGCGCGTGCGGCTCGTCGAGCTGCGCTGAGCACCTAGAGACAGTCGACCAACCCGTCATAGAGCGTGGTGCTCGTGCCGGGCAGCGGCGCGTCCATCGGCTCCGGCCCGGAGAGCGCCTTCAACAGCGCCGTCATCGTCGTGCCCGGCACCAACGGGCTCTCACAGGCCCACGTGCGCGCCTCCGAGGTGATGGCCCCCGACGCCGTGTCGATGTGCTCGTAGCTCCCGCCGAACACCCAGAGGCACTGTCCGAGCACGCCCGAGCGCTGCCCCACCGAACAGCGGAACACCACCGTCTCGATGTTGCCGTAGTCCCCCTCGCAGAACGTGTCCCCGCAGATGTCATCGAAGTTCTTCCGGAGATTCGCGCGCAGTTGGAGCCAGGCGCGGAACTCCTCCTCGGTGCTCAGGTACTCCACCGCGTCCACGAACGGCCCGTGCTCCCAGCCCGGCACGAAGCCTCCCGGAATCCCCCGAGCGCCTGCCAACGTCGACAGCCCCAACAGCGACAACAGCCCCCACGAACGAATCCGCATCACGACGACCTCCGAATGGTGCCGCCCCACCCCACCCGGCCGTGACACGTTTTTCAAGTAAAGCAGTGTTCACAATCTATCCAAGATGACGTGGAGTGACGCCTTCCAGAAAGGCAGGCCGGCATGCCGTCACCTCTTCGTCGTGTTTCCGAAGTGCTGGTGTCCACCCTCGTCACCGTGTCGCTGGGGCTGCTCGTGGGATGCGGCGAGGGGTATTCGGAGGATGACCCCTTCGGCGAGGCGCAGCGGGCGCTGCTCGACGGGGTCGGCTCGACGGCGGCGCGCGCGGCGCTCACGAAGCGGTGGGCACCCATCCACTATCAGGACGTGGACGTGACGGGCTCGCACGCGCTCAGCGGCAAGTCGGACTTCCTGACGCGCGTGGACTTCGACGGGGATTGGAGCGGGACGAACAACTGGGACAACACGGGCTCGCGGCTGTTGTCCGCGCACGCGTACCAGTCCGTCGTCGAGACCAGCTCGCACTGGTACCTGCTCTACCTGTTCTTCCACCCGCGCGACTGGTCCGACAACATCTTCGAGGGCGAGCACGAGAACGACGGCGAGGGCGTGCTGCTCATCGTCCAGCGCGACGGCAGCGAGTATGGCGCGCTCGTGGGCGCGGTGACGGTGGCGCACAAGGACTTCTTCTCCTTCGTCCCCACCGGCAGCCCGCTCGCCTCGGGCGCGGAGAGCGTGGACGGCACGCTGTCGCTCGCGTCCTTCGAGGGCGTGCTCCACCCGATAACGGCGCAGGAGGCCAAGGGCCATGGCCTCAAGGCGTGGCCGGCCTACGACATCGTCGGTGACGGCGTGAAGTACTTCCCCTCCCTCACGCTCGCCGAGCAGCCCGCGTCCGCCACCGCCGCGGACGTGCGCTACAAGCTGCTCGACTTGTACGGCGGCGAGGGCCTCTGGCAGCGCCGCGAGCTCTCCACGCTCTTCTCCAGTTGGGGCACCTTCCGCGGCGACACCAGCGGCGGCTGCGGGCTCGTCGCGGGCAACTGCTCGTCCAACTCCGCCAACGCGCCGTGGGGCTGGGATGACGGGAACGACGGCCCGGTGCTGCGCGGTGAAATCGCCACGGACCCGGCGAAGCTCGCCGCGCACTACTTCAGCCCGTCGTCACAGTTCTCCCGGACGTACACCTTCAACCCGTACCAGGGCATCGGCACCGACCCGAACCAGCCCTGAGCCGCGACCCCCGAGGAGCGGAGGACCTCGCCCCGCTCCTCGGTGAGGCGCCGTCAGGACGCGCGGCTCTTGCGGGCCACCGGACGACGCGCGCGGCTGCGCACGGGCGTGGTGGGGGCGTTGCCGTAGACGCGGTCGTAGTCCTTCATGCTGCGGCGGATGACCTCGAGCGCCTCGGGGCGGTCATACACCTCCGCGATTTCGACGCTGCGCTTCCCCTCGCCGGGAATCTGCTTGTAGGTGAGGAAGTAGTGCTTGAGGCGGTCGAGCAGCGGGCGCGGCAGCTGCGCGATGTGCTGCAGCTCGCCGTAGACCAGGTCGGACTCCAGCACCGCGATGATCTTGTCATCCGCCTCGTCGCCGTCGACCATCCGGAAGCCGCCCACCGGCACCGCGCGGACCAGCAGGTTGCCGTTGCTGACCACCTTCTCCGTCAGCACGCAGATATCAATCGGGTCGCCGTCGCCCTTGATGTCGCGCATGCCCGTGCGCTCGGCGCAGCGCTTCGCCACCAGCTCGTCGCAGAACGTCTGCGGGATGAAGCCGTACAGCGTGGGGCACTGGCTGCTGAAGCGCTGCGGGCGGTCCAACATCAGGATGCCCGACTCCTTGTCCAGCTCGTACTTCACCGCGTCCGTGGGGACGATTTCGATGTACGCGGTGACGACCTCCGGAGCGTCGTTGCCAGGGGTGATTCCGTGCCAGGGATGAGATGCGAACGACTTCTGAGGTGCGGGCTTCTTCATGTAGGTACGTCTCCCGAGCGTCGACACGCCTCGGAGTAGAGTTGCGCGACCGCGTCCTCCAACTGGCGCGTGAGCGCCTCGCGGTCCTGAATCGTCAGGCCTTGCGTGGTGATGGGCGCTCCCACCGCCAATGCCACGCGTTGTCCCCACCGCACCGCCCGTCCTCCCTTGGGAAGGATGAGCCGAGTCCCTGACACGGCCATGGGCACCACCGGCACGCCCGCCTGGATGGCGAGCGTCGCGGCCCCCTTCTTGAACGGCCGCAGCCGGCCGTCCTCACTTCGCGTGCCCTCCGCGTAGAAGAGCACGCTCACCCGCTCGCGCAGCGCCGTCACGGCCTCCTCCAGCCGGGCCCTGTCTTGACTGCTGCCGCTGCGCACCACGGGGATGTTGCCCGCCAGCCGCAGCGCCGAGCCGAACACCGGAATCTTGAACAGCTCCGCCTTGGCCACGAAGCGCGTGTGCTTCTCGAGGTAGGCCAACCCCAGCGGCGCGTCGTAGTGCGACTGGTGGTTGCACACGAAGACGACGTGGCCGTCCGTGGGAATGTGCTCCAGCCCCACCGCCTCGTGACGCACGCCCGCCGACGCCAGCACGCCCTGCGCCCAGAGCTTCAGGAGCTTGTCCGCCTCCCGGTGCGCGCCGGCCACCGACAGCGCCGATATCGTCGCCGACACCGCGCCCGTCAGCCCCACCGCTGAAACACCCGCGAACGCTGTCCGGACGATGTCTCGAATCACACGAACTCGTGGGCGGGGAACAAGAGCACCTCCGAGATGCGCTGGACCCCGAGCAGCAGCATCAGGATTCTGTCGAGCCCCACGGCGATGCCCGCCGAGGGTGGCATTCGACCTACCGCGTCGAGGAACCGCTCGTCCAGAGCATACACGGAACGTCCCAGTCTGCGCCGCAGGTCCTGTTCCTCGAGCAGGCGGGCGCGTTGCTCCGCGGGGTCCGTCAGCTCGCTGAACCCGTTCGCCAGCTCCAGCCCCTTCGCGTACAGCTCCACCCGCTCCGCCACCGCCGGGTCCCCGGGCTTGAGCCGTGACAGCGCCGCCATCGACGCCGGGTACTCGATGAGGAACGTCGGCCGGTCGAACCCCAGCCCCGTCTCCACCCGCTCCAGGAACAGGTGGAAGAACACGTCGTCGAAGCTCTCCGCGGAGCCCGTCCGCACGCCGATGGCCTCGGCCGCCCGCTTGAGCGAGGGCCCGTCCGAGTGCACGCGGATGTCCACCCCGGTGGCGCGCAGCACGGCGTCGCGCACGGTGAGCCGCTCGTAGGGGGTGCGCGTGAAGAAGCCCGGGTCCGCGCCAGGCTCGCCCTCCGTCGCCGAGCGCCCGGCTTCCGCCAGCGCGCCCTCCAGGTCCGCCATGATGGCGTGGTAGTCCGCCTGGGGCCGGTAGAACTCCAGCATGGTGAATTCCGGGTTGTGCGTGGTGGAGACCTCGCCGTTTCGGAACACCTTGCAGAGCTGGAACAGGGGGCCGGCCCCGTCGGCGAGCAGGCGCTTCATCGCGTACTCGGGGCTGGTGTGGAGGTAGAGCGGGCGCTCGACGCCCACGTTCGTCTCCGGGAGGAAGCGGGCCTCGAAGGCGTTGATGTGCGGCTCCATCCCGGGGGTGGGGATGAGCAGCGGCGTCTCGACTTCCAGGTAGCCTTCGGCCGCGAAGAAACGTCGCAGGGCGGAGTAGAGGGCCTGGCGTCCGCGAGCGGCCCGCCATTGAGAAAGGTTGGGCATGGGCGAGCCGGAAGTAACATGAGGCCCCACATGCTCCCAAGGATTCCCCTCCTCCTCGCAGTCGCCTGCTGCCTGAGCGCCTGCCACAAGGCGCCTCCCGCCGACAACCGGCCGCCTCCGACGGAGGAGCAGTTGCTGACAGCGGACATCCGGGCCCTGACCTCGCGCGCGGAGACGCTGCTCGAGGCCCAGCACCGCCTGGTGTGGGTGTTCTGGACCGAGGGCCGCCACGTGGACGTCTCCGGTACGTACGCGGGCCAGGAGGACCTCTTCACCCTCGACAACATCCGGAAGCTGGACCGGCTGCGCCAGCTCACCCAGGACCCGCGCGAGGTGCGCGCCCTCACCGCGATGCACTCGCACTTCGCGGGGGAGTACCTGTCGCACGCGCTCGCCGAGCACAACGACGCGTCCGCCAACCTGGAGGCGTCGCTCACCTTCAACCTGGACGGCAAGGAGCTGCGCTATCGGGACCTGGAGCGGCTGCTCGCCAACGAGCGCAGCGGCACCCGGCGCCGGGCGCTCTACGCGGCGGCCACGCCCGCGCTGGAGCGGCTCAACCAGACCCTGCGGCGCAAGGAGGAGGAGGCCGAGAAGCGGGTGAAGGAGCTGGGCTTCCCCTCGTACGAGGCCTTCGGCAGCGAGCTGCGGCAAGCGGACCTGGGCAAGCTGAGCGTGCTGGCGGAGGAGATTCTCCAGGCCACGCAGGCGCCGTACCGCGTCGTCATGGAGCGGCTGGCGCAGCGCGAGCTGAACCTGGCCTTCAAGGACATCACCCGCGCGGACATCCCCCGGCTGTTCCGCTCGCGCGAGGTGGAGGACGCGTTCCCCAAGGGCGTGTCGCTGAAGAAGGCGCACGAGACGCTGGCGGGGATGAAGCTGGACCTGTCCACGCAGAAGAACGTGGAGATCGACGAGCGCGACTTGCCGAAGAAGAACTCGCGGCCCCTGGCGCTGGCGGTGCGCGTGCCGGAGGACGTGCGGCTGTCGTTCAAGCCGGGCTCGGGCGTGCTGCATCAAGCGCGGGTGCTGCACGAGTTCGGGCATGCGCTGCACGCGGCCTTCACCGCGGAGACGCGCTTCGAGCTGGCGCGGCTGGGCAACCCCACGGTGGGCGAGGCGTACTCGTCGCTCTTCGAGGACCTGCTGGAGGACCCGGTGTGGCTGGAGGAGCACGCGGGCCTGAGCGGAGAGGAGCGCGCGAAGTACCTGGCGACGTCGAGCGCGCACAAGCTGTACCTCATCCGTCACGCGGCGGGCCGGCTGCTGTACCAGTTGGAGCTGCACCGGCGCGCGGACGTGGACCCGAAGGAGCTCTATCGGGAGGTCATGTCGCGCACCGACGACATCCCGATGACGGCCGAGGACACGGCGCGCTACCTGGTGGACCAGGAGGACTTCTTCCAGTCGGCGGACAGCTTCCGCGCGTGGTTCCTCGCGGGACAGATTCAGGCCCAGCTCAAGGCGCGCTTCGGTCCCTCGTGGTGGCACTCGCCCGAGGCCGGTGAGTTCCTGAAGACGCTGTGGGCGAAGGGCAACGCGCTGTCCGCGCGCGAGGTGGCCCAGGCCATCGGCGAGCCGGGCATCGAGCCGGACGTGCTGCTGCTTCGCCTGGGCACGACGCTGCAGGTGCCCATCCGGCTGGACATGAAGTCGGACGACGCGGTCAGCGCGCCCGGGCCGGAGGGCGTGCCTCCCGCGGCGACGTCCCAGCCCGAGGGCTCGACGACCGCGCCCCCGGCGGGCCCGGGCCAGTAGCACCCCATCAACGACACGGGCCCCCGCCCTCGCAGCGGAGGACGGAGGCCCGGGTGTCATGAAGCGAAGCAGCGCGGGGACTACAGGAGCTTCATCAGCTCCGCGCGCTTGGCGTTGTACTCGTCATCCGAGAGCACGCCCGCGTCCTTCAGCTCCTTGATCTCCTTCAGGCGCTGCGCGGGGCTGCGCGTGTCGGCCGGGGCCGCCTGCTGCGCGGGCTCCGGGGGACGCTGCTGCTGTTGCTGCTGGTTGTTGTTCATGAACTGCTGGGCCATGCCGAAGCCCATGCCCATGCCCATGCCGCCCAGCGCGTTGCCGCTGCTCTCGCCGCCTTTGGCCATGCCCTCGGCCGCGCCGAGCATCGCCTGCCCCTGCGCGTACTGCTGGAAGCCGCCGGCGAGGCGCGAGTACGCCACGTCCTTGCCCAGCTTCTTCAGCGTCCCCTCGTCCTCCTCCTTGATGCTGACGTGGAAGTTGCCCATCCGCACCACGGTGAGCCCGTAGTCGTCCACGTGCGGCTTGAGGCCGGCGATGACCTCCGTCTCGATCTCCTCCGTGTACGCACCGCTCGTCACGTCGAGCAGCGGCCAGCGCTTCTTGACCAGCAGCTCGGCGATGCGATCTCTCGTCACCTTGAGCACCTGGTTCTTGAACCAGCCCAACAACGCCTCGTTGTTGGAGCGGCCCATGCCCACCAGGCCCACCACGAGCTTCTCCGGGTCCGTCACGCGGATGGAGAAGTCGCCGTACACCATGGTGCCGATGCCCAGGCCCGTCTCCGGGTCGCGCACATCGCCGATGGGCCCGCCGAACTTGATGCCCGGGAACTCACGGACGGAGACGAAAAAGACCTCCGCGACGAACAGGTTGCCGCCGGTGAACTTCTCCAGCAGGCGCGACAGGAAGGGGATGTTGTTCGAGTCGAGCTGGTGGCGGCCCGCCCCCAGCTTCCCCTCCACCTTGCCGTCCTTGACGAAGAGGGCGACCTCGTCGGCGTCCACGGTCAGCTGGGTCAGCATCCGGATGTTGTTCTCCGGATACTTGTAGATGATCTCCCCCTTCGCCGTGTCCGCGCGAGCGATGAAGTTGCGCTTCGCCTCACCCTTGATGGTGTCGAAGATACCCATTGCTAGTCAGCGCCTCCGTGGCCGCCGTGGCGGCCGGCAAATCCGCGCCACCACCCGACCCTCTTTAAGAACATGGCCCCCGCGACGAAAGCGCGCCCGCTTTCCGCCCGGATGCCCTCCCTGCAACATGCCAGTTTCACTGGCCATTGCCTAGCCGCTCGCCCACCGGGCGGCCCCTGTCGGGTGCCCGGTCAACGGCGCTGTGCCGGCCCTTATTTCAGCCCCAGCGGCTGACCAGGCGCTCCCGGTCCAGCAGGCGGATGCTCGCCCACAGCAGCACCAGGTCGAGCACCAGCACCACCGCGCCCTGGAGCGCGTAGTACATGAACCCCGCCTTCAGGACGCCGGCCACCTGACCGCCCACCATTCCGACGAGCGGCAGGACGACGAGCGCGGAAATCTGCTGCGCCATGCGGGCTTCGCTCACCCGGGCGGAGATGAGCACCGCCACGCCGTTGCCGAAGAAGGCGAACAGGGGGGCAATCACCAGCACACCGAAGGTCCACAGCGCGTTGGGCATCAGCGGCCCCTGGACCAGTGGCCACGCGACGATGTCCACGCCCACGCTGAACACCAGAAAGGCCGCCCACGTAATCACCACCGCGGGCACCAGCGACGCCAGGCTCTTGCCCGCCACCAGCTCCGCGGCCGTCACCGGCGAGGCGAGCAGCGGCTCCAGCGTCCTGCGCTCCTTCTCCCCCGCCACGCTCTGCGAGGCGATGAGGATGGGCACGAAGATGGGCATCACCAGGAACAGGCCGAACCAGTCGGTGAGCGTCTTGTCGATGAGGAAGCGCGCGGCCGACGCGCCCAAGGGCAGCGAGGAGTCATAGAACTGCGCCACGCTGCGCAGGTCCGCCTGGTTGGGCGTGTTGACGTACGTCCACACCACGATGATGGGCACCGTCACCATCACGGTGGGCAGCACCGCCATGGACACCAGCAGGCCCACGTTCTTGCGCAGGTCCAGGAAGTCCTTCCAGAACACGGCCAGGGCCCGGCGCGGACGGAATGCCACGGCTACGCTCCCCCTTCGCGAAGCAGGTCCAGGTACACCTCTTCCAGGGGCCGCTGCGCCGGCACCGCGCTGTGCACCCGCGCGCCCGCTCCCACCAGGCACGCCAGCACGTCCGGCGCCTGCGAGTCATCCTCCAGCATGACCCGCAGCCGCATGCCTTCGGTCAGCACGTTGGGCGCGAAGGGCAGCGACGCGAGCACGTTGCGGTAGCGCTCCGCCTCGCCCTCCACGCGCACCTCCAGCGCCTGCCCCGCGCGCCGCAGCTCACGCACCGGCCCCATGAGCAGCAGCCGCCGCTTCACCACCGCGACGCGCTCGCACAGCCGCTCCACCTCCGCGAGGTTGTGCGAGCACAGGACAATCGTGCGCCCCTCCGCGGCCAGCTCCGCCACCGCGTCGCGCACCGTGCGCGCGGACTCGGGGTCCAGGCCGCTCGTCGGCTCGTCGAGGAAGATGACCTTCGGGTCGTGCACCAACGTGCGGACGATGGCCAGCTTCTGGCGCATGCCCTTGGAGAAGCCGCCCACCGGCTCCAGCTCGCGGTCCGCCAGACCGAAGCGCGCGAGATAGTGCCGCGTGCGAGGCCACGCCTTCGCCTCGTCCAGCTCGTGCAGCTTCATGAAGAAGCGCAGGTTCTCCCGCGCGGTGAGCCGGTCATAGAGGCCGGGCTGCTCGGTGAGCAGTCCCACCACCTTGCGCAGCGCCTCGCCGTCGCGGTCCACCCGGTGGCCCCACACGGACACCTGACCCTCGCTGGGAGTCAGCAGGCCGGTGAGCATGCGCACCGTCGTCGTCTTCCCGGCGCCGTTGGGGCCGAGCAGGCCGAACACCTCGCCCGGCCGCACGTGGAAGGTGAGCCCCTCCACGGCGACACGTTCGCCGAAGCGCTTGCCCAGCCCCTGGACGTCGATGCCGCTCAATCGATGGTCACCAGGACGAACTTGTTGTTGATGTCCCGGTCCACGGGCGTGACGACCTTGTCCGGGCCCACCGCGTTGCGCAGCGTGGAGAGCATCTTCTGCTCGGCGAGCACCCACTCGCGTCCGGGCCGCGCCACCAGCGAGCGCAGCTTCGCGTTGTAGTCGCCGCTGCGGTACTGCTCCACGGTGTTGCTGGAGTAGAGCGTCTCGCCGCGCCAGTTCATCAGGTACGCGACGATGGGCTCACCCTCCTGCCGCTGCGCGTAGTAGCGCCAGAACAGGTCGCGCTGCGTCCAGTGGTGGGACAGGTCCACCCAGTGGTTCCAGTTGAACCAGAGCGCGAAGCCGGCCGCCAGCATCCAGAAGGTGCCGAACAACATCGTCCGCGCGCGCATCAGCGTGGCCACCACCGCCATGGCGCCCGCCACCGCGAAGACGAAGCCCAGCGCGCCCTTGATGTTGACGGGCTCCGACAGCGAGCGCAGCAGCGAGTCATCACCGGCCGGCGCCCTGAACCCGCGCACCGCCATCAGCACGCCCACGATGGCCACCACGCCCGCCATCAACTGCAGCGACGAGCGGCCCTCCGGCTCCGCCTTGAGCGACTGCCACCCGAGGAACGCGGCCGCCGCCGCCACCGCGACGCCGATGAGGCCCGTGGCGGACACCTTCGCGCCGGAGGCCACCGCCGTCAGCGTGGCCGCGCCCGCCAGGAGCAAGAGCAACGCGACGGCGCGCGAGCCCGGCGTCACCTTCTCCCGCGTCTTGGGCGAGAAGGCCTCGAAGGAGAGGTAGACGCCGAAGGCCAGCAGCACCAGCGTCACCAGGTCTCCGGTCCACAGCGCGCGGGAGAAGAACGCGATGGGCCGGGTGACGAGGTCCTGGGGATAGGGGCGCTCGTAGTTGTAGACGAACAGGTCCGTGAAGTTCTTCGGGTTCTCCGCCAGGTCCTTGCCCACGAGCACGAAGAGGACCAGGCCGAAGATGAGGCTCACCGCGTGCGTGGGGATTCCGTCCTCCCACAGCCGGTCGATGAACAGCGCGATGAGCACCGCGAGGCCCGGCAGCACGGGGAAGACGTAGTGGTGGAACTTGGTCGCGCTGGAGGCCAGGAGCCAGAAGGCGAAGGCCACCCAGATGACGGTGATGAGCGCCAGGTGGTCCGACTTCTTCTCCGAGCGCAGCTTCAGCTTCGCCACGACGGAGAACGCGCCGGGCAAGAGCGCCACCCAGGGGAAGATGCCGAAGCCGCCCTGCTCGATGAAGTAGATGAACGTGCCGCCCGGCGTGGTGGTGTGCACGCCCGCGGTGAGGCGGTTCAGGTGGTCGTGCACGAAGAAGCGGTACCAGAAGAGCTTGCCCTCGTCGTCCACGCTCTTGAAGAGCGACATCACGACGTACCAGGGCGCGGCCACCGCGAAGAACACCAGGATGCCCGTGCCCAGCTTCATCTTGAACATCTGGCCCCAGAGCACCGGCATCGGCTGGCGCCCCTCGCGCACGTCCTTGCGGAAGCCGCCGTCCGTCAGCCAGCGCAGGTGCGCATCCAGGCTCGCGCCGTCCCACGGGATGACCGCCAGCGCCGCGTAGAGCACCAGGATGACAGCCGGCAGGCCCACGCCGAGCAGGCCCTTGGCCAGGGTGGACAGGCCCGCGAAGACATAGAAGCCGTACCACCACGCCGCGCGGTGCTTCGTCGAGTCATCCAACTGGCCGATGAGCGCGCACGCCATGGCGCACACGAACGTGGTGACGAAGGGCGTGTCCGTCACCGTCTGCCGGGTGAGCAGGAAGTACAGCGGCATGGTGGCCAGCACGAAGCCGGTGGCCAGACCCGCGCGGCGGCTCACCACGCGCGAGACGGCCAGCGACAGCAGCGTCACCGCGGTGATGCTCAGGAGCACGAAGGGCATGCGCATGCCCCACTCCGTGTACAGGCCCAGCGCGCCGCCGGCTCGCACGGTGCCCACCACCTGCATGCCCAAGGCCTGCATCCACATGGTGAGCGGCGGCTTGGAGAAGAACCACGCGTTCTCCCAGAAGGGGAACACGTAGTCGCGCCGGACGATCATCATCCGCGCCACTTCGCCGTAGTGCGTCTCCCAGCAGTCCCACAGGCCCACCGCGCCCAGGTACGGCAGGAAGAGCAGGGCCGCGAAGAAGGCCGTGGAGGTCACCACGCGCCAGGTGGTCGGCAGCGCCAGCCAACGCCGCATCCAGGGCGCCGAGAGAAGCTCCTTGCCGAGGATGGACTCGGCGAAGGTCTGCGCTTGCTGCTGTTCCTGCTGTTCGCCGTCGCTCGCCACGGGTGATGGGCTCCTTGAGTCGTTTCGGGCGGTTGCCTGCGCACCACGGGCAGGACGCGGCCTTATAACTCCGCCACCCCCGCCGGTCGACCTCCGCCAGAGGCACACCGTGAGGGAGCTTGCGCGCCATTGTGCAGGAGCCTGCACGGAAGAGGGAGGCCCACATGCCGCGAGCCCGGGGAGCGGCCGGGGGCACGGGCCTTGTAACGGCCGCCTCCGTCCGGTTCGCGGAGGCTCCATGCTCGTGTCAGCGGTGACGTTGGGTTGTGCCTTGTTGCTCGCTCAGTGGGAGGGAGCGCCCCCCGCCGGGCCTGGTCCCAGCCAGGACAGGGATGCACCCGTGCGGCCCACGCCTCCCCTCCTCACGCCCACCATCCCGCCCCCCGCCGCGACCCCGCCCCCGGAGACGCCCTTCCAGCCCCAGCCGGCGGACGGGCAGCCTCTCCAGAAGCCACCTCCTCCCGGGGAGCAACCCGCGCCCCCACCCTCCGAGGAGCCGCCTGCCTCGCTCGACGACGCGGCCCCTTCCACCGGGCCGCTGTTCGAACACACCCCGGACGAAGGTGTGCCCCTCGTCGCGTCCGCCATCCAGCCTCCGGCCCACCCGCTGCCCGTGCAGGACCCGGAGCGGCCCGTGGTGTGCCTCACGTTGCCGCCCACGCCCGCGGTTCCCTCGGGGTACTGGCGGGCCCAATGTGACTCCCGCGAGCGACGCTGCCTCATCGCCCCGCAGCACGAGCTGGACATGGACGGGCGGGAGACGGACCGAATGCTGGAGCGCGCTCGCGGTTGCATCCTCGAGCGCGACACGTCCATCCCCGCGGATGCGCTGCGCCAGTACCGGCTGGAGCCCTCCATCGCGGACGCGCCACCCGGCTGGTACCGCGATGAGCGTGGCCGGGTGATGCAGTTCAACTTCGACCTGCACCGCCGCATCTGGTTGGGAGGCGCCTGGAGCCCGCTGTGGCGCGAAGGTGTCCCGCGCGAGGACCGCGTGCGCCTGGACTTCGGCATCGCGTTGGAGATTTCCGAAGAGCGCCACCTGCACCGGCTGCGCGTGCTGGAGACGGAGGTGGTGTTGGGGCAGCGGACGCTCGACTCGACGCTGCTGCGCTACGACTTCAGCGTCGAGCGGAATGACCCGCTGTTCCGCATCACCACGTTCTTCGGCGAGCCGCGCCGGTATGACATCAGCCTCGACATGGGCCTGTGGTTGGAGGCGCTGCGCGTGGAGGAGGTGGAGCGCGGCGAGCTGCAAGGCGGCTTCCTCACCTGGGGCAGCGTGCACGCCACGTTGGACTTGTGGCACTCGCGCGACATGGTGTCGTACGTGCGCGTGCGCGCAGGCCCGTCCGCCGAGCGCGACTACGAGAACGACGTCAACTCGCTCGTCCCCGGCGCCGTGTTGGAGGCGGACCTCACGCTGGACCGGGATGGCTTCCATCACCTGCGCGTCGGCGTGGAGGCGGAGAAGGTCCTCTTGTCGCGCGCCATCCTCGGACGCCCGCTGAGGCCGGAGCGACTCAAGGTCTCCGCGGGCTACGAGCGCATCCTCATCGCCATCAATGACCAGCCGCTGTCGTTGGTGGTGGATGCCCGCGGGATGTGGCGCAACGACATCCCCTACCTGCCCCAGCGTTGGGAGTGGTCCGCCTCCGCGGGGCTCCGCTTCTCGCTCTGGGCTCCCGCGCGCCGCTCGGCGCCCACGGCCCAGCAGGCTCGGGACTGAAAGCCCGTGCTCGCGCTCGGACTCACCCTGCTTCTGGCGGCCATGGCCTCCACTCCGGGCGTGGACACGCCCCACGTCGACCCGTGTGCGCCACACGACGCGAACGGTGCCCCCTTCCCCGTCTGCTTCGACCCGGGCGAAGGGCTGGTGGTGGGCTCGGGCGTCGTGATGAACGACGGCGTCCAGGCGCTGTCCCTGCGCGCGAGCGTGCGTCTGCGCAGCGGCCGCACCAGCCGGAGCAAGGGCACCCCGTGGTTCAACAACCATCGACTGGTCGACGTGGCGCTGTGGGACGGCGCGCGTCGGGGACTGTCCTTCACCGCCTATGACGGACTGCTGCGCCGCCACCTGGAGGAGGGCTTCATCCTGATTCCCACCGCGCGCCCGTTGCGCATCCCGTTCCCGTTCGACGTGACGGTGGCGCTGCGCGCGGCCCACCTGGAGCGGCGCGTCTGGGAGGGGCCGGGGTGGACGTTGGAGACCGGACGCGTGGGGCTGCTGGTGGACCCGATTCGCTCGGAGACCGAGCGCGTCTGGTTCGGCGTGGGCCCCGCCGCGACCCACACGCTGCGCCACTCGCGCGACGGAACCTCACAGGAGCTGTCCCCCTTCACCTCGCTGATGTTCGACGGAGGGTTGGAGAGCGAGGACGGGCTGTGGGCCTTGCGCGCCTCGGGGCTCGCGGGGTGGACCCATGGCGTGGATGGAGGCACCCACTTCCGCATGCGCGCGGACGCCTCGCTGGAGCGGGTGTTCCTCGCCGTGGCGGACCAACCCGTGGCGCTGCGGCTGTCCGGTGGCGCCGTCCGGGGCGATGCGGGCCTCTTCCGACGGGACGCGTGGACGGTGGGCGCGACCCTGGTGGTGCGGGCCTTCAGCGAGAGGTAACCAGGCTCGCGGTGTCTCGAGCGGGGCTGTCAGCCCGCGAGGCACGTGGCGTCACCAGGGAGTCCGCCCCTCGTGGCGGCGCGGAGGGAGGCCCGTCATGGAGAGAAAGCTCGTCTCGATTCAGCGCATCGACCACCTGGAGGACATCCCCGGAGCCGACAACATCCTGAAGGCGCGGGTGATGGGCTGGGACGTGGTGGTGAGGAGGGGCGAGTTCGCTCCTGGCGATGCGTGCGTCTTCTTCGAAATCGACAGCCAGCTTCCAGAGGGCAAGGACTGGGCGGAGTTCCTCCGGCCCCGGAGCTTCCGCGTGAAGACGGCGAGACTGCGGGGCGTGTTGTCCCAGGGGCTCGCGCTGCCGACCTCCATCCTGGGTGGCGAAGTACCGCCCCTCGGCACCGACGTGAGGGACGTGCTGGGCGTCGTGAAGTTCGAGCCCACCCCGTCCGAAGGGAACGACGTGGCCGGCCCCTTCCCGGGCCAGGTGCCGAAGACGGATGAGATTCGGCTGCAGTCGGCGCTGGGCGTGCTCGACGAACTGCGCGGCCTCGACTTCTACGTGACGACGAAGCTGGACGGCACCTCGTCCACGTTCCTGCGGACGCTGGAAGGGGAGCTGGTGGCGTGCTCGCGCAACTGGGCGTTGAAGCCCGGCAAGCACCCGGCGTGGCGCGTGGCGGAGAAGTACGCGCTGGCCACCGTCCTGCCGCCCGGCTTCGCCATCCAGGGAGAGCTGTGCGGACCGGGCATCCAGAAGAACCGCCTGGGGCTCGACGCAGTGGACCTGTTCGTCTTCAGCGTCCACGACACACGCACAGGACAGTTCCTGGGCCATGCGGAGCACCTCGCGTTCTGTGAACGGCACGGGCTGCGCTCGGTGCCGGTGGAGCATGTCGTCATGGGCGATGAGGCACGCGCGTTCGACCACGGCCTGGAGCACTACCTGCGACTGGCCCAGGGCCTCTACCCCGGGACGAAGAACCGCAAGGAAGGCATCGTCGTCCGGCCGCTCGTCGAGCGCTCCTCGCCCACGCTGGGCGGCAGGCTGTCGTTCAAGGTCATCAACAACGACTTCCTGCTCAAGGACGAGGAGTGAGCCGGCGCCCCCCTTCCAGGATGTCGCCCCGAGGTGGCGATTCCTGGGAGGGATGGGGCGCGGAGGTCTCCAGCACCGCGCGCAACGCGGCCTCGGCGGCCCGCAGACGTGAATCCTGCGGGTCCACCCGCCTCGCCCGCTCCAGTCGCTCCAGCGCTCGAGGCAGCGCGCCTCGCGACAGCTCGCAGCGCACGCCCGCCTCGAGCGCCCCCGTGTCGGAAGGACCGTAGGCCTCCGCCTCGTCGGCCGCGTGACAGCCCTCGTCCACGCGCCCGGCATCGAGCAGCGCCCGCGCGAGCTCCACCCTCGCGCCCACGTGCGAGGGCGACAGGCGCACCGCCTCCGTGAGCGGGAGGATGGCCTGCCTCGACGCGCCCAACCGACGCAGCACCGCGCCCAGCTCCCGCTGAGGCCCCGCGGAGCCCGGAGACAGGAGCGCCCGTCCCCGCGCCTCACGCAGCACGGAGGGCTCGTCGAAGCGCAGCTCCGCCACCATCCGGCTCACGATGTCCTGGTACGCGGGCCACTGCGCGGGCCAGATGAAGACCAGGCGGTAGACCCACTCGCCGCGCGGCACGAAGAAGGCGATGAGCCGCCGTCCGCCCGCGGGCCCATCCAGCTCCGCGCGGAGCCGCAACGCGAGCCTGCCGCCCACCTGCGTGCTCTGAGGTCCCTGGACGGAGAGCGTCCTTCCCTCGGGGCCAGGGACGCCGAGCGGCAGCGTCTCCTCCTGGAAGTGCCGCGCCTGCGCGAGACCGTCTCCGGGCTCACCCGCCTCGATGGCCTCCGCGGAGAACGTGGCGCGCCCCAGCCCCGGCAACCCGTTGGAGAACGTGCGCCGCCCCTGCCCATCCACCTCGCCGCTCCATCCTTCGGGCATCACCACCGCGACGCCGAAGCCGTCATCCCGCTCCACCCGCCAACCCGAGCGCTCCACCACCACCGCGGTCGCCACCGCGATGGCCACGAGGACGCCGACCACCGGCCGCAGCACACCCGGCCGCGTCATGCCCTCCAGCTCGCGCGGCTCCAGGAACGCTCCCGCGAGCAGGCCCGTCACCAGCCCCCCCAGGTGCCCGGCGTTGTCCACGCCCACGGATGTCCAGCCCATCCAGAGAAACACGAGCACCGTGGGAATCGCGCTCTCCCCGGAGAGCCAACGCACGCGGAAGGCGGCGTGTGATCGGTGACGGCGGCCGAGCACGAGCAGCGCGCCCATGCATCCATAGACGAGCCCCGACGCGCCCACGCTCACCGCGCCAGACCAGGCAAGCGAGCTCGCCATGGTGGTGAGGCCCGCGGCGACGAGCAGCGCGACATAGTCGCGACGTCGGCAGACCTTCTCCAGCGCCACGCCCGCGGCCACCAGCACGACGGTGTTGAGCGCCAGGTGCAGCAGGTCCCGGTGCAGCAGGTTGGCCGTCGCGAGCCGCCACACCTGCCCCGCCTCCAGCACCAGCGGCCCCGCCTTGGCGCCCCACCGCACCAGCGCGTCCACGTCGACGGGACCCCGCATCACCAGGGCTCCATGGACTCCCAGGAGGACCCCCGCCAGGGCCAGCGTGACCCAGGGAAACGACCGAGCGCCCCCCTGCCCGGCCGCTTGACCGATGGACAACAGGCCCGGCTGCCCCACCTGCTGGGGAGAAAGTCCTGTCATTTGAGGGGGATGCATGACTTGTGGTTTGAAAGGGCGTTCTGCTATGACTGTACGCGGATCGGACCCGTGCTGAAGCTCATCATCGAAGACGACGAGGGGCGCAAGACCGTTGTTCCCTTCGTGCGCGACGAGATCACCATCGGCCGTCAGGAGGGAAACACCATCCGCCTGACGGAACGTAACGTGTCTCGTCGTCACGCACGACTGGTGCGGTTGAACGGCCATGTCGTGGTGGAGGACCTGGGTAGCTATAACGGTACCCGGATCAACGGCGAGCGTATCGCGGGTCAGTCGCCCCTGAATGAGGGCGACCTGATCCAGATCGGCGACTACGACCTGGCACTCCAGGCCGAAGGCGCCGCGAACGCCGTAGGACCCATCACGACCAAGGTGCCCGCGCGCCGGCAGGAAACAGAGCCCGACGAGCCCGAGGGCTCCGAGGACGAGTCGCCCGGCGACGGGGAGGAGAATGACCACACTCCTCCGTCCCTGGACGGCGCGGACAAGCGTCGAAACTCCACCTCCATCATCCGGTTGGATCATGTGGAGGCGGACCGGCCGCGAAAGCTGGAGGACATCGACACCAAGGACGCGCCGCGTCTGGTGGTGTTGACTCCGGACGAGCTGCGCGGTCAGGAGTTCGCGTGCATCCGGACGGAGCTGCGCATCGGCCGGACGGACGACAACGACATCACGTTGGATCATCGCTCGCTGTCGCGCACGCACGCCAAGCTGGTGCGCGAGAACACGGGCGAGTGGCGTGTCATCGACATGCAGTCCGCCAACGGGATGACGGTCAACGGCGAGAGCTACGCCCAGGCGACGCTGAACAGCGGCGACGTGGTGGAGCTGGGCCACGTGAAGCTGCGCTTCCTGGCCGCCGGTGATGCCGCCGACGAGGCCGAGGAGCAGGGCGCCAGTGAAGGTGGCATGTCGAAGCTGCCGCTGGTCGCCGGGCTCGTCGCGCTGCTGCTGGGTGGTGGCGGCGTCATCTTCTGGATGAACAAGCAGGGTCAGCTTGGCGGGACGCCTCCGCCCGTGGACCCCGTGGCCGTGGCGCAGACACCCAAGCCCGTGGAGCCGCCCCCGGAGCCTCCGGTGAAGCCGCCCGAGGACGTCAAGCCTCCGGAGACGGTGGTGCAGCCGGGGACGCCGGAGAAGCCTCCGGAGCCCCCTGCGGCGCAGGCGCAGCCGACCTACGAGGACTTGCTGAAGTCGGCGAACGCCGCGTTCGGGACCAAGGACCTGAACCAGGCCGCGGACGCCCTCGCGCTGTTCTCCAAGACCGACAAGTCCCGGCCGGAGGTCAAGGAGCTGCAGGCCAAGCTCGCCTCCGAGCAAAGTGTGCAGAAGCAGCTCGCCGACGTGGAGAAGTCGCTGGCTGCGGGCAAGCTTGATGACGCGAAGAAGTTGCTGGATGCCAGCGCGAGCACCCAGTTCTTCGACACACGTCACGCTGAACTGAAGGCGGAGTTCGACCGAGAGAAGAAGCGGCAGGAGGCCGCAGCAACGGTCGTTCCGACGGGTGCGAAGACCACACCTGAGGAGCCAGCAGGCCGCCCCACTCCTGCTAGCAAACGCAGGCAGGACGAGGTGAACCAGGCGTTGGCGACAGCGCAAGAGCTACTCGCCACCAAGAAGTACGATGAGGCGCTGACTGCCCTGAGCCCTTGTCTAGAGCCTGGCCCTAGCGTTCCTGGATGCAACCTGAGCCTTGGTATTGCCTACATCGGCATCAAAAAGTACGAGCCTGCCATCACCAAGTTGAAGGCTTGCGTTGGCGCAGAGCCACAGAACGCTGAGTGCCACCTGTACCTCGGATCTGCTTACGCACGCATCCAGCAGAACGACAACGGAATCAGGCACTACCAAGAGTTCCTCAAGCTCGCCCCTTCCCATCCCCAGGCCAAGAACGTGAAGAGGTTGATTTCAGACTACGACGCGAAGGTTCAGCAGTAGTCGTCTAGCAAGAGATGCAGTGGCGTGCCGTCGGGCTCCTTCCCCCTCCCCCAAGGCCCGTTCGGCCATATTGCAGTTCACCTGCAGCGAGGAGACGCTGTGCAGATTCGCATCCTGGTGGTTGATGACGAGCAGGACAACTGCGACTACCTCAAGCTGGTGCTGACCCGCGAAGGCTACGAGGTCGTCACCACGACGGACCCCACGCAGACAGTGGAGATCCTCCGTGGCTCCGACTTCCACCTCGTCATCCTCGACATGATGATGCCGCAGATGTCGGGGACCGAGGTGCTGGAGCTCATCCGCAAGTACGACACCGACGTCGCCGTCATCGTCGCCACCGCGTACCCCACGGTGGACACGGCCGTCGCGTCGCTCAAGGCCCAGGCTTCCGACTACGTCAAGAAGCCCATGGAGCCCGAGCAGTTCATCTCCGCCGTCCGCAACGCCCTGCAGAAGAAGGGCCTGTCCCAGGACCCGGAGGCGGATCTCCACCGCGCCATCGGTCGCACCATCCGCGACGCCCGCAAGACGCAGGAACTCACCCTCAAGCAGCTCGCGCGGCGCACGGGCCTGTCCGTGTCCCTGCTGTCGCAAATCGAGCGCGCCGAGTCCTCGGCGTCCATCTCGTCGCTCTACAAAATCGCCTCGGCGCTCCAACTGCGCATGGGCGAGCTGTTCGGCGACACCTGAAGCACCCCCATCGCTTCGCCGGCCGCTCCAGTCACTAGCGGCCGGTGAAGCGGGGCGGTCTCTTCTCCAGGAACGCCGCCCGCCCCTCCTTCGCATCCTCGCTGGCGAACGCCCTCGCGCGCAGCTCCCGCAGCCGCGCCCGCTCCGAGTCCCCGAGCGACGAGCGCCCCAGCAACCCGAAGGACTCCTTCATCCCCGACACGGCCCCAGGCGCATGCCCCGCCAGCGTCGCGCACAGCGCGTCCGCACGCGCCTCCGCGTCCTCCTCGCACGCGTCCAACAGCCCCCAGTCCAGCGCCTCGCGCGCGTCCAGCTTCCTCGCGGTGAGGAACAGCTGCTTGGCCCGCGACAACCCCACCAGCCGCGTGGCCCGCGCCAGTCCCTCCGGCGAGTAGACGATGCCCAGCTTCGCCGGGGGCATGAGGAAGACCGTCTCCGGCGCGCCCACGCGGAAGTCACACGAGGCCGCCAAATCGAACCCCGCCCCCACCGCCGCCCCACGCACGAGCGCCACGCTGGGCGCCGGGTGCCGCTCCAGCTTGAGCAGGCAGTCCACCAGGATGTCGTCCGGGAGCCGCCCGTCCTCACCCGGGGGCCCCAGGTGCGTCAGGTCATAGCCCGCGCAGAACGTCCCGCCCGCCCCACGCACCAGCAACGCACGCACGTGCGGCTCGGGCTCCAGCGCCGCGTCCAGCACCGCCAGCATCGCGTCGTTGAGCGCATTGCGGCGCGCCAGGTTCGAGAGCGTCAGCACCCGCACGCCGTCCTCCCGGTCCTCCACCTCCACGCCGGGCGACTTCTCCATCGTCATGGGCTTCGACTCCACTCACGGATTTCGCGCGCGAACCTCCCACGCTTCCGCCCCGGGAGGCTCCAGCAAATGCGTCCCCGGCAGAGCCTCCGTGCCGTCCCATCACCTCTCGCCCCGCCCTGCTCCCTTGCCCGCCCGACGAGCGAGACACCGTGCAACAGGTCCCTACAATCCAGTAAATTTGCGGCTGTAGGAGGGCATGGCGTACCTTGTCACACCGTGAAGCCCTCCTCTTCCTCAGGCACTGGTGTTGGTGTGGTCGACCTCCATGGCGCGCGTCGCGCTCGGCGGATGGACCTCTACCGTGGCCGTCACGCGGACCGCGTCCGCGGAGTCCGAGGCACGCTCGAAGCACTCACCCAGAGCGGCACCCTCTTCACCCAGGACGGCACGCGCCGCGGCCTGTCGCTGCTCAAGGCCCTGCAGCTGTTGCAGCGGGCCGGCGCGCGACTGGAGGAGCTGTCGGGGAGCGGTGTGATTCCGGCGCCCCGCAAGCAGGAGCGCATCGACGCGCTGTACGAGGAGCTGGACACGCTCTTCGCTCGCGCGGACAAGCTGGCCGGACGGGACGAGGCCAGCGTGGCCCAGCTTCCCGCCCGCTAGTCGCGAAGGCCTACGGCAGCTCCGTCTGGCCCTGCCGACGCAGGAACGTGGGGATGTCGAACTGGTCCTCGTCCAGAGGCAGCGCCGACTCCTTCACCACGGACGTGCGGTTGCTGATGCTCTTGCTGGACTCCACGGGCGCGAGCGGACGCGGCGCGCTGCCCTTCGCGGGGACCAGGCTGGCCACCTCCTCGCGCGCGCCAATCAGCACCGACTGCTGCGGCGCACGGGACAGCGGGACCTGGACCACCGGCGCCACGTTGCGGACCTTGGGCGCATCGCGGTGGACGAAGCCCGTCGCGATGATGGTGATCTTCACCTCGTCCTGGATGTTCTCGTCGATGAGCGAGCCGAAGATGATCTCCGCCTCGCTGTCGGCCGCGTCGTGCACCAGGGTCAACGCCTCGTTGACCTCCTGGAGCGTCATGTCCCGGCCGCCCGTGATGTTGATGAGCAGGCCCGTGGCGCCGTCGATGGAGACGTCCTCGAGCAGCGGACTGGAGATGGCCTGCTGCATGGCCGTCAGCGCGCGCTTGTCACCGGACGAGTTGCCCGTGCCCATGAGCGCCAGACCCTTGTCGCTCATGATGGTCTTCACGTCGGCGAAGTCGACGTTGATGTAGCCGTGGTACTGGATGAGGTCGCTGATGCCCTGCACGGCGTTCAGCAGCACCTCGTCCGCGCGCTTGAAGGTCTCCAGGAGCGGCATCGGCTCGTTGGAGAGCGACAGCAGCCGCTGGTTCGGAATGGTGATGAGCGTGTCCACCGCGGCCTTGAGCTCGACGATGCCCTGCTCGGCCTGCTTGCGGCGCTTGTTGCCCTCGAAGAGGAAGGGCTTGGTGACGACGCCCACCGTGAGGCAACCCAGGCTCTTGGCGATGTCCGCGATGATGGGCGCGGCGCCCGTGCCGGTGCCGCCACCCATGCCCGCCGTCACGAAGACCATGTCGGCGCCCTCGAGCACCGCGGCAATCTGGTCCCTCGACTCCAACGCGGCCTCGCGGCCCATCTCCGGGTTGGCGCCGGCGCCCAGGCCCTTGGTCAGCGTCTGGCCCAGCTGCAGCCGCGTGGGCGCCTTGCTGGCGGCGAGCGCCTGGATATCGGTGTTGGCGGCGATGAAGTCCACGCGGTCCAGCTTGGACATGATCATCGTGTTGACCGCGTTGCAGCCTGCCCCACCTGCCCCGACGACCCGAATCTTGGCGGCCTGCTTGTTCTGATCGAACTGGTCCATACGCGGTCCTTTCGGCAGGCGTCGCGCGATGCAGCGCGCGGGCCTCCAACCTCCACAATCATCAGCAAGTCCCGATCTTTGGCAAGTATTCCGCTACGCACATGTAGCGGGATGAGCCGGCGCCGAGTCCTGACGCGCACTTACGCAGCGGCATCCGAAGCAAGCAGCGCGGCGTGGAGGGTCCACTTCGCCCCTTGACTCGCGAAAGGCGGCGCGCCCTGGCGGGTCATTCCCCCCGCGAACCCACCCCGTTCCTCCGCGCTCCACCCCGGCGTGGCGGGTCTTCACGCACCGTCAGACCTCCAGGACTCATGGTGGAGGACGGGCCTCGCACCAAAAACCAAGGGTGGCCCCGGACGAAGCTCCGGGACCACCCTCGGGGTTCAGCTCGAGCTTGGGCTCAGGTCAGGGGTTCTCGCGCTCCACCTCGACCTTGCCGACGCGCAGGATGTTGAACTCCACGCGGCGGTTGTTCTCACGGCCCGCCGCCGTCTTGTTGGTGTCCACCGGCTTCGTCTCGCCGTAGCCCTGCGACTCCAGGCGCGCGGCGTCGATGCCCTCCTTCACCAGGAACGCACGGACGTTGGCGGCGCGGCGGCGCGACAGGTCCAGGTTGGACGCGTCGTTGCCCTGGTCATCCGTGTGGCCCTCGATGCGCAGCAGTTCCACCTGCGGGTTCGCACGCAGCACCGCGGCCACCTGCTTCAGCAGCGGGAAGCTGCGCGGCAGGATGATGTCCTTGCCGGTGGCGAAGTAGACCTTCTCCAGGATGAGGATGCGCTCGCCATCCACCTGGACCTTCACCTTGCCCTTGTCGGGGCAGCCGTCCTCGTCCTGGAAGCCGTTGATGGTCTCCGGCTCCATCGGGCACTTGTCCGCCACGTCCGGGATGCCGTCCCGGTCGTTGTCCGGGTCCGGGCAGCCGTCCTCGTCCTGGAAGCCGTCCTTGTCCTCGGGCTGGTTCGGGCAGCGGTCATCCGGGTCGAAGATGCCGTCGCCATCCGTGTCCACGGGCGGCGCCACGTCGGGGCAGCCGTCCTCGTCCTGGAAGCCGTTCTTCGTCTCCGGCTCGTTCACGCACTGGTCGTCACCGTCGAGGATGCCGTCCTGGTCGTTGTCCGGGTCCGGGCAGCCGTCCGCGTCCTCGAAGCCGTCCTTGTCCTCGGGCTGCGTGGGGCAGCGGTCGTCCGGGTCGTAGATGCCGTCGCCGTCCGTGTCCACGGGCGGAGGCGGCGCCGTCGGCTTGGGCGACGGAGGCGGGCTGAAGCTGAAGCCCGCCAGCAGCCGGTAGCCCGGCGTGCCGTAGCCACGGGTGAGGCCCGGGCCACCACCGAGGTGCGCCGCGAAGCCCTTCGCCGAGCGGTACTTCAGCGCGGCCAGCAGCTCCAGCGGGCTCTCCTCCGTGTCCTGCTCGTCCAGGCCGATGGCGCCAATCACCGTCGCCTCGGCGGCGAGCGGGACGCGGCCCAGCGTGAAGGGAATCTCCGTGCCCAGGCCGTACGTGAAGGCGTTGCCCGCCGTCAGGTTGCGCAGCACCTGCTTCTCACGCAGGTCCACGCCGACGTTGGCGGCGAAGCGGACCCGCTGACCGTACTCGGCCACCAGCTTCGGCTGCACCGCCACCCCCGAGCCTCCGAGGAAGTCGTTGCCGCCCGCCGTGGGGAGCACCACCGGCACCGCCAGCGCGAGCCCGAAGTTCTCCCCATCGATGATGCGCGCCTTCGGGACCAGCCGCAGGTCACCGATGCCGCCGGAGCTCACGCCGTCCGCCAGCGTGGGGTCCACCTGCGGCGCCGGGTCCGAACCCTGGATGGTCACCGGCAGCACCACGCCGATTTCGAAGCGGTCGAACAGACCCACCGCGCCCATCAGGTCGATGCCCACCTGGCGGCTCACCACCGCGGTGATGAACCGGTCCGAGCGCGGGTCCAGGAAGTTGAGCGGCTTGCTGGCGTAGTTGAGCGACAGGCCCAGGTTGAGGCCCAGGTGAGGCTGCACGCGGGCGCTGTGCAGACCGAGGATGTCCTCGGCGCCCGGGCCCGGCTTGTAGCGCTGCACGTCGATGGACTGCGACGCGCCCCTCGGCGCAATCACCTGCGCGTGGGCAGGCTGCGCCGCGAGCGTCCCCGCGAGGACCAGGCCTCCGGCGACCCCCGCCGCCACCGCCCGCGACGAGCGACGGAGGCGACCGAAGAGGGGCAGCGCGAGCAGCAGCAGCGCCAGCGGCGCGAACGTCCCCGCTCCGCCCGTGCTGCAGCCACGGCCCACCACGACGAAGTCGTCGTTGCCATCGAGCGGGTTGGAGCCGCCCTTGACCTCGTCACCGTCGCTCGCCCCACCGCGGTCGGTGTCGGCGTCGTTCGGGTTCGTCTCACCGTTGTCGAGGCCGCCGTTGTGGTTGGCGTCCTCCTGGCCATCGCGCAGGCCGTCGCCGTCCGTGTCCGGGTTGAGCGGATCCGTGGCGTTGGAGCCCTTGACCTCCACGCCGTCGCTCAGCTCGTCGTCATCCGAGTCGGCGTCGTTCGGGTCGGTCTCCGTGGCGTCACGGCGGCCGTCGTGGTTCTTGTCCTCCTCGCCATCGCGCAGGCCGTCACCATCCGTGTCCGGGTTCTTCGGGTCGGTGGTGGTGGTGGGGTCCGCGTCCGGCACGAAGTTCGGCGAGTCGATGTTGGTGCCCGGGCCCGCCGTCTCGCGCGTCACGCCGCGCTCGGTGCCGTCGTTCAGCCCGTCGTTGTCGCTGTCCGGGTCGAGCGCGTCGATGATGCCGTCCCCATCCGTGTCGGTGAGGCCGTCCTCGCCGTCCGGCACGCCGTCGTCGTCGGAGTCCGCGTCATGCGGATCCATGCCCAGCTCGATTTCGCGCGCGTCGGGGACGCCGTCCAGGTCGGAGTCCAGGTCGTCCGCGGCCACGTTCGGGTCGGTCTCGCCCGGGTCGACGCGACCGTTGTGGTTGGTGTCCTCGTTGCCGTCGAACACGCTGCCGCCGTCGGTGTCCCGGTTGAGCGGGTCCGTCGTCGTCGTCGGGTCCGCGTCCGGGATGAACACGCTCGGGTCGGTGTCCGTGCCCTGGGGCTCGGTGATGCCCAGCTCCGTGCCGTCCTGCAGCCCGTCGCCGTCCGTGTCCGCCTTGTTCGGGTCGGTCTCGCCCGGGTCGACGATGCCGTCGTGGTTCTTGTCCTCGTTGCCGTCGAGGATGCCGTCGTCATCCGAGTCGTCGTCCAGCGGGTCCGTCCCACCGACGTTCACCTCGACGCCGTCGGAGATGCCGTCGCCGTCCGTGTCCGGGTTGTTCGGGTCCGTGCCGCGCGCAATCTCGTCCGCGTCCGTCAGCCCGTCGCCATCCGAGTCCAGGCCGATGGTCCACGTGAAGGTCGCGGGCGTGGGGTCCACGTCGCCGTCCGCGTCCACCGCGCGCACCTGGAAGGTGTGCTCCCCGTCCGCCAGGCCCGTGAACTGCGCGGGGCTGGTGCAGGGGGTGAAAGCACCACCATCGATGGAGCACTCGAACGTCGCGTTCGGGTCGGCCAGAACCGTCTCGAAGCTGAAGTTCGCGGTGGCGCTGCCGGAGCTCGCGGGCGGGCTCGCGGTGATGCGCGTGTCGGGCACCGTGTCCACCGTGAAGGTGTTGGTGTCCGTCGCGGTGTTGCCGTTGGCGTCCTCCGCCGTGGCCGTCACCGAGTGCGGGCCGTCCGCCAGCGGCGTCGACACCGGCACCGACCAGGTGCCGTCCACGCCCACCGTCACCGTGCCCACCGTGGTGCCGTCCACCACCACCGTCACCGTGGCGCCCGGCTCACCCGTCCCCGAGTAGGTCACCGTGCCCGTGGTGAGCACCGCGCCCTCGGCGGGCGTGGTGATGGCCACCGACGTCTCCGCGTCCACCGTGAAGGTGTTGGTGTCCGTGGCGGTGTTGCCCTGCGCGTCCTCCGCCGAGGCCGTCACCGTGTGCGGTCCATCCGCCAGCGGCGTGGCCACCGGCAGCGACCAGGTGCCGCCCGCGCCCACCGTCACCGTGCCGACGATGGTGCCGTCGACCGTGACGGTCACCGTGGCGCCGACCTCACCCGTACCGGAGTACGTGACGACGCCGTCGTCGAGCACCGCGCCCTCCGCGGGCGTGGTGATGCTGACCGTGGTCTGCGTGTCCACCGTGAAGGTGTTGGTGTCCGTCGCGGTGTTGCCCTCGTCGTCCTCCGCCGTGGCCGTCACCGTGTGCGAACCGTCCGCCAGCGTCGCGGCGACCGGCAGCGACCAGGTGCCGCCCGCGCCCACCGTCACCGTGCCCACCGTGTTGCCGTCCACCACCACCGTCACCGTGGCGCCGACCTCGCCCGTACCGGAGTACGTGACGACGCCGTTGTCGAGCACCGCGCCGTCCGCGGGCGTGGTGATTTCAACCGTGGTGCTGGTGTTGACCGTGAACGTGTGCGTGTCCGTCGCGGTGTGGCCGTGCTCATCCTCCGCGGTGACCGACACCGTGTGGGGACCATCCGCCAGGGACGAGTTGCCCGGGATGCTCCAGCTGCCGTCCGGACCCGCCGTCACCGTGCCGACGACGGTGCCATCCACCGTCACCGTCACCTCGGCGCCCGGCTCCGCCGTGCCCGTGTACGTGACCTCGGCGGTGTTCACCACCGCGCCCTCGGCGGGCGTGGTGATGGCCACGCGGGTGCTCGTGTCCACCGTGAAGGTGTTCGAGTCCGTGGCGGTGTGGCCCTGCGCGTCCTCGGCCGTGGCCGTCACCGTGTGCGCGCCATCGTTGAGCGACGAGTTGCCCGGGATGCTCCAGCTGCCATCCGGACCCGCCGTCACCGTGCCCACCGTGTTGCCGTCCACGCTCACCGTCACCGTGGCGCCCGGCTCGGCCGTACCCGAGTACGTCACCGTGCCCGTGGTGAGCACCGCGCCCTCGGCGGGCGTCGTCACGGCCACGTTGGTGCCCGTGTCCACCGTGAAGGTGTTCGAGTCCGTCGCCGTGTTGCCGCTCGTGTCCGTCGCCGTGACGCTCACCGTGTGCGAGCCGTCATCCAGCGGCGTGGCCACGGGCAGCGACCAGCTGCCGTCCGGACCCGCCGTCACCGTGTCGACGACGATGCCATCCACCGTCACCGCCACCGTGGCGCCCGGCTCGGCCGTACCGGAGTACGTCACCACCGGGTTCGTCAGCACCGCGCCCTCGGCCGGCGTCGTCACGGCCACCGACGTCGTCGCATCCACCGTGAAGGTGTTCGTGTCCGTCGCCGTGTTGCCATTCGTGTCCGTCGCAGTGGCCGTCACCGAGTGAGCACCATCCGTCAGCGGCGTCGCCACCGGCACCGACCACGTGCCGCCCGCGCCCACCGTCACCGTGCCCACCGTGTTGCCATCCACCACGACCGTCACCGTGGCGCCCGGCTCTCCCGTACCGGAGTACGTCACCACCGGGTTCGTCAGCACCGCACCCTCGGCCGGCGTCGTCACGGCCACCGACGTGCCCGTGTCCACCGTGAAGGTGTTCGTGTCCGTCGCCGTGTTGCCGCTCGTGTCCGTCGCCGTGGCCGTCACCGAGTGCGGCCCGTCCGCCAGCGGCGTCGACACCGGCACCGACCACGTGCCACCCGCGCCCACCGTCACCGTGCCCACCGTGTTGCCGTCCACCACCACCGTCACGGTGGCGCCCGGCTCACCGGTACCGGAGTAGGTCACCACCGGGTTCGTCAGCACCGCGCCCTCGGCCGGCGTCGTCACGGCCACGTTGGTGCCCGCGTCCACCGTGAAGGTGTTCGAGTCCGTCGCCGTGTGGCCGCTCGTGTCCGTCGCCGTGGCCGTCACCGTGTGAGCACCATCCGTCAGCGGCGTCGCCACCGGCACCGACCACGTGCCGCCCGCGCCCACCGTCACCGTGCCCACCGTGTTGCCATCCACCACGACCGTCACCGTGGCGCCCGGCTCACCCGTACCGGAGTACGTCACCACCGGGTTCGTCAGCACCGCACCCTCGGCCGGCGTCGTCACGGCCACCGACGTGCCCGTGTCCACCCTGAAGGTGTTCGTGTCCGTCGCCGTGTGGCCCTGCGTATCCGTCGCCGTGGCCGTCACCGAGTGCGGCCCGTCCGCCAGCGGCGTCGACACCGGCACCGACCACGTGCCGCCCGCGCCCACCGTCACCGTGCCCACCGTGGTGCCATCCACCACCACCGTCACGGTGGCGCCCGGCTCACCGGTACCGGAGTAGGTCACCACCGGGTTGGTCAGCACCGCGCCCTCCGCGGGCGTCGTCACGGCCACGTTGGTGCCCGTGTCCACCGTGAAGGCGTTCGTGTCCGTCGCGGTGTGGCCCTGCGCGTCCTGCGCCGTGGCCGTCACCGTGTGCGGCCCGTCCGCCAGCGGCGTCGCCACCGGCACCGACCACGTGCCGCCCGCACCCACCGTCACCGTGCCCACCGTGGCGCCATCCACCACCACCGTCACCGTGGCGCCCGGCTCACCCGTACCGGAATACGTCACCACCGGGTTCGTCAGCACCGCGCCCTCCGCGGGCGTGGTGACGGCGACCGCCGTCTGCGTGTCCACCGTGAAGCTCGACGTCGTCGCCGTGCTGGTGCGCGACGCATCGCGAGAGCGAGCCGACAGGTTGTACACACCGTCCGCCAGCGTGCCAGGCACCGTGAAGGTCCAGTTGCCACCGGTGACGGGGATGTTCGCGTACGTGGTGCCGTTGATGGTCAGGTCGACCATCGTGGCGCCGCCGGACGCCGTGCCCGTGATCTGCGTCGGAGACGCGAGGAGCACCGCGCCGTTGGTCGGCGTGGAGATGACCGGAGGCGGCAGGGCGTTCTGCACGTTGAACGTGTTGGTGTTGCTCACCGTGCTCGTGGCGCCGTTCAACACGGACACCGCGTTCACCGTGTGGTTGCCCACCGCCAGGTCCGTGGTCGGCGTGTACGTGAAGTTGCCCGCGGCATCCGCCTGGACGGTGGCCAGCACCGCACCGTCGACGGAGATGACGACGGACGAGTTGGGGGTCGCGGTGCCCGAGATGGGAGGACGCACGCCCGTGGTGGAGCCATTGGCCGGCGTCACCACCACCGGTGCCGTCGGCGTCACGAAGGCGCCAGGGAGCGTGGTGATGACACCGACGCCGCCCACGACGGCGCCGTACGTCAGACCGTCCGGAGCGGTCGCCGTGGGCTGCGTGCCCGGAAGTCCGCCCGCGACGGTCGCCGTGCAAGCCACGGTGGCACCCTGGAACAGGATGCGACCACCGCCGCCGCCGCCACCCGTGCCGTGCTCGGCGAAGGTGGTGCTGCCACCGTTGCCGCCGTTGGCCGTGATGAGGTTGTTGTTGCAGGACAGGTTTCCGGTCGTACGCACGGAGACCGTGCCGCCAGAGCCACCGCCGCCCGCGGCGTCATTGGCGTCTTCCCGGGCGTTCTCGCCCGCCACACCGTTGGCCGAGACACGGCCCGTGCCCGCCAGCGAGGCCGCGCGGATGTACACGATACCGCCCGCCGCGCTGCCACCACCGCCGAAGTCGTCGTTGCTGTGACCCGCGCCACCACCACCGCCGAACAGCAGGGTGCTCACCGGAGAGAAGTCCATGCGGGCACCACCGCGACCACCGACGTCACGGGAGGGAGGCTCGTCACCGCTCCACGTCCGGCCGCCCTTGCCACCCGCGCCCGCGCTGCCACCACCACCGCCGCCCGAGTTGTGACAGATGCCACCGCCGGCACCGTTGGCGATGTTGCCGTAGCCCGAGGAGCCCGCGACGAACGGGTCGGTGTTGTCGTAGGCCGACAGCACCACGCCCTCGCCCTTTTGCGCGCCACCCGGGTACGCCTGGTTGATGCCGGTGCAGCCGTCACCCGCGCCGTTCCAGAAGATGCCGCCGCGGAAGCCCAGACCATCCGCGTGGATGGCGCCATTGTTGGTCACCGCGCCGTTGGCCAGGAAGATGAGCACGCCGCCGGTGGTGCCATTCCAGGGCGCCGCGACGATGGAGCCGCCGGCGTTCACCGTCACCGTGGTGTACTCGGGGACGCGGATGGCCTGGGTGCCCGTATTCGCCGCGAAGGCCACCGTCAACGGGGCCGTGAAGGTCAGCCGCGTCGCCGTGAGCGCGGAGATGCGCGCGAACTCCCACCGACCCACAGGGGCGTTCGCCGCCACGGACATGTCGATGGGCGTCTGGGTGCCCGAGGCCGGCGCCGTGAGGCCCGCCGCCTGGTACACCATCACCAGGTTGCCCACCGCGAAGCCGGTGGAAGACGCGACGGGGACGAAGTTCTGTCCGGCCGGCACGGCCGCCGTCACCCGGGTATAGGTGTTGATGACGGTGTTGGGGACGTTGACCGTCAGGGCCGTCGTTCCGGTTCCGAGATGGAAGCGGTCGGGCTCCGCGTGAGCCGCGGGCGCCGCCAGCGCGGCACACAGGAGCGCCAGCAGACCGACGACGGGCAAGCAAGCACGTCCACGACGTGCCGCGACCTGCGAAGTGGGAGTTTTGGATGTGGGAGTCATAGGACTGGGGCCGCGCGGTGTAGGGACTGGCCCGTGCGGCAGTGGACGCTCATAGCAATCCAGGAGCCACGCTCCGTCCACTTCCGGTCCACGCCCTGTTTCAGGGGGGTTCACTCGGACGCCCCCTGCCCTCCAAGCCCGCGGATCCGAAACACGGATCCGGATTCTGGAAACCGGATGACCCACCCCTCGCGTCCCGCTCTGGCTGACCCGTCAGGAGCGTGCGGGGTAGAGGCCCTGACACGTCAACACGGGAGGCCTTCGCTGACGCACGCCGCCAGAAACGCGACGAGGGGCCCTCCTTCCGGAAGAGCCCCTCGCGTTGCGACAGGACGCGTGTTGCGTCCCAGGCGCTAGAAGATTTCCTCGAGCCACTCGCGCATGCGGCCCTTCACCTTCTTGTACACGTTCTCCTCGCGGATGCGGAACATGCGCCGGTCCAGGTGCTTGGCACCGTAGACGACCAGGCCCACGCCCGTGGCGTACATGGGGCTCTTCACCACGTCCACCAGCCCGCCGATGCCGCGCGGCATGCCGCGACGCACGGGCAGCCCGAGCACCTCCTCGGCCAGCTCCGGCATGCCCGCGAGCAGCGTGGAGCCACCCGTGATCACCACGCCCGAAGCGAGCAGGTCCTCGTAGCCGCACTTCTGGATTTCGCGGTGGACCAACTGGAAGATCTCCTCCACACGCGGCTCCAGGATCTCGCAGAGAATCTGGCGGCCGAGCACGCGCGGCTGACGACCCCCGACGCTGGGGACCTCAATCGTGTCGTCCTTATTGATGAGCGACGCCAGCGCGCAGCCGTACTTCTGCTTGATGCGCTCGGCCTCGTGCGCGGGCGTGCGCAGGCCGATGGCGATGTCGCTGGTGAGGTTGTTGCCGCCCAGCGCAATCACCGCCGTGTGGACGATGGAGCCGCCGGAGAAGATGGCGATGTCCGTGGTGCCGCCGCCGATGTCGACGAGGCACACGCCCAGCTCCTTCTCGTCCTCGCCCAGCACCGCCTCGGCGCTCGCCAGCGGCTGCAGGACGATGTCGGAGACATTCAGGCCCGTGCGGTTGGCGCACTTGACGATGTTCTGCGCGCTGGACACGGCGCCCGTGACGATGTGGACCTTGGCCTCCAGGCGCACGCCCGCCATGCCCAGGGGCTCCTTGATGCCGCCCTGGTCATCGATGATGAACTCCTGGGGCAGCACGTGGATGACTTCCCGGTCCAGGGGGATGGCCACCGCCTTCGCCGCGTCGATGACGCGCGCGATGTCCGCCTCGCGGACCTCCTTGTCCTTCACCGCCACGATGCCTTGGGAGTTGAAGCCCTTGATGTGGCCACCGGCGATGCCCGTGTAGACGTGGGAAATCTCCGCGCCCGCCATCAGCTCCGCCTCTTCGATGGCGCGGCGGATGGAGGAGACGGTCGCCTCGATGTTGACCACCACGCCCTTGCGCAACCCCTTCGACGGATGCGTCCCGATACCGATGATGTCGATACCGCTGTCGGTCAGCTCCCCGACGATGGCGCAAATCTTCGTCGTGCCGATGTCGAGGCCGACAATGATCTCCCCCGACTTCTGCTTCGCCATGACAACCCTCCCAGGCCCCCCACTCTCGTGAAAGGGGCGTCCTCTTACGGCTTCGTGCTCCCGCTCCTCTCGGACGCGGGGCTCGAAATCTTCACCGCCACCCAGCCGGGCCGGGCCCGGTTATCCAGGTGAATGATCTCCGCTGCAAGCCCCCTCGCGCTCAGTTCGCGACGAACACGGGCCAACCGCTGCAGCTTGACCTCGGAATCTCCTTCGCCTAGGCGCACTTCCTGGCCCGACGCGGCCACCAGCGTCACCTCCCGCCCATCCATCCGGACCTCGGACAGCCGCTCGGGCTTGCCCGGGGACGCGCTCGTGTAGGCCCGCGCCACCTCCAGCGCCGCCTGGAACCGCTGGCGCGCCACATCGGGGTCCGCCACGTAGCCGTCCCGGTCCACCCCCGTCACCAGCGGCAGGTCCAGCCCGTCGCCGGGCGTCACCCGCTTGAAGGGCTCGCCCTCCTCGTCCAGCACGTACAGCTCGCCCAACACCGCCAGCGCCTCCGGGACGTGCTCGGACACCTGCACCGAGACCCGGTTCGGGAAGCGCCGCGTCACCTCCACCTTCTTCACCCACGGGTGCTGGCGCATCGCGCGCTCCAGCGCCCCCGTATCCAACGTCCAGAGGTTCTGACCCTTCGTCAGCGCCGCCAGCCGCAGCAGCTCCACGCGCGAGGCGCGCTCCAGGCCGGCGAAGGACACCGCCGCCAGGTCGAAGCGGGGCGACGACAACGCCCACTTGCGCGTCTCCACCCCGCCCCACACCAGCAGGCCCGTCGTCAGCGTCAGGGCCAGCACCTTCATCACGCCCGGGCCCCTCGAACGCACCGCGCTCTTCACCGCCTCATTTCGCTGGGCGGAGTCTTGACGGCGGCGGTTTTTGCTTCGTCCGAAGGCCATGGTGAGGAAAAGGTGTCACGCATGCTGCGCGCGGATGGATCTCCACGCCAGTTTTTGGCAACAGCCACGTTGCTGTAGCGCGTGAAACACCCCTGAGGAAACAAGGCTCCCGCTCTGAGCGGGCCCCTGGCGAAGGGCGGCGGACCTTGATCTTCAAGCGGCTGGATTTCAAGGGGACTTTTATCAAGCCCGCGCGCGGAAGCGTCAGCAGGTGAACTCACGGCGAAAACCGGAGCTTTCATCCCCGCATCGGCGGCCCCCTCCGCCCTCCCGCTGCCCGAGTGGACGGGCACATGCGGGAGGGCGCCGCGCTTGGTTCTCGGGCGAGGTTCTTCCACCGGGCGGGCGAGGGTGGCCCACCCGGTGGCGGACTTCACAGGCGCGTGCTGGCCTCGAGCACGCTGACGCGGTCCTCGACGAGCTGGTGCCAGGTGAGGCGGTAGGTGCCCGCCTCGAAGTCCAGCGTCGCGCTGTCATACTGAACACCAGATGAGGTGTCTTTCGGCGTGGCCCCCGCGTGGAACGGGCCGGTGCCCGCCGCGTAGGACAGGCTGAGGATGCCCACGAAGTCCCGGGGCGACGCCGCCACCGCGCCACAGCCCTTGTCGTCACACACCATGCGGCCCGCGTTGGCGTTGGCGGGGCGGCTGCTCGCCGCGACGTGCACCCAGTCCGCGCCATCCCAGCGGAACCACGCCTTGCCCGTGTGCAGGCGCAGTCCCTGGGGAGACGGGCCCACCAGCGCGTAGCCCCCCTGCCCCGGGATGTTGGTGAAGCGGTGGCTCCAGGTCTCGGCGTTGAAGGCCCGCCAGCCAATCTGGCCGTCGAGTCCCTCCACCATCATCAGCGTGTTGCCGTGGACGACGTACTGCTCGTCGTCGATGTGGGCCGTGCTCCCGTAGATGTTCTGGAAGATGCCGCCCTGGCTCACCCTCGCGTGGAAGTTGATGTAGCGGCGCGCCGACACCACGAGTTGACTCCCCACCGCGTCGACGTCCAGCCGGTCGATCTGCCAGTTGTTGATGGTGTCCGCGGGGAAGGTGGTCGCCGCCGTGGACCACGACAGGCCGTCCGCGCTGTAGGAGGTGCGCGCGCTCGCGATGCCCCACGCGACGAGGAAGGCGCCACCGCTCTGGTCCACATCCAGGTGGAGCTGGGTGGCCGTCACGCTCTCGAGCAGGACCGCGGTACCGAGCTGCTCGTCCTCGTAGCTCACCACCCGCACGTCCAGCTTCCCGCCCGTCACGGCCTGCTGAAAAGCGACCACGCTGCGGGCCTCATTGCGAGAGACACGGGGCTTGCGCGCCGGTCTGGCGACTCGAACCGGCGCGCTCCACGCGCTCCCGTCGTATTCGGCGAGGAAGACGCTCCACTCCCCGGCGTCGAACTGCTCCCAGGCCGCCACACCACGCCCATCCGGAAGGAAGTCGACGGAGCTCACGCCCACCGTGCCCGTGGGAGCGGGCGCCGTGAGCGGACGGGCCTCAGCCCACTCACCCGTCCCCTGGTACGTGCGCACGGAGAGCTGCCCTGGCGCCACGAAGACGACGCCCTGTCGCGAGTCCACGGGGATGAAGGAGGCGCGGCCCGCCGCGGAGTCACGCAGCAGGACCGCGGGCCGCCAGCCCTGGAGCGTGAGCGCGGTGCCCCACACCTGATGATTGGCGGTGGCGCTGCCCGTCTCCGTGAGGACGAGCAGGTCGTCACCCTGCACGCGCAGGTCGCGGACGCGGCTCATCCCCGTCACCACGGTGGCCGTCACCGGCGAAGACCAGGAGCCGCCCGTCTGGGTGGTCGCGCGCAGCTGGCTGGTGCTGACATTGGCGGACCACAGCGCCACGAAGTTGCCGTGGCTCCGTGCGACGCCCCACAACGTGTTGACCGAACTCTCCGAGAGCCGGACCTCGGGCTGCCACGTACTCCCCACGCGGTCCGCCGCATACGGGAAGCCGTTCGCGTGAATGTAGACGGCGGTGATGACCTGACCGTCCGTGGCGAGCTTCACCGCGTCCGAGTCCGAGGTGGAGATGAGCTCCGCTGCGCCCCACTGCCGCGTGGCGCGGTCGAAGCGCGAGAACTCGGTGCCCCGGTCGCTCACCCACGCGCGAACGAAGGTGTCTCCCACGCGGAGGTAGTCGGCGTCCGCGCGGGACGAGATGGAGCTCTGCACCCACTGGACACCGTCGTAGGTGACGGCGACGCGAGGGTTGGCGCCCGGCGTGGAGGTAATCAGCACCGCGTCACCGTTGTGGAGGAATGTGGGGCTCGCCCCCAGGGTGCCGGTCGCGAAGACCTCCGCCCACTGGTTGCCGGAGAGGGCGCGGATGCGATTCGACTCGAGCATGAACAGGCGCCCGGCCGCGCTGAACAGGCGCCCGGTGGTGTTGGGCCCGGCGGACGTGAGCGTCGTCCCGTCGAAGGAGACCACGCGGTGGTTGATGCTCGTCGCGTCCGGCCAGGAGATGGCGAAGCGGTTGTCCCAGACCGCGACCTGCGGCGACACCGCCGCCGAGGTGCTCACCCCGAGCAGCCGTGACGCACCGTAGCCGCCACCGGAGTCGAGCGCCGCGCGCACCTGGACGCCCTCGCCGGTGTCCTCGTTCCAGACGGCCAGCGTGCCGAGGGGGCCCGTGGCGAACACGAGGCCGCCGGGCTGACCGCGCGTGGCGCCACTCACCTGCGTGTGCGTGTCCACCGTTCGAATGGCGTACGTGAAGGGCGCGGCGAGGGACTGCCCCTGGGGCGTGCGGACGTCCTTCACCGTGGCCGTGTAGACAGTGGCCGGCGCGAACGGCGGCACCGGACGGAACACCGCGGTGCGCGTGGAGGCCTCGTAGTTCACCAGGCCCGTGTGCCCCGCGATGGAGAAGGTCGTCGTGTTGATGGAGGCCGGGTCCAACGGACGGTCGAAGCTCACGCGCAGCGCACCGTCGCGCGAGACGAAGCGCGCGTCCGCGACGGGCAGAGCGCCTGTCACCTGGGGCGGAGCGGGCTGGAGCTCCGTGACGAACCAGAAGGGGTTGGAGCCCATCCACGGGTAGCCGTTGCCCGCGAGGTCCTCCACGTCGTCGATGGTCACCCGGTAGCGCGTCTGGTACGCGAGGGGCGACGTCGGCGTGAAGATGGCCGCCATCCGTCGGTCATCGTAGCGCACGGAGCCCGGCACCTTCCGGACGGGCCTGGCGCCAATCTCGTCCATCTCCTCCAGGTAGAAGCTCTCCACTGTCACCGTGGCGGGGCGCAGGGGCTCCGCGAAGACGCCCTCGATGGCGTCGATGCGCACGGGGATGCCCGTCGCTCCGTATGCGGGGAAGGTCGATGCGAGGCTCGGGGCTCCGTTGTCCGCGACGATGCTCAGGGTGAACGCGTAGCTGAAGCTGCTCGTGAGCGCGTTGCCCGCCAGGTCCTTCGCCTGGGTGGAGAGGGTCCCGGTGACGACGGCGCCTGGTGCGGGCAGCGGGTTCAGCCGGAAGTAGGCGGTGCGGGAGTTCGGCTCGTACGTGATGACACCGGTGAGCGGCGCGGCCGGTGAGTTGTCCAGCTTCTGCTCGAAACGGAGCGTCTCCGCGTTGAGTGTCCGCGGGTCCATCTGCTCCTCGAAGGTGAGCGAGTACACGGGGTAGCCCACCGCCACGTATCGCTGCTGGTGCGTGGGCCGGGTGGAGGACACCGTCGGAGCCTTCGTGTCCGCATCCGTCCCCACGGTGAAGCGGAAGACATAGGGCGCGGGCAGGCTGTCGCCTGTCGTGGTGCGCAGCGCGGTCGCGACCGTCACCGTCACCAGCGTGTCGGCCGCGAAGGGCCGCGCGGGGACGAAGGCGACAGAGCGCGTGACGGCGTCATGGGTGACGGCGCCGGCCACCGCCACGCCATTCTCAGTCACCGTCAGACTCGCGGGCCCCACGGTGGCGTCGTCGAGCGCATCGACGAAGGCGACGTGGATGCGCGTGTTGCGGGCCACCTGCTCCGCGTCCTGGAGGGGGAGCGTGTAGTCGATGAAGCCCACGCCATCCGCCGTGGGCCCGCCTCCGTCCGAGCCATGGGCATCGGGTGAGCCTCCATCAGGCGTCCCCGCATCCGAGCCCGAGTCGATGGCGTCCATCGGCGGATCATCGGACTTGGAATCCTTGCAGGCGGTGACTCCCAGCCAGAGGGCCAGGATGAGCAGGACACTGCGCTTCCACGGAGTGGTGGTGTTCATGAAATGTGGGGGGTGCGGTGGAAAAACCGACAGGCCACTTCCGCGGCCACGCCCCAACCCCTGCTCAGGAACGGATGGCGCCAGAAAAGTCGCACAGTCCGTTGCATCTGCCACCGCATCACGGCTGTTCGGAAGATGAGAACCCGAGGAACAAGGGCGTGACGCCAGGCGCCCACATGTGGCGGCGGAGCGCATTCGAGTTCACGTGAGGGTGGTCCGAGGCAGACAACTCACTCCGCAGCGAGCGTCCCGTCTGAAGCACCTGGAGTCACCACCCGCGCGGATGGTGGCACGCGCGCCCCCCGTCGGGCCGCCCCCTTGCGTCAGAGCCCTGCGTCAGCAGGATGCGAGCTGCGCCACCAGCAGGTCGTCACTCCCGAGGAAAAGAGGCCACGCGCAGACCACCTTGCGTCAGCGCCCCACAGCAACGAGCGCGGGCAGGGTCACCGTCATGTCGCTCCCCGCGCGGCAGAAGGGCCACGCGCAGACCACCTTGCGTCAGCGCCCCGAATCTCGGTGAGGCGCGAGTTGCGCCACCGTCACGTGGCCACTCGCATGGCAGAGGAGCCACGAGCGGGCTGTCTGAAGGGAGCCACCTTGCATCAGCGCCCCATCAACGAGCGTGTCGCCACTCGCGCGGAAGAGGAGCCATTCTCGGCCCTCCAGAAGGGCGGCCAACTTGCGTCAGCGTCCTACCTCAGCGAGCGCGGGAAACGCCGTCACCCCACGCCGCCCCTCCCCGGCATCACACCGAGGACAGGCCGCGTGCTCAGGCCTTGAGACAGGCACCCACGAGCAACCGCTCGCACAGCGCTGGGAAGTCGATGCCGCGACCCGCGGCAATCTTGGGCAACAGGCTGGTGGCCGTCATGCCCGGCAGCGTGTTCGTCTCCAACAGGAACACGTCACCGCCCTCGGTGACGATGACATCCGAGCGTGAGCCGCCAGCGCAGCCCAGGGCCCGGTGCGCGCCCAGGCACACCTCGTTCACCCGCGCGTACTGCGCCTCGGGGAGCGGCGCGGGAAAGAGGTACTGAGTACCCGTGCCCGCCTTGTACTTCGCGTCGTAATCGTAGAACTCACGCGCGGCGCGGACCTCGATGACCCCCAGCGCCTCGTCGTCCAGCACGCCGCCCTGCACCTCGCGGCCCTTCACGAACTGCTCGACCATCAGGGTGCCCGCGTACTTCACGGCGTCCTTCACCGCGGCCTCGTAGGCGTCGCGCGTCTTGCAGATGTGCACGCCCACGCTGCTGCCCTCGCGGCTGGGCTTCACCACCACCGGGAAGGGGAACGGCAGCGAGTCCGCCGCCGCCAGCGCGGACGCCTCGTCCTGGAACGCGCGGTACGCGGGCGTCGGGATGCCGTGGGCCAGGAAGATCTGCTTCGCGTAGACCTTGTCCATCGCCATCGCGGACGCGAGCACGCCGCTGCCCGTGTACGGGATGAACATGGACTCGAGCAGGCCCTGGAGACTGCCGTCCTCACCGTAGCGCCCGTGCACCGCCAGCCACGCCACATCCACCTTCTCGGCGACGAGCCGCGCGGGCAGGTCCTTGCCCACGTCGATGTCCACCACGTCGTAACCCAGCGAGCGCAGCGCGCCCGACACGGCGGCGCCCGTGCGCAGGGACACCTCGCGCTCGGACGACAGGCCGCCGAACAACACGCCCACGCGCTTGTGCTTGAGCTCGTCCTTCGTGAAGGCGCCGCGATTCACTGTCGTCATGGCAGGAAGACTCCCACGCGTTTGACTTCGGGTTTCATGTCGACGCCAGTGGCCTCCCTCACGCGCGTCTGCATCAGCGTGATGAGCCCCAGCACGTCCCGAGCGGTGGCCCCGCCCAGGTTGACAATCCAGTTGGCGTGCAGCGTGGAGATCTGCGCCCGCCCGAGCGTGTGCCCCTTCAGGCCCACCAACTCGATGAGCCGCCCGGCATGGTCACCCGGCGGATTGGTGAACACGCTGCCGAAGTTCGGCTGGCTCAAGGGCTGCGTGCGCTTGCGGTAGCCCAGGTCCGCGTCCATCGCGACCTTGGACGCCGCGACATCACCACGCGGCAGCCGGAAGCGAACCCGCGTCACCACCCCGCCAACAGGCAGCTCCGAGTGCCGGTACGCATGCGGCACCTGCGCCTTCGTCAGCCACCCCACCCCATCCGGCGTCGCCACCTCCACCGCCTCGATGACCCGGAAGGCCTCGCCGTTCTTCGTGCCCGCGTTCATCGCCACCGCGCCGCCCAGCGTCCCGGGGATGCCCGCGAGGAACTCCGCGCCCACCAACCCCTGCGAGCGCATCACGTTCACCAGCTTCACGATGGCCGCGCCCGCGCCCAACGTGATGAGCCCACCCTCCGGCCCCACGTCGATGAGCTCCGGGAACAAATCCCCCGGCAGCTTCACGGTGACGCCCGGCACGCCGCCATCCCCCACCAGCGTGTTCGCGCCGCCGCCAAGGATGCTCAAGGGCGCACCCTCGTCGCGCGCCAGCTTCAGCACCTCCACCAACGCGTCGCCAGACCGGGGCCGCACCAGCGCCTCCGCCGCGCCGCCCACCCGGACACTGATGAGCGGAGCCAGCGGCTCTCCTGCCTTCACGTCGCAGTCCGGCACACGCTCCACGCGGAGGGCCAGCACCGTCTTCACACCTGCTTCCACCATGATGCGCTAGCCCTTCGTCGGAGCCGCGTGGCCCAGCAGGCCGAGCAGGTCCGGGCCCACGTGGGTGATGTCACCCGCGCCCAGCGTCAGCACCAAATCACCCTCGCGCAGCCGGGGCAGCAGCTCCGCCGGCAGGTCCGTGCGCTTGGGGACGAACGTCACGTCGCGGTGGCCGTGCGCGCGAATCGCGTCCGCCAGCGCGTCACCCGTGGCGCCAGGAATCGGCTCCTCGCCCGCCGCGTAGACGTTGGTCACGAAGAGCAGGTCCGCGTCGTTGAACGCGGTGGTGAAGTCCTTGAACAGGTCATGCGTGCGCGTGTAGCGGTGGGGCTGGAAGGCCACCACCAGCCGCCGACCGAAGGCGCGCCGGGCGCCCGCGAGCGTGGCCAGCACCTCCGTGGGGTGGTGCCCGTAGTCGTCCACCACGGTGATGCCCTTCGCCTCGCCCTTCACCGTGAAGCGCCGCTGCACGCCGCCGAACTCGGCCAGGGCCGTGCGCACCGTCTCCAGCGGGATGTCCATCTCCTCCGCCACGGCGATGACCGCCAGCGCGTTGAAGGCGTTGTGCGCGCCCACCATGCGCACCCGGAACTCGCCCAGCGCCTCGTCCCGGCGGAACGCCTGGAACGTGGTGGTGAAGCCATCCAGCGTGATGCTCTCCAGGCGGTAGTCCGCCATGTGCGAGCTGCCGTAGGTGACGAAGCGCTTCTCGATGCGCGGCAAGAGCGCCTGGACGTTGGGGTTGTCCAGGCACAGCACGTTGAGCCCGTAGAACGGCACCCGGTTGCAGAACTCGACGAAGGCCGTCTGGAGCACCTCCAGCGAGCCGTAGTGGTCCATGTGCTCCGGGTCGATGTTGGTGACGATGGAGATGGACGGGTGCAGCTTGAGGAAGCTGCCGTCGGACTCGTCCGCCTCCACCACCATCAGCTCGCTCTTGCCCAGCTTGGCGTTGGAGTCGAGCACGTTCACCTTGCCGCCCACCACCGCCGTCGGGTCCAGGCCCGCGGCGCTCAGCACCGTGGCCACCATGGACGTCGTCGTCGTCTTGCCGTGGCTGCCGGCGACCGCCACCGCGTACTTCAGCCGCATCAACTCCGCGAGCATCTCCGCGCGGGGGATGACGGGAATCTTCCGCTGACGCGCGGTGACCACCTCGGGGTTGTCCTTGCGCACCGCCGAGGAGATGACCACCACGTCCGCCTGGACCAGGTTCGCCGCCTTGTGGCCCTCGAAGATGGAGGCGCCCATGCGCGTCAGGCGCCGGGTGATGTCGCTCTCCTTCAAGTCACTGCCGGACACCCGGTAGCCCAGGTTGAGCAGCACCTCGGCGATGCCGCTCATGCCGATGCCGCCGATGCCCACGAAGTGCACCTGCGCGGCGTGCCGCGTCTTGAAGAGACTGGGGGGCTTGTTCTTCGTCACGACTCGCTCCTGGGCGCCTTCTTCGCTTCGGGTGTGGCGCGCTCGCGGCCACTGGGGCCCCAGGTCTGCACCATCAAATCCACGCACACGTCGGCCAGCTCCTTGGCCGCCTCCGGACGGCCGAGCAGCGCCGCCTTCTTCTCCATCCCCTTGAGCCGCTCGGGGTGCTCCTTGAGCGTGCGCAGGGTCTCCGCCAGCTTCGCGCCCGTCAGCTCCGACTCCTGGAACATCAGCGCCGCGCCCGCGTCCACCAGCGCCCGCGCGTTCACCGTCTGGTGGTCATCCGTCGCGTGCGGGAAGGGCACCAGGATGCTGGCCTTCTTGCACACCGTCAGCTCCGCCAGCGTGGTGGCGCCCGCGCGGCAGACGACCAGGTCCGCCTTCGCGTACGCGCTCGACATGTCGTCGATGAACTCCACCACGTCCGCGTCGAAGCCCCGGTCCTGGTAGCCCTTGCGCACCGTCTCCAGGTCGTTCTTGCCCGTCTGGTGCACGAAGCGCAGCTCGCCCTTCAAGTCCCCCAGCGAGTCGAGTGCTTCCAACATCCGCTGGTTCAAGCCCCGCGCGCCCAGGCTGCCGCCGAAGACGAGCACCGAGAAGTGCTCGTGCGCCACGTGGCTGCGCAGGTAGTTGTCCATCAGCTTGCGGCGGATGGGGTTGCCGATGAGCTGCACCTTCTTCTCGGGGAAGAACTGGCGCGCCTCGTCGAAGGCGATGAAGACCACCCGCACCACCTTGCCCAGCACCTTGTTGGTGAGGCCCGGCAGCGCGTTCTGCTCCTGAATCGCGGTGGGGATGCCCATCAGCCACGCGGCCAGCACCACCGGCCCGCTCGCATAGCCGCCCACGCCCACCACCACGTCCGGCTTCTGCCGGGAGAGGATGCGGAAGGACTCGATGAAGGCCAGGGGCAGCGCGACGAGCGCCTTGAGCAGGGAGAAGAAGCCCTTGCCCTTGAGGCCCTGCACCTTCACCAGCTCCAGCGGATAGCCCTCGCGCGGCACCACCCGCGCCTCCAGGCCCCGCTCGGTGCCCACGAAGACGACCTCGTTGGCGTGGTGACGCGTCACCACCTCCTCCGCCAGGGCGATGCCTGGGAAGAGATGCCCCCCCGTGCCGCCTCCCGCGATGAGCACCTTCACGCCGCCACCTCCCTCAGCTCCGAACCTGTCCGAGCACCCCTCGGCGCCCCCTGCGCGCTGGCGCTCAGCGACAGCAACACGCCCGCGGCGCCCATCAGCACCACCAGCGACGAGCCACCGTACGAGACGAACGGCAGCGTCAGGCCCTTCGTCGGCAGCAGCCCCATGGCCACGCACATGTTCACCGTGGCCTGGAACGCGATGATGGAGGAGATGCCCAGGCCCAGGTACGTGCCGAACGACTCGCCCGCCGCCAGGCTCGCGCGCACGCCGCGCCAGAGGACCAGGGCGTAGAGCACCACCAGCACGCCCACGCCGATGAGGCCCGTCTCCTCGCCGAGGATGGCGAAGATGAAGTCGGTGTGCGCCTCTGGCAGGAAGAAGAGCTTCTGCCGGCCGTCGCCCAGGCCCAGGCCGGACACGCCGCCGGACCCGATGGACATCAGCGACTCGGCCACCTGGTAGCCCACGTCATGCCGGTGGGCCCACGGGTCCAGGAAGGCCAGGATGCGCTTCATGCGGTACGGACTGGACGCAATCGCCACGTACGCCAAGGGCAGCGCGAGCAGGATGGAGCCGACCAGGTAGCTCAGCTTGGCGCCGGCGGCGAACAGCAGCACGAACAGCATGAAGACCAGGAGCACGCTGCTGCCGAAGTCGGGCTGCAGCATGCAAAGCATCACCAGGATGCCGCACAACGCCAGGTGCGGGAGGAAGCCCACGGAGAACGTCGCCACCTTCTCGCGCTTCTTCGCCAGCGAGTAGGACAGATAGACGACCCACGCGAACTTGGCGACCTCCGCGGGCTGCAGGCTGAAGCCCGGCAGGCGGATCCACCGGCGCGCGCCGCCCGCCGTCGAGCCGATGCCGGGGATGGCCACCAGCACCAGCAGGACGATGGCCGCCAGCAGCAGCGGATACGCCCAGCGCGCCAGCTTGCGCCACCCCACCTTCATCGCCACGGCCATGGCGACCAGGCCCATGCCCGCCGCCGTCACCTGCCGCTTGAAGAAGTAGAGGCTGTCGCCGAGCTTGTCCTGCGCCAGCACCGCGCTCGCCGAGTACACCATCACCAGCCCCATCGTCACCAGGGCCAGCACCGCGCACAGGAGGATGGGGTCGAACCGCACGGGAGCGTTCGACGGGGGAGAGGTCTTCATGCCGTCACAGCGCTCCGACCAGGCGCTTGAAGCTGTCGCCCCGGTCCTCGAAGTTCTTGAACTGATCGTACGACGCACACGCGGGCGACAGCAGCACCGTGTCACCCGCCTTCGCCAGCTCACGCGCCTTCGCTACCGCCGCCGCCAGCGTGCCGCACGCATGCACCGCCGCCTGCCCCTCGTAGGCCCGGGCGAGTGCTTCCGAATCCGCGCCGATGGTGAGCACGCCCTTCACCTTGCCCCGCCCCGCCTCCACCATGGGCGCGTACGGCGCGCCCTTGCCCTTGCCGCCGGCAATCAGCCACACCCCGTCCTGGAACGCGCGCAGCGCCACCAGCACCGAGTCCACGTTGGTGGCCTTCGAGTCGTTCACCCACTCCACCCCGTCCAGCACCCGCACGCTCTCCAGCCGGTGGGGCAGGCCCGGGTAGCTGTCCAACCCCGCCTGCACCGCGTCCGCCGGCACGCCGCCCAGCCGCGCCAGCAGCGCCGCCGCCATCGCGTTCTGCGCGTTGTGCGCGCCGCGCAGCGCGCGGTTGTCCAACCGGTACGACTCGCCCAGGAACTCCAGCCGGAAGCCGCCGTCGACCGCGACCGCGAGCCCCGAGAGCTTCGGCGCGTCCACCACCGGGCGGCCCGTGACGCTGAAGCCGTACACCGGCGTGCGCGCCTGGGTCGCCAGGCCCATGACGGCCGCGTCGTCCGCGTTCACCACCGCGAAGTCACCGTCGTGCTGGTGCTGGAAGATGCGGGCCTTGGCCTCGCCGTATTCCTGGTGGCTCGCGTACCGGTCGATGTGGTCCGGCGTGAGGTTGAGGATGGCGGCGCCGCGCGGGCGCAGGGACTGGATGCCCTCGAGCTGGAAGCTGGACAGCTCCACCACCAGCGCGTCCCAGTCCGCGGGCGTCAGCGCCGCCTCGCTGAAGGGCCGGCCCAGGTTGCCGCCCACGAAGGTGCGACGGCGGCCCTTGGCGAACAGCTCCCCGGTGAGCGCCGTGGTGGTGCTCTTGCCGTTGGTGCCGGTGATGCCGAACAGCGGCACGGAGGTGAGCGCGCGCCACGCCAGCTCCACCTCGCCCCAGATGGGCACCCGGGCCGCGGCGGCCGCGCGCAGCTCCGGCAGCGCCAGCGGCACGCCCGGGCTCACCACCACCAGCGCCTGGGACTCCAACAGGCCCGGCGGCGCGGGCACGGTGACGAGCGCGGCCCCCAGCGCTTTCACCTCGCGGGCCACGTCGCCCAGTGCCTCCTCGCCGCGGGCGTCGAGCGCCGTCACGCTCGCGCCCTGCTGACACAACAGGCGCAGCGCCGCGACGCCGCTCTTCGCCAGCCCGTACACCAACACCTTCTGCCCGGACAGCGAGAGCGTCATGGGAGCCACCACCCCTTGGGGGAATCAGCGCAGCTTCAGCGACAGGAGCGCCACGCCACCACAGAGGATGGAGACGATCCAGAAACGGACGATGATCTTCGGCTCGGCCAGGCCCTTGAGCTCGAAGTGGTGGTGCACCGGCGCCATCTTGAACACCCGCTTGCCGGTCATCTTGAAGGAGGCCACCTGAATCATCACGCTCAGCGCCTCCGCGAAAAAGATGCCGTGGATGATGGCGGAGACCACCTCGTTCTTGGACAGCACGGCGAGCCCGCCCAGGGCCCCGCCCAGCGCCAGCGAGCCGATGTCGCCCATGAACACGGAGGCCGGGTAGGTGTTGAACCACAGGAAGGAGATGCCCGCGCCGACGATGGCCGCGCAGAACACCGCCAGCTCCGCGCCGCCCTTCACCTGGAGGATGCCCAGGTACTGGTACAGCGGCGTGGCCACCAGCTTCGTGGTGCCCCCCACCGACACCGAGTCCGCGATGCTCAGCGTGGTGCCCGCCACGTAGCAGAGCACCGCGAAGGTAATCGCGGAGACGATGGTCGGGACGATGGCCAGGCCGTCCAGGCCGTCCGTGAGGTTCACCGCGTTGGACGTGCCCACCACCACCACCCACGCGAACACGACGTAGAACCAGCCCAGGTCCAGGTTGAACCAGTGCGAGGGGATGAAGGGCAGCGTCAGCCGCGTGTTGATGAGCAGCGTGGGGCCGAACGAGCCGTCGGGTTGCGTCCACGTGGTGAGCAGGCCGAACACCGCCACCAGGTAGAAGAAGGTCTGCAGCACCATCTTCTTGCGGCCCGCCAGGCCCTTGGAGTTGCGCTTGGACAGCTTGAGCCAGTCGTCCAGGAAGCCGATGAAGCCGTAGCCGAAGGTGAGCAGCAGCACCACCCAGACGACGCGGCTCTTCAGGTCCGCGAACAACAGGGTGCCCGCCGCGATGCAGATGAGGATGAGCGCGCCACCCATGGTGGGCGTGCCCTTCTTCTTCTGATGCGTGTCCGGCGTGTCCTCGCGCACGTTGCTCTGCCCGTGCTGCTTGAGCCGCAGCCTCGCGATGAGGCGCGGACCAATCAGCATGCCCAGCACGAGCGCGAAGACCCCGGCGGCGATGATGCGGAAGGTCGGGTAGCGCAAGAAGTTGAGGATGCGCCCCGCCTCCGTGTTCTGGATGAGCTCGTAGAGCAGGTACAGCACTAGTGGTTTCCTCCGGAGGACGTCGGGGTGCCCGTCAACGCGGCCACCACCCGCTCCAGCCGCATGCCGCGGCTCGCCTTCACCAGCACCACGTCCTGGGGGCGCAGCCGCGGCGTCAACCACGCCACCAGCGGCTCCACCTCCGTGAAATGCGCCGCGGCCTCTGCCAGCCCCGCGCGCTTGAAGCCTTCCGCCGAGCGCGGGCCGAAGAACGCCACCAGCGCCGCCTTGCCCGACACCTGCTCGCCCAGTCGCGCGTGCTCCTCGAGCTCGCCCGGGCCCAGCTCCAACATGTCGCCCAGCACCGCCACCGCCCGGCCGCCCGAGGGCACCAGCGTGCCGAGCGTCTCCAGCGCCGCGTCCATCGACGCGGGGTTGGCGTTGTAGCAATCGTCGATGACCGTCACGCCGCCCTGCCCGTCCAACACGTTGAGCCGCCGCGAGTACGGCCGCGCGTCCTCCAGCCCGCGCACGCACTCCTCCGGCGTGTAGCCCAGCGCCAGCGCCACCGCGAAGGCCGCCGTGGCGTTCTGCGCGTTGTGCGGGCCGATGAAGGACAGGCGCACCGGCCACTCGCGGCCCAGGTGACGCACCGTGGCCACCATGCCGTCGCGGCCCTTCGTCTCCACCGACACCAGCCGCACGTCCGCGCCGTCCGTCCGGCCGAACGTCAGCCGGTTCGCCGTGCTGCGCTCGGCCTGCGCGGGGATGAGCGCGTCGTCCGCGTTGATGACGATGGTGGTGCCCGGCCCCATCTCCTGGAACATCTCCCCTTCCGCGTCCGCCACGCCCTGCAGGCTGCCCAAGCCCTCCAGGTGCTCGGGCTGGACCACGGTGATGACGCCCGCGTCGGGGCGCACCACGCGGGTGAGCCGCTCGATTTCCCCCGGGCGGTTCATCCCCACCTCGATGACCGCCGCCACGTGCTGGGGCTCCAGCCGGAACAGCGTCAGGGGGACACCAATCTCGTTGTTGAAGTTGCCCTCCGTCTTCAGGGCGGGCCCGCGGGTGGCCAGGATGGCGCCCACCATCTCCTTGGTGGTCGTCTTCCCGTTGGAGCCGCCCACCGCGCAGACGGGGATGCGGAAGCGCTGACGGTGGTGGCGGCCCAGGGCCCCCAACGCCATCAGCGTGTCCTCCACCTCGTACAGCACGAAGCCCTCGGGCAGCGCCGGCAGCGCGCGGCCCCTCCCCACCACCGCGCCCGCCGCGCCACCCCTGGCCGCGGCGTCCACGAAGGCGTGTGCGTCGAAGCGCTCACCCACGAGCGCCACGAACAGGCAGCCCGGGGTGAGTGCCCGCGTGTCGGTGCAGACCGCTTCGAAGGCGGCGGGCCCGGGCCCCAGGCGCCGGGTCGCCCCGGTCGCCTGCACCACCTCTTCGTCGCTGAATCGAGCTGCCATGGGGTGTGAGGGCCCGCCTCTCGCGCGCCTTGCTCAGCCGGGCGTGCGGTTCGCCAGGGCCTTGGCGGCCACCTGGCGGTCATCGAAGTTGTGCTTCTCCTGGCCCACCTGCTGGTAGGTCTCGTGGCCCTTGCCGGCGATGAGCACCACGTCGTCCCCGGTGGCCAGGCTGATGGCCTGCTCGATGGCGGCGCGGCGGTCCGCCTCCACCAGGTAGCCCTTCTCACCGGACTTCGCCTTGGCGGCGGAGATGCGGCGCATGCCCGACTTCTCCAGGCCCGGGGTCACCTGGCCGATGATGTCGTCCGGGTTCTCCGTGCGCGGGTTGTCGCTGGTGACGACGGCGACGTCGGCGGCCTCCGCGGCCACCTGCCCCATCAGCGGGCGCTTGCCCTTGTCGCGGTCTCCACCGCAGCCGAAGACCGTGAGGACACGGCCCTTGGCCAGCGAGCGGGCCGCCTCGAGCGCGCGCTTGAGCGCGTCGTCCGTGTGCGCGTAGTCCACCAGCACCGTCGGCGCTCCGCCCGGGCCGTAGTTCTCCACGCGCTCCATGCGGCCTTCCACCGGCGTCATCCGCTCGATGCCGACCTTCACGTCGCTGCGTGAGAAGCCCGCGCCGATGCCGATGCCCACCGCCAGGAGGATGTTCTCCAGGTTGTGGGGCCCCAGGAGCTTGCTCTTCAGCGCGATGTCACCCGAGGGCGTCTTCAGCGTGCCCTTGATGCCATCCAGCGAGAAGGTCACGTCCGAGGCGGAGATCTCCCCGCTGCCCTGACGGCTGAACTTCCACGCCATCTTCTTCTGGCCGCGCTGCTCGTTGTAGATGCGGCTGGCGTAGGTGTCATCCCCGTTCACCACCGCGACGCCCGAGGCGGACAGGTTCTCCGCGAAGAGCTTCCGCTTGGACTGGAAGTAGTCCTCCATGTCCTTGTGGTAGTCGAGGTGGTCGCGGCTCAGGTTGCTGAAGCCCGCGGCCTTGAAGGTCAGCCCGTGCACCCGCTCCTGCGCGAGCGCGTGGCTGGACACCTCCATCACCACCGTCTCCACCCCCGCGTCCACCATCTCCTTGAAGATGCGGTGCAGCTCCAGCGGGTCCGGCGTCGTGTTCGCCGTCGGCACCGTCTTGCCGCCGAACTTGTAGCCCAGCGTGCCGATGACCCCCGTGGACACGTAGGCCGCCGCGCTCATCGCCTCCAGCAGGAACGACGTCGTCGTCTTCCCGTTGGTGCCGGTGACCGCGAGCAACGTCAGCTTGTCGGCCGGACGGCCATGGAAGTTCGCCGCGATGAGGGCCAGCGCCTTGCGCGCGCTGCCCACCTTGAAGAAGGGCACCTGCGAGGAGGGCACCGGCTTCTCGGAGACCACCGCCACGGCTCCGCGTGACACGGCCTCCCCGATGAACTGGGCACCATCCTCCTTGGTGCCGGGAATGGCGACGAACAAGTCGCCAGGCTTCACATGCCGCGAGTCCTGGGTCACACCGGTGACGTCGACCGCGGAACGACCACCCGAGGTCTGCTCGGCACCACACCCTGCGAGGACATCCGTCAGCTTCATCTCTTCCCCTTCTTCACACGCATTGCAAGCGCGGGGCCTGGAGCATGCGCGGCCTCATTGCCGCGTCGCCATCTCCAGCGTCACCCGGGCCCCCTTCTCCACCAGCGAGCCGGCGGCGGGGGTTTGAGACACCACACGACCACTTCCCAGTACCTGTGGCTCCAACGCCGCGGCGAGCAGCTTCACCACGGCCTCACGACCCCCGGCACCCTGGACGTCCGGCACACGCACCGTGCCGGGCTCAGGGCTCTCCGAGACCGCTTCCTCCAACGCCGGGCGGGCGGGCTCGACGGCCGCACGGGCCACCGGCTTCGCCGCGACAGGCGCGGGGGACGCGGCGGCCACGGCCGTCCCGGGTGCCGCCGTCCGAGACGGAGGCACGGCCAGGTGGGCCATGGCGGCGGTCGCAATTTCCTTGAAAGCAGGGGCAGCCACGAGCCCCCCGTACACGTCTGTCTTGGGTTCGTCCACCACCACGAGGATGACGATGCGAGGATCCTCGGCCGGCACCATGCCGACGAAGGAGGCGATACGCTTGTCCGAGTAGCCCCGGGCCACGGGGTCCGCCTTCTGGGCGGTGCCCGTCTTGCCCGCCACCCGGTATTCGTCCATGGCCGCCCGGGGCGCGGTACCTCCCTTGACGACCACGCTTTCGAGCATGCCCACCACCTGCCGGGCGACCTTGCTGGACACGACCCGGCGGACCTCCGTGGGACGGTTCTCCAGCAGAACCACCCCATCCGGGTCCACCACCTTCGACACCAAATAGGGGCGCATCATCACGCCATCGTTGGCCAGCGCACCATAGCCGGCGGCGATCTGCACCGCGGTGGCCGTCATGCCCTGTCCAAAGGACTGGGTGGCCAGGGACACTTCGGCCTTCGGGAAGGGGATGACACCCCGCCCCTCGCCGGGCAGCGACAGCCCCGTGCGCTCGGCGAAGCCGAAGGCGTGGTAGCCGGCGACCATCTTCTCGCGGCCCAGCACCTGGGCGATCTTGGCCATGCAGATGTTGGAGGACACCTGGAGGATGCCCTGCGGCGCCAGCCACCCGTAGGAGTGGGTGTCGTTGATGGTGTGGCGCCCCACGCGCCAGGCGCCGTTCTCGCAGAAGAAGACGCTCTCGGGGGTAATCGCCTTCTCCTCGAGCGCGGCGGCCACCACGAAGGGCTTGGTGGTGGAGCCGGGCTCGAAGGTGTCCAGCGCGGCGCGGTTGCGCATGCCGGTGCGGGAGCTGGACTCGGGGGTGTTGGGGTTGAAGCGCGGGTGGTTGGCCACCGCGAGCAGCTCCCCTGTCTTGGGGTCCAGCGCCACCACCATGCCGGCGATGGCCTTGGCCTCCTCCACGGCCTTGGCCAGGGCCTTCTCGGCCACGTACTGCAGATGCCGGTCCAGGGTCAGCGTGACGGCGGCGCCCTGGCGCTCCAGGGGGTCGGTGGCGCCCTGCACCAGCAGCTTGCGGCCCTTGGCGTCACGGAAGCCGGACATGCGCGAGTTCTGGCCGGACAGCTCGTCCTCGAAGGCCTTCTCCAGGCCCTCCAGGCCCTTGCCGTCCATGCCGACCAGGCCCATCACGTGCGCGCCCAGCTCGCGCTGGGGATAGAAGCGCTTGGGCTCCTTGGTGAAGCCCAGGCCGGGCAGGCCCAGCGCCTTCACCGCGGCGACCTCCTGGGGCTTGGCCTGGCGTTTGACCCAGGCGAAGCGCTTGGAGCGGGCCAGGCGCGCGCCCAGCTCGTCCGCGTCCACCTTCAGGGCCTTGGCCAGCTGCTTCGAGGCCTGACGCACGTCGGGCAGCATCGAGGGGTCCACCCAGACGGAGTCCACCTCCACGCTCTGGGCGAGCGGCGTGCCGCGCCGGTCGAAGATGTCGCCGCGCCGGGCGGGGATTTCAATCTGGCGGACGTACTGGTCCTGCGCCATCCCGCGCAGCTTCTCCTGCTCGAAGACCTGCAGCTGCACGGCGCGACCGAAGGCGACCCCCAGGAGGAGCAGGAAGAGGCCGAACAAGAGCTGCACCCGCAGCTTCAGCCCCTTCGCGTTGGGCTCAGGAGCCCGGGTCGCCTTGAAGTCCCTCACCGGCCCGCGCCTCCACGGCCAGCCACGCGCACGGCGGGCTTGTTTTCCTGAGGCGCCTGGGCGGAGGCGCTGGCGCGAGAGGGCTTCTCCGCGGACAGGGACACCACCGCGCTGCCGGCGGGCATGCTCATGCCCAGCTGCTCACGGGCCACGCGCTCCAGCCGGCCCGGGGCCTTGAGCGTGGCCAGCTCCAGCTTGAGCCGGTCATTCTCCCGCGTCAGGGAGCGGCTCTCCGCCTCCTCGCGCGACAGCCGGTAGCCCATGTCCACCACCATCACCCGACTGGTGACGTGGAGGATGCCCACCGCCGCGAACAGGGTGAACAGGAGGACCGCGGGCAGCAGGTGCAGCAGCACGCCCGTCACCGACACGGAGCCACGCTGGGACGACGCCTTGCTCATCGCACTTTCTCCACCACGCGCAGGTGCGCGCTCCGAGAGCGGGGGTTGACCTCCACCTCATCCTCCGAGGCGGACACGGCCTTCTTCGTCACCACGCTGAAGTTGCCCAGGCTCTGACAGACGCAGATGGGCAGGCCCGGGGGGCAGGTGCAGCGGCCCTCCAGCGCGCGGAAGGCCTCCTTCACCTTCCGGTCCTCCAGCGAGTGGAAGGAGATGACGGCGGCGCGCCCGCCCACCTTGAGCAGGCCCGGCAGCGCGGACAACAGCGCGTCCAGCGCCTCCAGTTCCTGGTTGACGGCCATGCGCAGCGCCTGGAACGTCCGGGTGGCCACGTGGATGCGGTTGGGCCACGCCTTGCGCGGCACCGCGCGCTTGACCACCTCCGCGGCCTCCAGCGTGCGCGTGGGCAGCGCGCGCTTGAGCTCGCGGGCGATGGGCCGGGCGAAGGGCTCCTCGCCGTACTCCTCGAGGATGTGCTTGAGCTCGCGCTCGTCCAGCGTGGCGATGAGCTCCGCGGCCGTGGGGCCGTCCGGGCCCATGCGCATGTCCAGCGGGCCGTCCTTGTTGAAGGAGAAGCCGCGCTCGGCCACGTCCAGCTGGGGCGAGGACACACCCAGGTCCACGAGCACGCCGTCCACCGGCAGCAGGTCACGGGTGACGCGGGGCAGGTCGGCGAAGTTGCCGGCGCGGCCCTGGAAGCGGGGGTTGGGGCCCAGCCGGGAGGTGGCCGCCGCCAGCGCCACCGGGTCGCGGTCCACGCCGACCACGGACGCGCCCTGGGCCAGGAGCGCCTCCGTGTGGCCACCACCCCCCAGCGTGCCGTCGATGATCACCTTGCCCGCTCCCGGTCGCAGCAGCTCCACCGCTTCACGCAGCAGGACGGTGTGGTGCTGGAATTCCAAGGCCCCCACGAGCACTCAGACGAAGGGAGCCCGCGCGAGGCCGAAGGCGGCGCGAGCGTCGTTCATGTGCGGGTAGATTTCGAAGGCGTCGTGCGCGCCGGCGGCCCGGAAGATGGCCGCCAGGTACGGCGACAGCCCGGACAGCTTCAAGTCCCCGCCGGTGCGGCGGAAGGCCTCGGCGCGGGCCATCAGCGGCTTGACGCCCTTGTAGTTGAGGTGGCCGACCTCGGAGAGGTCCAGCACCACCTGACGCAGGCCCCGGTGCATGCGCTGGGTGAGCTCGTCGCACAGGGTCAGCAGGTCCTGCTCGCTCAGCTCGCCCTCCAGCATGAGCGTCTCCACGCGCCCGGCACCCGCCAGCGCGCTCGCCGCTCCTCGCCGCACCTCCAGAACCTGATTCATACAGTGCCACCCTCTGGGGACTTCAGCCCTCTGTCGACTTTCCGGCTACGGCTGCCGCAGCTCGGAGAGCACCTTCATCACGTCCGCGGAGGCCGCTTCCTGGCGGGCCTCTTCCTGGGCCTTCGCCCAACCCTCGCGGCTCCAAAGCTCGATGACCTTCACCATCCCCGCCCACACCACGTCCTTCTCCAACCCCGCATACGTCCGGAGCGACGGTGGGATGAGCAGCCGTCCCAGCCGGTCCAGCGGGCACTCCTGGGCGCTGGCCACGTACAGGCGCATCAGCGTCTTCACCCCGGGCTCCATGGGATTTCGCCGCGCGAGGGAGTTCTCCAGCGCCTCCCACTCCCGCACCGGGTAGGCGTGCAGGCACCGGTCCAACGCCGTCGTGACGATGAGCCGCTCGTCGTAGGCCCCCACCAGGGTCTCCCGGAGCTTCGCCGGGAGGCTGGTCCGCCCCTTCGCGTCGATCTGGTGCTCAAAGACGCCTCGGAACACGGGGGCGATCCACCTTTTCAGCCCTTCAAGGGATGAAGCTCCACTCCTTCCCACTTCTTGCCACGACCGGGCGGCATTCATACGCGCCCACATGGGGGGGGTCAAGAAAGCGCAACAGGTTGGAACACGCGGAGGGTGCAACGCCGAGATCCGGACAACCCGTCACACCTGGAAGGTCAGGTGTTTGGCGCAGCGCGGCGCCCTACCCATGGCGCTGGGGTAAACTTGAGCTCCCCCCGAGAAGGGCGCAGAGTGACGGGTGCGTGAACACGAACGTGCGACTGAAGGTGGCCTACAAGAGCCCGCAGTCCCTGGTGGGGGAGTACACGCGCAGCGTGGGTCAAGGCGGCGCCACCCTCCACACGCGGCGCAGCCTGCCGCTGGGCACCCGTTTCACCTTCGAGCTGCATGCGGGAGGCGCGCTGCGGCCCGTGGAGGTGCTGGGCGAGGTGGTGCAGGTGGAGCCGCGCCCGGAGCGCGACTACCTGCTCACGGTGCGCTACGGCGCCACGGAGGACCGCTCCGCGCTGGACGCGGTGCTGCAGCGCATCTTCTCCCTCCAGGAGACGGAGGGGCTGCGCCGCTTCCCCCGACTGCCGCTGCACCTGCGCGCGGTGGAGGCGACGCCCTTGTCACCCGCCTTCCTGGTGCGGGACATCTCGCGCGGCGGCGTGGGGCTGGACGTCATGGCCCCCGCCCTGCCCCGCCACGTGCGCGTGGGCACGCCGTTCCTGTTGGAGATGGACCTGACGGGCGGCGCGCTGCTGCTGCACGGCGAGGTGGTGTGGACCGCGTCCACGCCGCGCAAGAACGCCACCGAGGCGACGCCGGGCTTCGGCGCCACGTTCGGCCGGCTGCGCGCGCCCATGCAGGAGCGGCTGGACGCGCTGCTCGCCTTGAGCTCGTTGCCCCCCGCGCCGTGGAAGGCGCGGGTGAGCTTCGGCATGGACGCGGTGACGCGGATGCCGTGAGCCTCGCGGCGGGCTACTCCGTGTAGGGGTAGCCGCCGGCGGCCTCGACGGCGGTCACCACCGTCTCGCGCAGGTGGGCCGGGTTGTACGGCGTGAAGACGTCCAGCGTGCGCAGGCGCGTCAGCTCCTTGTCCAGCGCGTCTCCCTCCAGCGTGGCGCACAGGGCGCGGCGGGTGCGCTCGTACACGCGCGGCGCGCTGTCGAACGCGAACAGGCGCACCAGCGCCAGCCTCACCGGGTCCACCTTCCCACCGGCGGCCACCTGCCGGGTGCGCGTGACGAGCGAGTCCAGGGCGAACGCGTCCATCATCACGTCGGAGAGCGCGGCGAGCACCTCCTGGTGCTTCTCCAGCTCCGGCCCGAACTTCTCGGCGGCGATGCGCAGGGCGTGCAGCGCCAGGCGCTTGGTGCTCTCCGCGGCGACCTCCTCCGCGGCCAGCGCGTCCTCCGTGCGGGCGCGAGGACGCTCACCGCGCGTCAGCTCGTCCGCGATGTTCTTCGCCATGGAGAACAGCGGCAAGTCCCCCTTCACCGCGCGCTTGAGGATCATGCCCGTGATGAGCATGCGGTTGATTTCGTTGGTGCCCTCGAAGATGCGGTTGACGCGCGCGTCGCGGTAGGCGCGCTCGATGGGGTACTCCTCGATGAAGCCCGCGCCACCGTGCAGCTGCACGGCGTCATCCAGCAGGTGGCCCAGGGCCTCCGAACCGTACACCTTCATGATGGAGGACTCGATGGCGTACTCCTCCACCGCGGCCAGCAGGTGGGCCTCGTAGTCCGGGGCGCTCTTGTCCCGCGCGGACAGGCGCGCGTCGACCAGGCCCGCGGTGCGGTAGGTCATGCTCTCCACCGCGTAGACGAGCATCGCCATGCGCGCCAGCTTCTCGCGCGACAGCGGGAAGTCGGCGATGGCCGTGCCGAACTGCTTGCGCTCCTGCGTGAAGCGCAGCGCGTTGGCCAGGTTGAGCTTCATGCTGCCGAGCACGCCCGCGCCCAGCTTCAGCCGGCCGTAGTTGAGGATGTTGAAGGCGATCTTGTGGCCTCGCCCCACCTCGCCCAGCAGGTTCTCCGCGGGCACCTTCGCGTCCTCGAAGTAGAGCGGGCACGTGGACGAGCCACGGATGCCCATCTTGTGCTCCTCGGGGCCCACGCTGAAGCCCGGCGTGTCCTTCTCCACGATGAAGCCGGTGAACTTGTCACCGTCCACCTTGGCGAAGACGACGAACACGTCCGCGAAGGCCGCGTTGGTGATGTAGAGCTTGGAGCCGTTGAGGATCCAGTGCTTGCCGTCCGGCGAGCGCACCGCCTTCGTCTTCGCGCCCAGCGCGTCGCTGCCACTGCCCTGCTCGGTGAGCGCGTACGCCGCCACCCACTCGCCCGTGGCGAGCTTCGGCAGGTACTTCGCCTTCTGGGCCGCGTTGCCGAACCAGACGATGGGCAGAGTGCCGATGCCCACGTGCGCGCCGAACGTCACGGACCAGGAGCCGTTGAGGCCCATCGCCTCCGCGAGCAGCAGCGAGGTCGTCTTGTCCAGGCCCGTGCCGCCGTAGGCCTCCGGGATGTCCGTGCTCAGCAGGCCCAGCTCGCCCGCCTGACGTAGCAGCTCGCGCAACAGCGCGTTGTCCTTGTGCTCGATGCGCTCGGACTGGGGCACCACCTGCTCGCGGCTGAACTGGAGCGCGGTGCGGAAGAAGAGCCGTTGCTCCTCCGTGAAGGTCTCCGGCGTGAGGACGCGGGTGGCGCCGACCTCCTGGAACAGGAAGGCACCTCCGGTGGAGATTTCCTTCGACGCGGCGGGCTCATTCACTGCGGCCATCCAAGACCTCCCAAGGTGAACGGAAGGAAACCCCTTCCGCCAGCGGGCACACGGCCCACCGTGCAAGCTATGAAGCGCGGCATCTTAGGAGGAGAAGCAGGCGGGCCAGCCCTTTTCTCGCTGCGGGCCTGCCGGTTCCGCGCGGCTCGCGCACTTCGCGTCCGGTATTTCCGCGCAGCGGAACGCTCGAGGCCCGGTGACTGTGGCGTGAGCGACAGTCACAGGGCTCCCACAGACGTCGCGGCCCTTCACGATGGCCACCCATGGCCCCTCACTCCAGGCCGGAGGCGCTTCGCCTCCCAGGAAGGGTGGTTGCCATGGGAACGAGTTCGAGAGTGCTGGTGGCGTTGTTCGTCGCGGGCGTCGTCGCGGTCCACGGGGAAGCCCGCGCCCAGACGCCTCTCGCGGGAGCCCTGACGTGGGCCCATCCCGGCACGGGACCCAGCGAGGAGACCGGCGAGATTGCCGCCACCCGGGACGGAGGCTTCCTGTCCTTCGTCAACTTCACCGGCAGCGTCGACGTGGGCGCCGTCCAGGCGACGGCACCGGGTGGCGCCGAGGAGCGGGCCGTCGCCCTCGTGCGGCACTCCCCCCAGGGCCAGCCGTCGCTCCTGCGGGTCATCAATGGCTGGCACGGGTTCCACCTCACGGTGGACACCTCGGGCAACATCGTCCTGCTCGCCTGGCCCGCGGGCCCGCCCCTCGGCAACCTGTTCAGCGATGACCCCCACCTGATGAAGTTCGACAGCGTGGGGCGGCTGCTCTGGCTGCGCCCCATCCGAAGCTCGGAGCTGACGGCCCAGGCGCTGGTGACGGACCGCGACGGGAACATCGGCATCGGCGGCTACACGCTGACAGCCCAGGGCAGCGCGCGGCTCGCCTTCGTGAAGTACGACGGCGAGGGCGTGAAGCAGTGGGCGTTCGTCGACGTGAACACCGTCCAGAGCGTGGCCCGGGCCGCCACCGTCGACAGCGAGGGCCACTTCTATGTCGCGGGTGATGCCATCGGCGCCATCAGCTCCGCCGAGCCGTATCTCATCCGAATCTCCGCCTCGGGTCAGGCGCAGTGGCGCCGCCGGTTGGTGGGCGCGCTCGGCTTCGCGTACGGCGTGGCCACGCACGGCAACCGCGTGGTGATGGTGGGCACGTACGCCAACACCTTCACCTTCGCCGGACAGCCGCACACGTCCACCGCCAATCTCGGCATCGACCAGGATGCCTTCGTCGCCGCGTGGACGCGCGAGGGCGAGGAGCGCTGGGCGTGGAACTTCGCCTTCGACATCGAGGGCGTCGCCATGGACTTCAACGACGGCGTCACCGTCATCGGCGGCTATCAGGGCGGCAGTCCGGACACGGCGGCCCTGGGCTCGCCCGCGGGCAATGCGTCGAGCGCCGCCAACGTCTACGTCGCGAAGTTCGACCGGCTCCAGGGCACACCACGCTGGGTGAAGAGCTTCCCCAGCGGCCAGGACCGGAGCAGCCCCGGACTGGACGCGGGCTCCGTCGCCGTCACCCAGGATGGCAGGCCCGCGGTGCTCGGCCGCTTCCACGACACGCTGCAGGTCGGCGCCCAGACGTGGACCGCGAGCGGCGTGTCGGACCTGTTCCTGTTCGGCTTCGAGCCCTGAGCCTCAGCCCGCGTCCCCCGCGCGCCGAGGCGTCGGGTAGACGAGGCACAGCGTCTCGAACAGCGGCTCGCCCGGGGCCGCGTACACGGCCCCGAGCGCCCTCGCCGCCTGCGCCACCTCGGTGCCGAACGAGGGCACCAGACAGAGGTCCTCGGACTGCTTGAAGCGCCCCTTCAAGAGTCCCAGGCCCCGGCGCAGCATCGCGAGGTCCTGACGCCCCTCGCGCACTGGCACCGAGGGACCGTTCGCGTCCGGACCGGGCAGCTTGCCCACGCTCGTGCTCAGCTCGAACCCATCCGCGCGCTGGATGATGCGCAGCTTCCCCGGCGCCACCTCCGCCAGCCACTCACGAAAGCCCTCCTCGTCGCGGAGGACCAACCGATAGGCGACAGGCGCGTCCGGATGCGCGAGCCACACCGCGCCCGCCGAGTCCCGCAGCGCCGCGAACAGCTCCGACACCTGCGCGAGGAATGTGTCCGCGTCCGGCACGAGCAACACGTCCCGGCCCTTCACCTTCTGGGTCAACCGCGCGAGGGAGTCCGGCTTCGTCGGCTCGAAGGTCTCCGCGTCCACGCGCACCTGCTCGCCGGCGAGCTGCACCCGCAGCGCCTCGGAGGGGGGCGCCTCACCGTAGACCGGAACCTCGACGCGAGGCTCGGCGCCCCCATCGTCGACAAAGGCCCCCGTCCCCATGGCCAGCGACGGGAGCGGCTCGGGCTTCAGCGACTGCAGGGGCTGTGCGGGCTTCTCCTCACGACAGCCCACGAGCGCGAGCAGCAGGCCCGTGAGGACACCCAGCCCTCGCCGCCTCGAGCCTCGCGCCGCTCGACGAATGCCTCCCTGCTTCATCACCGCCTCGAACCTCACGACGTCACACCAACCCGCGTCACCGATGACACCTCGGTCACCACGGACCAGTCCGCGTCCCTGGGTTGAAACACTCGCATGCGGCATCCCGGTGCGTCATGAACACAGCCGGGCGTCATGACCTCAACGCAAGACGTCACGGAGGTGTCTGATTGGCCGTCGCGGGCGGAGTCTGCGCGGGCTTCGGCAGCGCGCTCGCGACACAGGCCGCGTCCGCGAGCCCCAGCCCCACCGCGTGCTCCGCCGCCTGACGCGCGTCCTGGAAGAGCACCATGTCCGTGAAGCGCTGCGTGTCCTTCGTGCGCCCCGCGTCACGGATGTAGATGGCCTTCACACGTCCGGGGAACTCCTCGCGAATCTGCGCGTAGACCTCCGGGTCCTTCTCCCCCGAGTCCCCCACCAGCACCACGGGCTGCGGGAACTGCGTGAGCAGCCGGCGGATGATGGGCTGCTTGTAGTCAGACAGCGAGCCAGGTCCCAAATCCCTCAGGTACACGCCGAAGCTTGCGGGGAAGTCATGCCGCGTCAGGAACGCCTTCACCCGGGGCAGGTACTGGACGGGCGAGCCACTCACCAGCGCGAACGCCGAGGGCACGCTGCCCCGCAAGCACCCGTAGAGCGCCGCCATGCCCGGCACCACCTCCAGCTCGTCCGCGTCCTTGAGCAGCGCCGTCTGCACCAGCTTCGTCGGCTTCGTCACCTGCGTCACCACCACCGTGTCGTCGAAGTCGGAGACGACGAGCAGCGGCGTCGACGCGGACACCACCTCCACCCGCGCCGAGGTGATGGCCCCCTCCACCCACGCCTCCGCCTCGGACGCGCCCTCCTCGAACCGCTTGCCCGGGGGCGGCATGAGGTTCACCTCGAACCCACCGTCATGCCCGCTGGTGAGGGTCGCCGTGACACCCTGGAAGCGCACCGACACCTTCGCGCCCTCCCAGTTGCGAGCCGCCAGCCGACGCACGTTGCGCGTCAACGCGGAGCTCCCATCGCCGGGCGCTTCCTTCAACACCCGCCCCTGCAACATCACCCGCTCCGGCTGCCCCAACACAGGTGTCAGCAACACCGCGGGCGCCGCCACGACGCGGCATGCGCAGAGAAATCCAAGCAGGACAAACCATCGAGCAATCGTGTTCAACGGAATTTTCCCGTGTTAATGTTTGCGGAGACCTTGATGATAGCTTCACGCGGTCATCGAAGGGCGTCGTGGTGGGGTAGCACATCGGCCCGGTGCGCCCAGAGGAGCCGGAAGACACGTGGAGCACCCGTCCGAAGGGCGCGATTTCGGCAAGTACACGTTGCTCGAGCGCATCGCGACGGGCGGCATGGCGGAGATCTTCCGCGCCCGGATGACGGCGGTGGCGGGTGTCACCAAGCCGGTGGTCATCAAGAAGATCCTCCCCGGCTACGCGGACCAGAGCGCCTTCGTCTCCATGTTCGTCAACGAGGCGCGCATCGCCGCGGGGCTGAGCCACGGCAACATCGCGCAGGTCTTCGACTTCGGCGAAGTCGACGGCCAGTTCTTCATCGCCATGGAGTGGGTGGACGGGCATCCGCTGTCGCGCGTGTTGCGCCGGGCGCGTGAGAAGGGATTGTACACGCTCCCGCAGCCCCTCGCCCTGCTGGTGACGGTGGAGGTGCTCAAGGGGCTGGCGTACGCGCACACCCGCCTGGACGACCGCGGCCGGCCGCTGCACATCATCCACCGCGACGTCAGCCCGCAGAACGTCCTGCTCAGCTACGAGGGCCAGGTGAAGCTGGTGGACTTCGGCATCGCCCGCGCGCGGATGGCGGGCGGGTACGAGCCCGACGAGGTCGACGCCAAGGGCAAGTACGCCTACTTCGCGCCGGAGCAGGCCCGGGGCCGGGAGCTGGACGCGCGCGCGGACATCTTCGCCGCGGGCACCTTGTTGTACGAAACGCTGTGCGGGCGACTGCCCTTCGAGGGCTCCGTCACCGACGTGATGCGCAAAATCGCGGTGGGCGACTTCCCCCGGCCGCGCGAGCTGGAGCCCGACATCCCTCCGGCCCTGGAGCGCATCCTCCTCACCGCGCTGGCCGTGGAGCGCGAGCAGCGCTACCCCACCGCCGAGGCCTTCGCGGAGGTCCTCACCCGCTACCTGCACACCGCCACACCCGACGTCTCCACCAGCGCGCTGGCCCACTTCATGGGCTACCTGTTCGAGACCGAGCTCGTCGCGGACGGGCGCCCCGTGCTGCTGCCGCGCGAGTTCCTCGGGCAGATGGCCCGCTGGACGCGCGCGCCCTCCGAGCGCCGAGCCCCGCGTGAGCCTTCGCCCTCCGACGTGACGCAGGAGCTGACTCCGGCGCTCCTGGAGGCACCCACCGCGCCCCGCCCACCCGAGGGCCGCCGCGAGCGCACCACCCAGCCCATCCCCGTCGTCCCCGGCCCGTCCTCGGATGCCACTCCCGCAGAGGCACCTCCCCCCGAGCCCGCGCCGACCCTCGACGCCCCGCCTCGCACCGGCCCTCGCGTGCCGAACGCGATGGCGCTGGGGACGCCGGTGCTCGCGGCCATGGGCGTGGCGCTGGTGGTGATGATGCTGGGGCGCAACGGCACCTTCTCCGTGGAGCTCAGCTCGTCACCGCCGGGCGCCAACATCCGCGTGGATGGCCGACCGCTGGACACGCTCACCCCCGCGCTCCTCACCCACCTGCCCGCGGACACCGAGCACCTGTTGGAGGTCCACATCCCCGGCATGGTGCCGTGGAGCCAGGTGGTGCGCGCCGAGCGGGGCACCACCCTGGCCGTGCACGCGCGACTTCGTCCTCGGCTGAACACTCCGGCCGCGAGCGCCACGTCCGCCCGCGCCCACCCCGCGCCACCGGTGCAGGAGATGGACTGGGCCCCGGGCGGCATCCGCCTGTCCGCGGTGAGCCACGCCTTCCGCGTCCCCGTCACCAACGCCGCCCGCGTGCAGCTGGACCCGGCCCGCACGTACCTGGTGCACACCGAGGGGCGCATGTCGCTGGGCGGCCCCATGTCCGTGGAGCACGCCAGCTACTTCCTGGAGGGCGACGCGAACCTGCCCGCGCACGAATCCTTCGGCGTGCTCGGGCCCGACGAGCAGCTGGTGCGCCACGCCTCCATGCTCCACGTCTTCGCGCTGGATGCCCGACGGGACGACAACCGGGGCGGGCTGCAGGTGCGCATCCGGGAGCTGGGGGGCCCGAGCCTCCCGCCCTTCCGGCTGGACTCGCGCCAGCACGCGGTCAAGCTGTCGCGGGCGGACCGCTTCGTGCTCCGCGCGCTGGACCCGGGCACCACGTATGACGTGGTGCTGCGCTACACCGCCGAGCCCGCCCGGACGCGGGGCCTGGGCGGCGGCCCCGTGGGACGGGTGCTCGGCCTGGTGGGCACCGGCCCCGGTCCCGAGGGCTCGCCCAGCGGCCTGGCGCTCCTGGAAGTGGGACAGCCCACCCGGCTCAAGGGGGCGTCATGGCTCCAGCTCGCCTTCCCGGACGACAACCTGGCCGACAACACCGGCACCCTCCTGCTGGAGGTCGCCCCCGTGGTCCACCCGGCGGGCGGGCAGACGGCCCCCGCCGAGCACCGCCACGGCCGCACGGCACAGTGAACCCTGCTACAGCCGTGCAGCGGCCTGTCGCCGAAAAGTTGATCCTCCAGTCGCTCCCCCTACCCTGAGCGACAAGGAGGGCTCAACATGTTGAAGCTGGTGGCAGTGGCCGTGGTGGGAGCGGTGGTGCTCGGGACGGTGGGGCTGTCGGGCCGCGTGGACGCGCGTCCCGGGAGCAGTGAGGCGGAGCCGACGCAGGCGCAGGTGGAGGCGGCGCTGGACGCGCGGCAGAAGGAGCTGCTGGGCATCCTTTTGGAGGCTCAGCGGACGGGCGAACGCACGGCGTCGGTTCACCGGTAATCTCGTGGCGTCGAGCGCGACTCGGTGCTAAGCCCGGGCCTCCGTTTGACGTCTACCAGCCCGCGAGGGGGACATGCCTGAAGGGTCCGCGTCACTCAACCAGCTCGCGGTCGGCGACCGGGTCGTCTACCCGAATCAGGGTGTCTGCCGCGTCACCGCCATCGACACCAAGGAAGTGGCGGGACAGAAGCTCATCTTCGTCACCATGCGGCGGGAGGAGGACAACGCCCTGCTGATGGTGCCCCAGGCCAAGGTCGTGGCCATCGGTGTCCGCCGGGTCGCGAGCCCCGAGGACGTGAAGAGCCTCTTCGCCTTCCTGCGCGCCGACGGCGACAAGGCCGACCTGGACTGGAAGCAGCGCGCACGCACCAACCAGGAGCGCATGACCCAGGGCGGAATCCTGGGGCTCGCCGAGGTGGTCAAGGACCTCCAGGTCCTGAGCGAGCTGCGCCCGCTGCCGACCAAGGAGCGTGAGCTGTACGACAACGCCCGGCACCTGCTGGTGTCGGAGGTCGCCACCGCGCTCGGCACCGCCGAGGTCAACGCCGAGGACGCCATCGACCTCGTGCTCTTCCCGCCCGGCCGCGAGCGCCCCAAGCGCACCGCCGCCGAGTTCGCGAAGGGCGACGAGGACGACCTGGGGCTCGACGGCGACCTGTTGGGGCTCGACGGCGACCTGGACCTGCCCTCGGAAGAGGAGCCGCAGTCCGAGTCCGACGAGGAGAGCTCCTCCGAGGACGAGGGCGAGGAGTCGTCCGAGGAGAAGGGCGACGAGGAGTCCGCGCCGAAGAAGCGCGGCCGTCCTCCCAAGGCCAAGCCCGAGGAGGCCGAGGGCGCCGAGCCCGCCGCGCCCAAGAAGCGCGGCCGTCCTCCCAAGCCGAAGCCGGACGCCCCGCCCGAGGGCGCCGAGCCCGCCGCGCCCAAGAAGCGTGGCCGTCCTCCCAAGCCGAAGCCGCCCGAAGTGGAGGGAGCGGCGCCCGCCGCGCCCAAGAAGCGCGGCCGTCCGCCCAAGGCCAAGCCCGCCGACAGCGAGGACTGACCGCCAACACCATCCAGGGGGCCCTGACGCGGGCCCTCTTCGCGCCGAGGTGATGCCCCGTGATTCGCGTCGTGACGCTGGACCCCTTCGACGACAAGCAGCTCGCCAAGCTCAACCGCACGCTCTACACGGCGTTCGGCGTGGGCAGCGAGCACTCCGGCAGCGCCGAAATCCCTCCGGGGTTGGGCGAGCCGCTGGACGCCGAGAAGCTGCTGGAGCAGGTGAAGGGCATCCGCGCCTACCAGGACGACAAGGTGCTGCTGCTCACCGCGCGCAAGCTCAAGGAGCGCGAGCTGCCCAGCGGCGTGGCCCCCACCCCGGGCTTCGCGCGCCAGGGCAAGGACCGCTCCATCATCTCGCTGCAGCCGCACAAGGATTTGGAGACGGGCTTCAAGCCCGTGGCGCGGCAGGCGCTGCACCAGCTCGGCCACCTGTGGGAGCTGCACCACTGCCTGGACCCGCGGTGCTCGATGTACCCGCCCTGGACGCCGTCGTTCTCCCAGGGTGAGCCCATCTTCTGCACCTTCTGCCGGGAAAAGAGCGAGCAGAAGATTCGTCTTGCGAAGTCCTAGCCTCCCACGCGCGCTGCCCCTCCTGGAGCTGGGGGGCCTCTTGCTGGTCGCGCTCCTGGCCCTGCTCTTCCACCTGCGGCTGCCGGGCAAGCTCCCCACCGAGGAGGGCTATCGCGCGGTGGCCCAGCGGCTCCAGTCGCAGGCGCGCCCTGGTGACGCGGTGCTGCTGTTCCCCTGGTGGACGGAGCGCGCGCGCCTGTTCGTGCCTCCGGGGCTGCCCGTCTATGGCTACCTGGGCTCGGACACCGATGACCTGTCCGCGCACCCGCGCGTCTGGGTGCTGGGACAGCCGGAGCTGCCGCGCTCGGACGAGGCGGCCTTCCTGAAGGACTTCCTGCCGGAGCGCCGCGCCGTGGGTGGGCCCGAGCGCGAGGGCCCGCTGACGCTGACGCTCTACGAGAACGGACGCCACCGGCCGCGCCGCTTCACCGCCTCCGATGTCGTCTCCCGCGCGCGCGTGTACCTGGAGTCGGACGACGGCGAACGGCAGGCGTGTGCCTTCAACGGCTCGACGCACCGCTGCCCGGGCCCGGGCAACGTCTACGTGGCCACCGAGTGGCACGAGGTCCTCTACGAGCCGCGCCGCTGCCTGTGGATGCCCGCCCCGCCGGGAGACCAGAAGCTGGTGGCGGAGTTCGACGGCGTGCCCGGCGACGTGGGGCTGCGGCTCGAGGGCGGCATCATCTTCGAGTACGCCTTCCCCAAGGACGCGCAGCTGACGACGGCGCACCTGGGCGTGGACGACGCGCGGAGTGGCGCGCGGCTCTTGGACGTGGCGATTGCGCCGGGCCAGGAGGGCGTGAAGAAGGCCGAGGTGCGGCTGCCTCCCGGCGCGCCCCGCACGGTGAAGGTGTGGGTCCGCTCACGCAATCCGGACCGGCGGCAGGTGTGCCTGGACGTGCTGGCGGTGGAGCCGGCGGTGGGAGTGAAGGGATGACGGGCAGGCCGGCGACCCGCGAGGAGAAGCGCTGGGCGTGGGCGCTGTGGGCCCTGGCCTTCGTGGCGCTGTGGTGGACCGAAGGCCACGTGGGCTTCACGCGCGACGAGAGCGTCTACTTCGCCGCGGCGGAGGGGTACGCGGACTGGTTCCGCCAGCTGTTCCAGTCGCCGACGCGGGCGCTGACGGACGCGGCCATCGTCCGCGCGTGGGACTACAACCACGAGCACCCCGTCCTGATGAAGACGCTGTTCGGGCTGAGCCACCTGCTCTTCCACGACACGCTGGGGTGGATGCGCTCCGCGGCCGCGTTCCGACTGCCGGCGTTCGCGCTGGCGGCGCTGGTGCCCGCGCTGAGCTTCCTGTTCGGCAGCGCGCTGTACGGCCGCGCCGCGGGCCTGTTCGCCGCGCTCGCGTTCATGCTGGTGCCTCGGCAGTACTTCAACGCGGAGCTGGCGTGCTTCGACGTGCCGGTGGCCGCGCTGTGGCTGCTCGTCGTGTACTGCTTCTGGCGCGCGCTGGAGGACGTGCGGTGGGGCGTGGCGTGCGGGGTGGCCTTCGGCCTGGCGCTGACGGCCAAGCACAACGCGCTGTTCCTCCCCTTCGTGCTGACGCCCTTCGCGCTGTGGCGCGCGTGGGAGGCGAGCGAGGCGGAGCCCCAGGCGCGCGGGTGGCTCTTGCGCTTCGTCGGCCTGTTCGCCGCGGTGGCGGTGCTCTACGGGCTGCTCATCCTGTCGCTGGGCGGCGGCGAGGGCTTCCAGCGGAAGTTCTTCCTGCTCAGCCCCCACACGCTGCTGTTCATGGGGCTGGCCGTCGGCGGCACGTGGCTGCTCAAGGGCGTGGAGAAGGTGAACGCGCGGGTGACGCGGGCGCTCGTGCCCATCGCGGCGATGGCGGTGCTGGGCCCCGTCATCTTCTACCTGCACTGGCCCTACCTCTGGCACCACCCGGTGGACCGCACCGCCTGGTACCTGGCCTTCCACGCCAAGCACAACCACTACGCCTGGTTCTACCTGGGCACGCTGCTGCGCGAGCCGCCCTTCCCTCTCGCGTACGTGGTGGTGAAGACGGCGCTCACGGTGCCCACCAGCCTCTTCGCGCCCATGGTGACGGGCTTTTTCGCGCTGGCGGGCCGCGGGGTGCTGGGGCAGCTCGAGCGCACGCGCGCGTGGGTGCGGCCGGTGACGATGGTCGAGGCGCTGGTGGGCGTGAACGCCGTGACGTCCATCCTCATCATCAGCCATCCCCAGGTGCCGCACTTCGGCGGGGTGAAGCACTGGTTCCCGTCCATGGTGTTCCTGGGCCTGCTCGCGGGACAGGCGGTGTCACGCGGCGCGGCGGCGCTGCTGGAGCGGCTGCGCGAGAAGCGGCCCTCGCTGCCCGCCCTCACCGTGCTCGCGCCCGTGTTCGCGGTGCTGCTGGCGCCCGCGCTGGTGTACTCGGCGCACGTGTTCCCCTACGGGACGGCGGCGTACTCGGAATTGGCCGGAGGAGCGGCCGGCGCGGCGTCGCTGGGGATGCAGCGGCAGTTCTGGTCCAGCCATGTCACCGGCGTGCTGCCGTGGATCAACGAGCACGCGAAGCCGAACGCGCGGCTGTTCCTGCATGAGGTGCACGGCGGCTCGTTCCGCGACTACCAACGCAACGGGATGCTCCGACCGGACCTGCGCGCGGTGGGCAGCCCCTTCGAGGCGGACATCGTCGCGTACCAGTACCACCAGGAGTTTCGAGAGTACGAGTTCCAGACGTGGCAGGCGTTCAACACGCGCACGCCGGCGACGGGCCTGTACCTGGACGAGACACCGCAGGTCATCGTCTACGTGCGGCCCGAGCCTCGCTGAGTCGGAACGAAGACCCCGTGATGAGGCACGGGGTCCTAACCCACGGGTGAGTCGGCGTTACGGCGTCCGACAGCCCGGGCCCGCCGAGCAATCCGAGCACCAGGAGCTGGACTCGTAGGGGGACTGGCAAGCGCCGTCACCGCAGTAGCCGCCGTAAGGACAGTCCTGGGGGCACGTCTGCGGCTCCAACGGGTAGCACCGCCCGTTACCACAGACATCGATGAGCCCCTCCGGCTCGCGCGGCGGCACGGCCTCCGGCGCGAAGCACCCCGTCCCCGAGCAATCCGAGCACCAGGAGCTGGACTCATAGGGGGACTGACAGGCACCGTCACCACAGTAGCCGCTGTAAGGACAGTCCTGGGGGCACGTCTGCGGCTCCAGGCGATAGCACCGCCCATTGCCACAGACATCGATGCGGGCCTCCTGCGCTCCCAACTCCTGCTCCAGCGGAGCCTGGGCGTCCACACCACCGCAGGCCGACAACGCCGCGAACGACACCACGGCCATCCAGACACGAGTCCATCGCTTCATTCGACGCTCCTCGGGGTGAAGGGAAACGGCCAATCCTAACCACCGCCCAAAGGGCGACCGCAAACCCTCACACCCCACGCCCGGAGCGCCTCCGCATCTCCAGCACAAACCTTCAACCTGGATGCAAGAGCAATCCAAGAGCACTCCCTCGCCCTCACGAGCTGGGAACACCTTCCCCACCCTGCGCACCCGCGAGGAGCACCGGGAGCACATGCAGCACGTCGTGCCGGTCGACACGACTCCACCCACGACTCACCGCCAGGTCCGCCAGCTCCGCCGAGGGCTCGAACGCCAGCGGGAAGCCCACCAGCGCGAGGATCTCCGCGTCGGAGAGGGAGTTGCCCATCGCGAAGGAGCGCTCCAGCGAGGCCTGGTGGAGGGCCACCAGCTCATGGAGGATGCCGGGCTTGCCTCCGCTGCGACCGGGCCCCTGGAGCAGCTGTCCCGTATAGCGATTGCGTTGGATGGACATCTGCGCGCCCCGGTACACGTCGATGCCCAGGTCCTGCGCGACCAGATTCACCATCTCGATGGGCCCCCCGGAGACGAGGGCCACCAGGAACCCCTCCGCCTCGAGCCTCTGGAGGAGCGGCCGGACGAACCCGAACAAGCGGCCTCGCGCCTGGGCCCAGACATCCTCCGCCGCGCGCTCGACGCTGGGGACCGCCACGCCCGCGAACAGCCGCTCCCAGCCCCGATGGACATCCGAGACGGCGCCGAAGAAGTCCTGCCCACCCGAGTCATGGCGGTCGACGGCCGCCAGGAACTCGCGCCCCACGTCTCCATCACAGACACCGCGCGCCATCAGCTCGCGCACCAGCAATCCCCCGAGCGTGTCCGGAGTGAGCGTCCCATCCAGGCCGAGCACCGCGAGTCTTCTCATACACAACCTTTCCTTCCTGTCGGGCAGGGCTCCGTGTCGGCCCCCCTGTCTCCACCACGAACGAGGACAGAGGACACACCGCCGAGGGTGTCCGCTCGAGGCGCGACGTGTTGCTCATCGAACGAGCCCCCCCGTCGACCACGGTCCTCGCGTCCGCGAGTCATCACCCGACGCCCCCCGGCGTCCCACGGCACGAGGTCGTGTCCCTTCCGGGATGGAACCCCCATCGCCAGGGCGGGGCGGACGACTCGGACGCGGGTGGGGACGACGTTGGCACCCTCCGCCCCCCTGTCCACCTTCCGCGAGTCGGGCTCTCGCCCGGAGGGGGACATCCACATGCATCTGTTCAGGCTTCCGTCGATTCTCGCCGTGTCCGCGGCGCTGTGTTTCTCGGTCGGTTGCTCCAAGCGGGGCTCCCAGGCCCAGGGCGCGCAGCCCCAGGCCAGCACCCAGCCCGCGGCCCCGCCCCAGTCACCACCCGCCATGGCACAGGGCGCGCCCTCGGAGGACACGCCGCCCGATGCCCATGGCAAGCACCACGGCAAACACCACAAGGGCGTCTCCGAGACCAACTGCCCCATGGCCGTCCCTGGCACGGTGGCCCGGGCCGAGGACGTGCCCGAGGGCGTGGCGCTCGTCCTCAGCACGCCGGAGCCCACGCAGGTGGCGGAGCTCCAGCAGCGCAGCCGCCGCATGCTGCACGAGCAGGCCGCGAGCACGCAGCGCGCGCAGGAGACGTCCGTCCTGGACGAGGTGAAGCAGGAGGACCTGGGCGACAGCTCCAGCGAGGAGCAGTACGGCCGCGATGACAGCGGCACGGGCGGCGCCGGCATGGCGGGCGCGCCGACGATGCCCTCCAGCGCGAGCGTCCAGGACACGCCGGATGGCGTCGTCATCGTCTACACGGCGATGGACCCATCCAAGCAGAAGCAGCTCAGCAGCGAGGTCCACCAGACGGCCAACGAGATGAAGCCTGGCCAGTGCCCGGGCATGTGAGCCGCGCCGGTGTCAGCCCCTGCCCCCCGGTGTCTTCCGGGGGCGCAGCGCGGCCAGGGCGTAGTCCACCACCGTGTCCGCGTACGACTCGGTGAGCGGCGCGGTGCGCAGCAGCCAGCGGTGGAACAGCGGCCCGAAGAACAGCTCCACGGCGACGTCCAGGTCCACGTCCCGAGCCACCTGCCCCGCCTTCTGCGCCGCGCGCAGCCGCTCCTTGGTGACCTCCAGGTTCGGCCGCAGCAGCGTGTCCACGAACTGCTTCGCCAGCGCCGGGTCCATCTGTGACTCCGCGGTGAGCGCGCGCGAGGGCACCTCGAAGCGAGGCGCGCCCAGCTCCGCGACGGTGGCCCGAATCACGCCCTTCAGGTCCGCCACCACGTCGCCCGTGTCCGGCAGCGGCGCGACGTCCCCCATCAGCGCGGCGAAGGCATCCAGCACCAGCGCGCCCTTGGTGGGCCACCAGCGGTAGATGGTCTGCTTGCCCACCCCTGCCCGCGCGGCGATGGCCTCGATGGTCAGCCGCGTGTACCCCTGCTCCCCCACCAGCTCCACCACCGCCTTCAGGATGGCCTGGTGCGAGCGCTCACTGCGCCGCCCCGTGTCCGGCGTCTTCGCCTCACTCATGGGACGACACGCTATCGGGGTGGTGGCGATACGCAACGTCTCGTCTTGACAACCCGCAGGTCGAGCCTCATGGTGACCATTCGAGACGGACCGTCTCGTCTCACATCCGGAGCCCCATCCATGAAGCGACGCGCCCATATCGCGATGGTCAGCATCCCCGCGCACGGCCATGTGAACCCGAGCCTGGAGGTCCTCCGGGAGCTGGTGGCCCGGGGCCATCGAGTGACCTACGCCAATGATGCGTCCTTCGCGGAGCCCATCCAGCAGACGGGCGCGGAGCTGGTGCCCTCTCCATCGACGCTGCCGCGAGAAGGCGTCGCGGACCGGCAGTGGCCGGAGGACACGATTGGGCAGTTGGAGGTGTTCCTGAAGGACGCGATGGAACAGCTCCCCCGGCTGCGCGCGGCCTGGGAGCAGGACCGGCCAGACCTGTTCCTCTATGACATCGCGGGCTACACCGCGCGCATCCTCGCGGAGAACTGGGGCAAGCCCGCCATCCAGCTCTCCCCCACGTTCGTCGCGTGGGAGGGCTACACCGAGGAGATGGCGCCGATGATGGAGTCGCTGCGCGCGGCCCCGGGCGGCGCGGACTACTACCGTCGCTTCTCCGAGTGGCTGAAGGCCTGCGGCGTGGCGCAGACGGAGTCCACGCTCTTCGTCGGCTTGCCGCCGCGCTCGCTCGTGCTCATCCCGCGCGCGATGCAGCCGAACGCGGACCGCGTGGACACGCGGCGGTTCACCTTCGTGGGCCCCTGTCTCGACGAGCAGCGCATCCACCAGGGGACGTGGAGTCGGCCCGCGCACGCGAAGAAGGTGCTGCTCATCTCGTTGGGCTCCACCTTCACGAACCAGCCCGCGTTCTATCGACAGTGCATGGCGGCCTTCGGGGACCTGCCCGACTGGCACGTGGTGCTGAACATCGGCCGGCATGTCCAACGCTCGGAGCTGGGGGAGGTCCCCGCCAACTTCGAGGTGCACTCGTGGCTGCCGCAGCTCTCGGTGCTGAAGCAATCGGAGGTCTTCATCACCCACTCGGGCATGGGCAGCACACAGGAGGCGCTGTGGTGCGGCAAGCCGATGCTGGCCGTGCCCCAGGCCACCGACCAGTTCGCCAACGCGGACCGCATCGTCGAGCTGGGCGTCGGCCTGCGGCTGGACACGCAGAAGGCCACCGCGGCGGCGCTGCGAGAGGCCTTCCAGCGGCTCACCACCGAGCCCCACTTCTCCGAGCGGGCCGCCGCGATTCAGCGAGAGCTTCGCGACGAAGGCGGGGTGAAGCGCGCCGCGGACCTCATCGAGCAGGCGCTCGGTGGATGAGGCGTCGGGTGTCATGACGCTCGACCCGCCCCACGACGAGTCGTGACAGAGTCGCGCGCATGGACGCGCGGGACATCCATCTGAAGTGGGTCGTGCGCCTGGTGGCCGAGGAGCAGGGACTGTACCTGTGGCTCGGCTGGGCCCCGCTGGCGGAGCTGCTCGAGGCGATGACCGAGCTGTCGACGACCCCCAACACCTTCTTCCGCTTCACCTTCTCGGAGAGCACGCTCGAGAGCCTGGGTGAGCTGCTCGCGCGCGTCGAGGACTGTCACGCGACTCCGGAGCCCTACCAGTCCCATCCGCGTCCCTTCAGCGTGGAGCGGCTCGCCAGCGCGGCGAACGAGGTCCATCAGCAGGCACAGCTCCTCCAGAACAAGCTGGCCGAGCCCGGCTTCGCCCACGCCGTCGCGGTCCAGAAGATGATGGCCCCACGAATCTTCCACGACGCGTGGGCGACGATTCTTCGTCAGCTCGGCTCGGGAGGCGGCCCACACCCTCCCCTGCTGGACTGCACGGGCCTGGCGGACGTGTCGCTTCAGTGGGGGTGGTAGCGTCTGGCGTCACCGCCATGGAAAGCAACGCACCGTCCTCCGCGCCGTCTCTCGCCAGTGACAAGCCCGGACTGTTCGCGCGCTTCGGTCCTGGCATCCTCGTCGCCGCCACGGGTGTCGGCGCTGGCGACCTGCTCACCGCCAGCCTCGGAGGCTCCGCGGTGGGTGTGTCCATCTTGTGGGCCGCCGTCGTGGGCTCGGTGCTCAAGGGCTTCCTCAACGAAGGCGTGGCCCGCTGGCAGCTCGCCACCGGCACCACCGTGCTGGAGGGCTGGGCGCGCATGAGCGCGGGCCTGCGCTACGTCTTCTTCATCTACCTGCTCGGCTGGAGCTTCTTCACGGGCGGCGCGCTCATCTCCGCATGCGGCGCGGCGGGGGATGCGCTGTGGCCCCTGGCCAGTGACTCGGAGACGTCACGCCGGCTGTGGGGCGTGATTCATTCGGTGGTGGGGCTGGCGCTCGTGGGCCTGGGCGGCTTCCGGCTCTTCGAGAAGCTGATGGCCGCCTGCATCGCGCTGATGTTCGGCGCGGTGCTCTTCACCGCCCTCGCCTCGGAGCCGGACTGGGCCGCCGCCGCGCGCGGGCTCGTCATCCCCTCGCTTCCCGACCAGGGCGCGCCCTGGGTGCTGGGCCTGCTGGGCGGCGTGGGCGGCACCGTGACGATGCTCTCCTACGGCTACTGGATTCGGGAGAAGGGCCGCGAGGGCCCGAGTGGCCTGCGCATCTGTCAGACGGACCTGGCCGTGGGCTACGCGCTCACGGGGATGTTCGGCGTCGCCATGGTCATCATCGGCTCCACGCTCCAGTTGGAGGGCACGGGCCTGCGGGTCGCCAGCCTGCTCGCGACGCGGCTGGAGGCCATCATCGGTCCGGTGGGCTACTGGGTGTTCCTCGGCGGCTTCTGGGCCGCGGTGTTCTCCAGCCTGCTGGGCGTCTGGGAGGGCATCCCCTACCTCTTCGCGGACTTCCTGCGCATCCAGCGCGGAGAGGCCCGGGGCCTCGTGGACCTGCGGACGACGCGCGCGTGGAAGGGCTACCTGGTGGCGCTCTCCCTCGTGCCGCTGCCCATGCTGTGGGCGCCGCTGCAGCGCGCGCAGCTCGCCTATGCCGTGGTGGGCGCGCTGTTCATGCCGCTGCTCGCCGTCACTCTTTTGTGGCTGAACAACCGGCGTGACTGGGTGGGCCCGCTGCGCAACGGCTGGCTCGTCAACGCCGCGCTCGTCGCCACGCTGGTGCTGTTCGTCGTCATCGGGTTCGACGAGGCGGTCGACGCGCTGCGCAAACTGAGGATCCGTTGAGGGCGGTGCACGCGGCGGGACACTGGAACGAACGGGAGTTCAGGCGCCGGTGTCGAAGCGCACGGATGTGCACTTACGGTCTTTGTGTCGCGCGGCCTCCAGGCGGGCGGGCGACAGCCCATCCCCCAGCCATGACGCTCGGAGTAGGCTTTCGAACGCGGATGGTGGATCTTCCACGCCCCGGGAGGGACACATGAAGCGCTGGAGCATGGTGCTGGCAGTGGCGGCGGTGAGCGTGAGCTGCCAGGACGGCAAGAAAGAGGACCGCATCACGCGGGCGCAGGTCCGCAAGACGGGGCCCGCGACGATGGAGGTCATCCCCTCCGCCGGGCAGCTTCCGTACTGCATGCTCTACACGGTGTCGGAGAAGGGCGTCATCCGGCAGCTCACGCTGACGCGCGAGAACCGCTCCATCCGCTGCGACGCGAACAAGCCCGTCGCCAACACCAGCTTCCGCGTCCCGACGCAGGAGGGGAAGGTCAAGGTCTACATCTTCTTCTCCGACGAGCGCATCCCCGCGGGCCCCGTCGCGCAGCAGCTCTACGACTTGCGCGGGCAGGACCGCATCAGCGCCATGGACCTGCGGCTGCCGGGACGCGTGTTCGTGGAGACGATGGACTTCGTCCCGGAGGAAGGCACCGCGGAGATCACGGGCGCGGTGGTGGGCACCCACGGCGAGGTGACGGACTCGGGCTCCGGCGCCACTCCGGACCAGGACCTCGGCGCCACGGTGCTCGGTGACGGAGGGACCGCGGGCACCCAGCCGGCGGCGGCGGACGAAGGGACCTGAGCTCGACACCCGAGGAGGACGCGAGACCTCCTCGACGCATGTCGCTCGTGTCACGCCACGTGGGAGCCTGAGCCCCCCGAGCCGGACGCAGACCGGCTCGAAGCGTGTCGCTCGCACCGCGCCTCGGCACATCACCCGAGGAGGTCCGGAGCCCTCCTCGAGCCCTCTACCCCCGCGTCACCAGGCCTCGCGGGCCATGGCCAGCAGGTCCGCCTCGGTCACCTTGCGCGGATTGCTCAGGTGCGAGGCGTCCAGGAAGCCCTTCTGCGCGATGTGCGGCAAGTCCTCCTCGCGCACGCCCACGTCCCGCAGCCGCGCGGGAATCCCGATGGCCGCGTTGAGCTTGCGAACCTGCTCGATGGCGTTGCTCGCGAGCACCTCCTCACGCGCGTTGGAGGTGTCTCCCATCGCCACCGCCACACGGGCCAGCCTGGCCGTGCTCGCCGCGCGGTTGAACTCCATCACCACCGGCAGCACCACCGCGTTGGCCAGACCATGGTGCACGCCGGAGATGGGCGTCAGCGCATGCGCCAGCGCGTGACACGCCCCCAGGCCCTTCTGGAAGGCCATGGCCCCCTGCATCGCGGCCACCATCATGTCCGTGCGCGCCGCCAGGTTCGTCCCCTCGCGCACCGCCGTCACCAGCGAGCGGCCCACGCGGTGGATGCCGTCGATGGCCACCGCGTCCGCCAACGGATGGAAGCCCTGCGACAGGTACGCCTCCAGGCAATGCGTGAAGGCATCCATGCCCGTGGCCGCGGTGACCCCCGGAGGCAGCCCCAGCGTCAGCTCCGGGTCCACGATGGCGGCGCCCGGCAGCAGGTGCGGACTGAAGATGACCGTCTTGCGGCCCGTGTCCGCCAGCGTCACCACGCCCGAGCGCCCCACCTCCGAGCCCGTGCCCGCGGTGGTCGGAATCGCGATGAGCGGCGGCAGGTCGTCCTTCACGTACTGGTCGCCGCCCTTGGCGTCGTCATAGCGGCTGAGCGGCGGCTCGTGCGTGGTGAGCAACTGCACCAGCTTGCCCGCGTCCAGCGCGCTGCCTCCGCCCAGGGCGATGAGCCCGTCGCAGTCGTTCTGCCGGTAGACCTCGAGGCCCGCGAAGACGTCCTTCTCCGTGGGGTTGGGCTCCACCTTGTCGAAGACCGCGCACGGCAGGCCCGCCGTCTTGAGCACCTCCAGCACGCGGGAGACCAGGCCCGCCTTCACCACGCCCGCGTCCGTCACCAGCAGGGGGCGCTTCATCTTCAGCCGCTGCGCCTGGGCGGGCAGCCGCTGGAGGGCTCCCGCGCCGAGGACGATGCGGGTGGGCCACGCCATCTCGGTGACACGGGGCTCGGTGGGGATGTCGAACGGCTTCATCTCGGGTTCCTCCCTCGGGCTCATCAGATGAGCTCCAGGTAGCGCTCCAACTCCCAGCTGGTGACGGCGCGCTCGTACTGGCGCACCTCCCACTCGCGCGTGCGCACGAAGTGGTCCACGAAGCCCTCGCCCAGAATCTCCCGGGCGCGCTCGCTCTGCTTGAGCAGGCTCACCGCGTCCTTGAGGTTGCGCGGCAGGGGCGCGGCCTCGTGGGACGCGTACGCGTTGGCGTTGCACGCGGGCGGCGGCTCGATTTCGTTCTCGATGCCCCACAGGCCCGCGGCCAGGCTCACCGCCATGCCGATGTACGCGTTCATGTCCGCGCCCAGCTGGCGGTACTCGATGCGCATCGCCTTGGCGCTCTCGCCGATGACGCGCACCGCGCAGGTGCGGTTCTCCAGGCCCCACGCCGCGGTGGTGGGCGCCCAGGTGTTCTCCACGCTGCGCTTGTAGCTGTTGATGGTGGGCCAGTAGAGCGCCGTCAGCTCCGGCATCAGCGCAATCTGCCCGCCGATGTAGTGCCGCATCAGCCGGCTCATCCCGTGCGGCGCGCCCTCTTCATGGAAGAGGTTGTGCTCGCCCTTCGGGTCCCACAGCGACTGGTGCACGTGCCCCGAACAGCCCGGCAGCTTCGCGTTCACCTTCGCCATGAAGCACGCGGACAGGCCCTGGCGCGCGCACAGCTCCTTCACCACCGTCTTGAAGAGCGCCGCCTTGTCCGCGGAGCGCTCCACGTCGTCATAGCGGATGGCCGCCTCGAACACGCCGGGGCCCGTCTCCGTGTGGAAGCCCTCGATGTCCAAACCGAAGCCGTTGCACCCGTCGATGAGCGAGTGCACCAGCGGCGCGTTCATCGACGTGCGCAGCCACGAGTAGCCGAACATGCCGGGCGTCAGCGGCGTCAGGTCCTGGAAGCCCTTCTCCCGGAGCGTGTGCGGCTGCTCCTTGAAGATGAAGAACTCGTACTCGGCGCCGAAGCGCGGCAGGTAGCCCTGCTCACGCGCGCGCGCCGCCACCTTCTGCAACAGCTGCCGCGGGCTCGCCTCGAACGGGGTGCCGTCCGCGTTGACGAAGTCCAACAGGAACGCCGCGGTGTCCGGCTCCCACGGAATCATCCGCCCCGTGGACAGGTCCACCGTGGCGTGCGCGTCCGGGTAGCCGGTGTGCCAGCCCGTCACCTGCGTGTTGTCGAGCAGCTCGTCGCCCAAGTCCCAACCGAAGACGACGTCACAGAATCCCAGCCCGCTCTTGGCGGCGCTGAGGAACTTGTCCACAGAGATGTACTTGCCGCGCCAGACGCCATCGATGTCGACGGCGCCGACCTTCACCTTCTTCGCGCCGCGCTCGTCCAGCCAGCGCCGCATCGAGTCCGCGCCACCCGAGTCCCGGGGCACGGCGGCGCCGCGCACCGGCCCCCCGCGCTCCTTCGCGCGAGCCCTGCGAGCCACGGCCGGGTGCGTGAGTACCTTCGCCTTGGAACGGGTCGGCATCGGGACCTTCCTTCCTGGGGTGCGGGAATGCTCAGGTGTCCGTGGGCAGCTTCGTCCACACCGCCTTCGTCTGGAGGTAGCCCTCCAGCGCGTGGTGCGACAAATCACGGCCCCAGCCGGACTCCTTGTAGCCGCCGAACGGCGCGGCATCGTCGAACTCGTTGAAGCAGTTGATCCACACCACGCCGCTCTTCACCTTGCGAGCCAGCGCGTGCGCCTTCGCCACGTCGCGCGTCCACAGCGACGCGGCCAGTCCGTAGAGCGTGCCGTTGGCCAGCTCCAGCGCCTGCGCGTCGTCCTTGAAGCGCATGCAAGAGAGCACCGGGCCGAAGATCTCCTCCTGGGCAATTTTCATGTCCGACTTCACGTCGCCGAAGACGGTGGGCTTCATGAAGCAGCCCTTCGCCTTGGCGCTCTCCGTGTCGCGCTCGCCGCCCGCGAGCAACCTCGCGCCCTGCTGACGTCCGCTCTCCACGTAGCCCAGGATGGTGTCGAGCTGCTTCTGGCTCACCTGCGCGCCCATCTCCGTGGTCGGGTCCAACGGGTCGCCCACGCGCAGCTTCTTCGCGCGCTCGGCGAGCCGGCCCACGAACTCGTCGTAGATGCCGTCCTGCACCAGCACGCGGCTGCCCGCGTTGCACGTCTCACCCTTGTTGCCGAAGATGCCCCAGAAGCACGCCTCCACCGCGCGGTCCATGTCCGCGTCGGAGAAGACGACCTGCGGACTCTTGCCGCCCAGCTCCAGCGTCAGCTTCTTCAGGTTGCTGCCCGCCGACGCCTGCATCAGCCGGCGCGCGGTGCGGCCCGAGCCGGTGAAGGAGATCTTGTCCACGTCCGGGTGCCGCGCGAGCGCCTCGCCCGCGGGGTCTCCGTAGCCGGGCACCACGTTGAGCACGCCGGGCGGGAAGCCCGCCTCCAGCGCGAGCGCTCCCAGCTTCATCGCGGTGAGCGGCGTCATCTCGGAGGGCTTCACCACCACGGTGCAGCCGGCGGCGAGCGCGGGGCCCAGCTTCCAGCACAGGATGCACGTGGGATAGTTCCAGGGGACAATCAGGCCCGCCACGCCCACCGGCTCCTTGAGCACGTAGGTGTGGAAGGGCCCGTCCACCGGCAGCACCTCGCCATGCACCTTGTCCGCCCAGTCCGCGAAGTACGCGAGCGTGCCGGCGCCCGGCGCCACGTCCCCGCGGATGGCGTCGCGGAACGTCTTGCCGTTGTTGAGCGACTCGACGAGCGCGAACTCCTCGCGCCGCTGCCAGAGCAGGTCGGAGAGCTTTCGGATGAGCTTGCCGCGCTCGCGGGCGGACATCTTGCTCCACGGGCCAGACTCGAACGCGCGCCGGGCGGCCTTCACCGCGCGGTCCACGTCCGCCGTGGTGGCGCTGGGCACGTCACACACCTTCTCACCCGTGGCGGGGTTCACCACCGGAAAGGTGCCCCCTTCGATGGGGTCCACACCTTGTCCGTCGATGAGCAACTGCAGGACGGGCAGCCGTGGGGAGAGGGAGCGTGCATCAATCATGGGGATTCCTCGGGGCGCACGAAGGCGTTCCAGACGGATTGGCCAGGAGCGAACACAGGTGGCACGACAGGGTAGGAATGACGTCCAGACGCGGCAACCTGCGGCGGTGAAGAACGTCTTGTTGCTGAAAGCCGGCGAGGCGGCCGTGTCCGTGCGCCTCAGTGTGGGTGATTACGAGCAGTGGTTCCTGCGCACCATTGGACTGGAGGGTCATCGCTTCGACATCCTTCCCATACATCGCGACGCCCCCCTGCCCCGCGACGCGCGCGGCTACGACGCGGTGATGATGACGGGCTCACCGTTGTCGGTGACTCAGCTCGCGCCGTGGATGGAGCGCGCCGCGGACTTCATGCTCGACGCGGCCGAGGCGGGCACGCCGGTGCTCGGCGTGTGCTTCGGTCACCAGCTGCTCGCGCATGCCTACGGCGGACAGGTGGCGCGCAATCCGCGCGGACGTGAGACGGGCACGGTGCAGGTGCGCCTCACCGAGGAGGGGCGCCAGGACGCGCTGTTCGACGGCGTGCCGGAGCTCTTCGCCACCCAGGCCACGCACGAGGACATCGTCACGCGCATGCCCGAGGGTGCCCGGGTGCTCGCGGGCAACGACAACACGGCCACGCAGGCGCTCGCCTTCCGCCCCAATGTCCGGGGCGTGCAGTTCCACCCGGAGGCGGGCCCCGACGCACTGCGCGCCGTCATCGACGCCCGGCGTGACGGCCTGGAGAAGGAAGCGCTGGCGCGGGGGCGCGCGCCCGGCGAGGAGGTGCCGAGGCTCTTGGCGGGCCTTGCTCCCGCTCCCTTCGGGCGCCGAATCCTGATGAACTTCCTGGAGCGCTTCACCTGACCCGCTTCCCGAGGCCTCCCTTGCCGCGCATCCTCCTGTCCTTCCTGCTCGCCCTCCTCGTCACCTCCTGCTCGGATGGGAACCCGTGCGACCAGGCGCCTCGCTGTGATGAAGGGGAGGCGCTCAACTGCGAGACGGCCTGCGCCGTGGGCCCCTGCTCCACCGGCCCCGTGTTCCAGCAGTGTGACCGGGGCGCCACCTGCACCGTCGTCCCGGGAGACCGGAGCGACGCGCGCTTCTATCGCTCGCGGGCCGTGTGCGCGCTGAGCCTGACGCAGTGCGACCCGGCGACGGCCCCCGAGCCGGTGTGCGAGGACGGGCGCTTCGTCACCGGCTGCGGCGCGCACCGCCGGGACATCCGGGCCTTCTGCTCCCAGTCGGCGCTGTACTTCGACAAGGTGCCCACCTGCTGCATCACCGGCCCCGGGGATGGGGGAACGGATGCCGGCACGGACGCGGGAACGGGAGATGGTGGGATTCCCGACGCGGGCCCGGGCGGAGCGGACGCGGGACGTTGAGCAGCGAGCGTTCGCCGCCCCGCACGTGCTGCGCCAGGCGGGGAGGATTCACAGGTTGAGCCCGGACGGCGCCTCGCGCGTCGCTCGGGTGCGCCATGAAACGTTTCCTGCCGCGCTATCGCCGGTGGAGCCGCCGGCTCAAGAGCCTCATCGGCCAGCTCCACCTGGACGCGGACGCCAACCGCATCGTCCGCAGGACGGACTTCGCCCACTGCCCCAAGCCCGTGCTGCTGCTCTACGGCTTCTTCAGCACCCGGCGGGTGTTCGAGGTGCTCGAGCAGCGGCTGCGGCGCGAGGGCTACGCGGTGTGGTCCATCCACCTGGGCGGCGCGTTGGACCGCTTCAACACGCACGGCATCGACGCGCTGGCCGAGAAGGTGCGCGAGAAGGTGGAGCGCATGTACGCGCGCTACCCGCACATGGGGCCCTTGAGCATCATCGGCCACTCGAAGGGTGGCCTCATCGGCACGTACTACGTGAAGCGCCTGGGCGGAGACCAACGGGTGCGCAACCTCGTGACGTTGGGCACGCCGCACCAGGGCTGCCCGCTGGCGTACCTGGGCTGCGCGACGCTCGGCTGGTTCAGCCGCAGCATGTGGCAGCTGACGCCCGTGTCCCCCTTTCTGCGCCAGCTCGCCATGGGCGCGTTCCCCCGGAACGTGCGGGTGACGTCGCTCTACTCGCCCACGGACGAGGTGACGCCGTGGGCCTCCGCGCGACTGAAGGTCGATGGGCAACCCAACGTCTTCAACCACGAGCTGCCCGACGCGGGCCACGGGGAGCTGCTCACCCGCAAGTCCGTCTACCAGGTCATCCGCCGCGAGCTGGCGGCGGGATATGGCGAGCACGCTCCGACGCTGCGCGCGCTGCCACCCTCCGCCTCTTGAGGTAGAGAGGGGGACATGCCCTCGCGGTGGGACCATCTCTTCGACCTGAAGCCCGTCACCCTCCTGGAGCACCTGGTGGAGGAGGTGGCGAAGCTGCTCGCGCAGGACCTGCGAAGCTGGCCGCCGCCGGTGCAGGAGGTGGACCTGGACACCGGAGGCCACTTCGCGCCCCTGTTCACCGAGCCCCGCCCGCGCCCCTCTCCCGCCGTCTACACGGAGGCCCTGCGGCTGACGCGCTGGGAGCTGTCCCACGAGACGGACGCGTATGACGACTACATGCGCCACCAGCGCTACCTGGAGCGCGGCCTGGGCCCCGACGACAGGCTGGCCCTGCTGTTCCTCTCGCGCTGGCTGACGGAGCAGATGCACGGGCTGGGCGAGGCCACCGAGGGACGGGTGAAGCGCAAGCACATGCACGAGTGCCTGGACCGGCTGGAGCGCAAGCTGCGCCTCCAGCAGCCCTCGGCCTGAGCAGGCCGGACCCGAGGTGGAGGGAACTTTCCGTCATCTCGGCACCCGGGCGAGCCCCTGCTTGGGGCACGAACGAGAACGAGGGCGGGCGGGCCTTGTCAGCGCGCGGGCGGTGCCATAAGCCCGAGACATGTCGCCGCACCCCGTGGAATCTCCTCCGACGCCCATCGTCGACCGCCGCAACCGCCTGTGGGTGCTGGGGGCCCTGTGGCTCGTGGTGGCCCTGGTGCTGGTGACGTTCCGCTCGGTGGTGATGCCCTTCGCGGGCGCGGCGCTCATCGCCTACCTGGTGCAGCCGCTGGTGGCGCGAATCACGCGGGTGAAGGTGGCCGGGCGGCAGGTGCCGCACTGGGTGGCCATCCTGCTCATCTACGCGGGCTTCTTCGTCGGCGTGTACCTGTTCTTCGTCGCGCTGGTGCCCCAGCTGTACCGGGAGATGGCGCGCGTGAGCCGGGACCTGATGGCGCTCGCCAACACGCTGACGCCCGAGCAGGTGCAGGTGCTCGCGCAGCGCGCGGAGACGTGGCTGAGCGCGCAGGGCATCCCCGTGGCGCTGTCCAACCGCGCGCTGGAGGGCGCGGACGCGGCGGGCGCCGGGCACTTCAGCCTGGCGTTGGATTTGGAGCAGCTGATGGGGGACGCGGTGAAGCGCGTGGCGTCCCTGGTGCAGGAGAACCTGGGCGACATCGTCAACGTGTCGCGCAGCATCGTCGCCAGCGTGGCCGCGGGCGTCTTCATGCTGTTCTTCATCCTGATGGTGGCGGCCTTCTTCTCCATCGACGGGCAGGCCATCCGCCGCTACTGCGGCACGCTGGTGCCCCCCGAGTACGCGCAGGACGCGCGGCAGCTCGCCGAGCGCCTGGACCGCTCGCTGTCCGGCGTGGTGCGCGGGCAGGTCACCATCTGCGTCGTCAACGGCGCGCTGACCTTCGTGGGGCTCTTGCTCTTCGGCGTGAAGTTCGCGTTCCTGCTGGCGACCATCGCCACGTTCTTCAGCCTCATCCCCATCTTCGGCACCATCCTGAGCTCGGTGCCCATCGTCCTCATCGCGCTGGCGGACGGCTTCCAGAAGGGCGTGGCCATCCTGCTGTGGATCATCGGCATCCACGCAGTGGAGGCGTACTTCCTCAACCCCAAAATCATGGGTCAGGCCGCGCGCATCCACCCGGTCATCGTGGCCTTCTCGCTCATCGCGGGCGAGCGGCTCTTCGGCCTCATCGGCGCGCTCTTCGCGGTGCCCATCACCGCCATCCTCGTGGCGTGCTTCGACTACGCCCGCCTCAAGGCGCAGCCCCAGGCCGTGGTGACGCTGCCGGGCGCCGAGCCCCAGCCGGTCATCGCCACCGGCCAGCAGACGCCCGCGGCCTGAGGAGGCACGGCCTCACTGGCAGGCGGCGGCGCAGCGGTCTCCGCGGCAGATGGGCATGCAGCGACCGCAGTCGATGGAGCCCTCGGGACAGCCGCTGGTGCAGCTCACGCCGCGGCAGTTGGGCCCCTCGTCCGCGTGCGTGACGGCCGTTCCCAGCCCGCAGCACGCGTCCGCGACGCAATCGTCATCTGAGTAACAGGTGCGGCTGGACAGCACGGGGGGCGTGTCCAGCGGTGGCCCCAGGGGGTCCACGTCGCATCCCACGGTTCCGAGTGTCACCCCCACGAGGAGGGGAAGCAGGCGGACGAGCATGGGACCCAACATGGGGCCTCCCCGGGCCAATGGCTACCTCTAGCGGTTCATCGAGCCGAGGAAGTCCGCGTTCGTCGCCGTCGGACGCATGTGCTTGAGCACGAACTCCATCGCGTCGATGGGGGTGAACGGGTGCAGCACCTGGCGCAGCGCGGTGATGCGGACCAAATCACCCGGCCCCAGCAGCAGCTCCTCCTTGCGCGTGCCGGACTTGTTGATATCCAGCGTGGGGAAGATGCGCTTCTCCATCAGCTTGCGGTCCAGGACGATTTCGGAGTTACCCGTGCCCTTGAACTCCTCGAAGATGACCTCGTCCATGCGGCTGCCGGTGTCGATGAGCGCGGTGCCGATGATGGTCAGCGAGCCGCCCTCCTCGATGTTGCGCGCGGCGCCGAAGAAGCGCTTGGGCTTGTGGAGCGCGTTGGCGTCCACGCCGCCGGACAGAATCTTTCCGGACGCGGGCACCACCGTGTTGTAGGCGCGCGCCAGACGGGTGATCGAGTCCAGCAGGATGCAGACGTCGTACTTCTGTTCGACCAGGCGCTTGGCCTTGTCGATGACCATCTCCGCCACCTGCACGTGGCGCGTGGCGGGCTCGTCGAAGGTGGAGGAGACCACCTCGCCGCGCACGCTGCGCTCCATGTCCGTCACTTCCTCCGGGCGCTCGTCCACGAGCAGCACGATGAGGTAGACGTCCGGGTGGTTGCGGCTGATGGCGTGCGCGATGTTCTGCAAGAGCACCGTCTTGCCGGCCTTCGGCGGCGCCACGATGAGGCAGCGCTGGCCCAGGCCGATGGGGCAGAACATGTCGATGATGCGCGTGGTCATCTCCGACGACTCGTGCTCGAGCTTGAGCTTGCGCGTCGGATACAGCGGCGTGAGGTTGTCGAACAGGATGCGCTCGCGCGCCGCGTCCGACATCGGGTCCGTGAAGTTGACCTTGTCCACCTTCTGGAGCGCGAAGAAGCGCTCGCCCTCGCGGGGCTGGCGGATGGGGCCCGTCACCGTGTCGCCGGGCCGCAGGTTGAAGCGGCGCACCTGCGACGGGGACACGTAGATGTCGTCCGGGCTGGGCTGGTAGTCGCTGTCCGCGCTGCGCAGGAAGCCGAAGCCGTCGCTGAGCAGCTCCATCACGCCCTCGGCGTGGACCTCGAAGCGCTTGTCCGCGATGCCACCCAGCAGCGCGAAGATGAGGTCCTGCTTCTTCAGACCCTGGTAGTTCTCGATGCCCACGTCGTGGGCCATCCGGGACAGGTCCGTGATCTTCATCCGCTTCAGGTCATTGAGCTTGATGACCTGCATGGGAGCGCCGTCGCGGCTGACCTCCGTGATGGTCGGGGCCTCGGGGGGCTCCGGCGGGGGCGGCAGCGTGGCCGCGGGGGACTCCTCCTCACCGGAGATGCGAGCCTCCTGGAGGTCGTCGTCGCGGACCGGACGGGAGATCGGCGTCAGCACCGGGCGGGGCGGCTCGGCGCTCACCTCGGCGGAGTCGCTCTCCACCTCCGGGTTCGTGTCCTCGTCGCGGCGAGGGGCGCGGCGCGAACGGGACGGCTTCTCGGCTTCCTCCCTGTCGGCGGTCTTCGCCGCCGCGCGCTTGCGACGGGGCTTGTCGTCGGCCTCGACGGGAACAGCGACGTCGGCGGCCTTCTCTCTCGAAGTACGGGCTTTGCGCATGGCTGGGAACGCTTGGGGAATGGTGGGGTGCCCGAGGACTCGGACGCTCGATTGCCGGGGGAGATGTCCGCTCGGCCTCGGAAGCACCTTCTCCAGTGAGGAGCGACCCTTACCGGAATCCCTGGAGGGGACTGCGCGGGCACGGGCCGATTGGTTTTGGGGAAGAGATGGCGCCGTCGAAATTCCTGCGCCAGTGAACCGCCGAGGGACGTTATTGACCCCCTCCAGGCCTGTCAAGGCATCTTGAGGGCCAGCGCGCGGACTCTTCCTGATGAGCAACATGAGCCCGGCGGCGGACAATTCCCACCCGCCACGGGGCGTCGTGGCTCCCCACGCCAGGACCCGACGGGTCGCTTCGCTTGGGGTGGGCCCTCGTGGGCGGAACCGTGAGCCCCGGCCCCGCCCCGCACGACAGACACCGCGCCAGCGCGCCGCACCGTCGGCATGAGCAGGGGCCTACGTGGCGGGGCGTGTGGACGGCGCACGCGCGGGACATGGCGGGAGGGAGTCGACGCGATGTCGGGGTGTCGCTCTAGATTGCGCGCCATGGACACGCCCTCACGCGGGGGCGTTTTGGGGTAAGGACCGCCCACCGTGGACGACTTCAAGAAAGCCGAAGCCCGAGCCCGCGAGCTCCGTCGTGAGCTGGCCCACCACAACCACCGCTACTACGTGCTCGACTCGCCGGAGATCAGCGACATCCAGTACGACACGCTGATGCGTGAGCTGCAGGGGTTGGAGGAGAAGCACCCCACCCTGCAGACGCCGGACTCGCCCACCCAGCGCGTGGGCGGCAAGGCGGCCGACGAGTTCGGTCAGGTGGTCCACCGCGTCCCCATGCTGTCGCTCGCCAACCTCTTCGAGGACGAGGGGCTGGTGGAGTTCGACGAGCGCATCCGCAAGATGCTCGGCATCCCCGCCGTCAATTACGTGTGCGAGCCCAAGCTGGACGGGCTCGCGATCGCGCTGCGCTTCGAGAAGGGCATCTTCGTGCAGGGCGCCACCCGCGGCGACGGCACCACGGGCGAGGACGTGACGGGCAACCTGCGCACCATCCGAAGCCTGCCCATGGAGCTGTTCCCCGAGGACGGGGTGAAGGTGCCCGAGCTCCTGGAGGTGCGCGGCGAGGTCTTCATCCGCAAGGCGGACTTCCAGAAGCTCAACGAGAAGCGCGAGGAGGAGGGCGAGCCGCTCTTCGCCAATCCGCGCAACGCGGCCGCCGGCAGCCTGCGCCAGCTGGATCCGAAGGAGACCGCGCAGCGTCCGCTCTCCGTCTACCTCTACGAGTGTGTCCCCACCGAGGGCGTGCCCGCCTTCAAGACGCACATCGAGAAGCTCGAGTACCTGAAGTCGCTGGGCCTGCCCATCAACCGCTACGTGCGCGCGGCGGGCATCGACGGGGTGCGCGCCGCCTATGACGCCTCACTGAAGGGCCGCCACGAGCTGCCCTTCGAGGTGGACGGCATGGTGGTGAAGGTGGACGACGAGGACCAGCGAAAGCGCCTGGGCCAGGTCTCCAAGAGCCCGCGCTGGGCGGTGGCGTACAAGTTCCCGCCCGAGGAGGAGTCCACGCTGGTGCAGGACATCGGCATCCAGGTGGGCCGCACCGGCGCCCTCACGCCCGTGGCGCACCTGAAGCCCGTGAAGGTGGGCGGCGTCACCGTGGCGCGCGCCACGCTGCACAACGAGGACGAGCTGCGGCGCAAGGACGTGCGCAAGGGCGACACCGTCTTCGTGCGCCGCGCGGGGGACGTGATTCCGGAAATCGTCTCCACGGTGCTCTCCAAGCGCCCCGAGGACTCCAAGCCCTTCGAGTTCCCCAAGCACTGCCCGGTGTGCGGCGCGGTGGCGGTGAAGGACGAGGACGGCGCCGTCATCCGGTGCACCGGCGCGTCCTGCCCCGCGCAGCTGGTGGAGAAGATCCGCCACTTCGCCAGCCGCATCGCCATGGACATCGAGGGCCTGGGCGACAAGCTGGCCGCGCAGCTGGTGGCCACCGGCACCGTGAAGACGTTCGCGGACCTGTACGCGCTCACCAAGCAGAAGCTGATGACGCTCGAGCGCATGGGCGACAAGAGCGCGGAGAACCTGCTCGCGTCCATCGAGCACTCCAAGACGACCACCCAGCGCCGCTTCCTCTACGCGCTGGGCATCCGACACGTGGGGGACGCCACCGCCAAGGCGCTCGCCGAGGCCTTCCCCAAGGTGCAGGGGCTCTTCGACGCGTCGCTGGAGGACGTCTCACGCGTCAAGGATGTCGGCGCGGTCATGGCGCAGGTCATCCACACCTTCTTCCAGGAGCCCCAGAACCGGGAGGCCATCCTCGCGCTGCTCAACGCCGGTGTCGCACCCGCCCCGCCCCAGGTGGCCACGGGAGGCCCGTTCATTGGTAAGACGGTGGTGCTCACCGGCTCGATGACGGGTATGACGCGGGAGCAGGCGAAGGAGGAGGTGGAGCGGCGGGGTGGGAAGGTCGCGGGAAGTGTCTCGCGCAAGACCGATTTCGTGGTGGCCGGCGACGATGCGGGCAGCAAGCTGAAGAAGGCCCAGGAACTCGGGGTAAGAATCCTGGATGAGGAAGCGTTCCTCGGGCTGTTGCGAGCGGACGCCTAGAGGGTGAGGCATTCGGTTCATGAGCGGTTCCAGGCGGGTGGCCCTGCGCATCCAGGGCAAGGTGCAGGGCGTCTTCTTCCGGGAGAGCGCCCGGGTGGAGGCCACGCGCCTGGGGTTGTCGGGCTGGGTGAGGAACCGCTCGGAGGGCTCGGTGGAGGCGGTGGCGGAAGGAGAGCCTGAGATGCTGGAGGAGTTCATCCGGTGGTGTCACCGAGGTCCCGAGCAGGCGCGCGTCGACGGCGTCCAGCGCACGGACGGCGAGGCCACCGGCGAGTACCGTCACTTCATCGTGGAGCGCACATCATGACGCCCTACGCGCTGGCATCCCTGCCGGCCATGCTGGGCATCCGGGCCGGGTCCAAGGTCTCCGTCATCAACCCGCCGCGCGGCTTCGTGCAGAAGCTCAATCCGCTGCCGGACGGGGTGGAGTTCCTCATCACCGCGCAGACGGGCCTGGATGTCATCCTCTTCTTCTCCCAGGACGCGACGGAGCTGGTGCAGCGGCTGCCCGCCCTGGCGCGCGCCATGGCCCTCACCGGGGGCATCTGGGTCTGCTGGCCCGGCGGCGAGGGCGTCAAGACGACCCTCTCCGAGGACTTCGTGCGTCAGGCGGCGCTCGACATCGGCCTGGTGGACAACAAAATCTGCATCATCGACTCCACCTGGACGGGCCTGAGGCTGGTCCGCAGGCCCCGCGGGCGGCTGGACAAGCCCGAGGGCCGCAAGCAGGCCCCCGCCCAGGCCTGAGACCTGCCAGGGAGGCACCCGGCATCTGCCCGACAGTGGATGGATGCCGTTTCTCGGCTTTACACGTGTGCCGAGGGCGTGAAAAACTCCCCGTGTTTCTGGGCGCTTGTGTGACGCTCCGCATTGGCGAAGGTCACGCCCAGTCTTGAATTTTTGACGGGTTGCGTTCCCGGATACCTCCGGGCGCGTCGGCTGCGCCGGGGCTCCAAGTCGCCCCCCCAAGGTGACCCACTGCAGGGCACCGACCGGGTGTGGAAGGAAGGAGCGGGCGGCACGCGCGTGGTGGAGGACCTCGAACGCGGTTGAAGACAAGGCTCCGCCCGGCAGGGTGCCGGTGGCAAAGCGGAGCAATTGAACTCGGAGGAGCAGGCGGTGGTCCCCTTGGCCCTCGACAGCGTGACGTGTGCCGTTCCCGGACAGACCGGGGAGGACGTCCTGACTGGAGGGCCTCCGGAGGCCGCCTCTCCTTTCGCAGCGTGCACGCAGGCGCGGCGTCTTGCCGCCTCCCGTCCGGTGAGGTCCGCCCTACCGCGCGCGCGTCCAGGATTCGTCCATGAGCAGCATCCTCGTCATCAACGCCGCGGGTCGGGAGACTCGCGTGGCGCTCGTCGAGAACGGGCACATCGCGGAGTTCTATCTCGAGCGTAAGAAGGACAAGGGCGTCGTCGGCAACATCTACAAAGGCCGTGTGGTCCGGGTGCTGCCCGGCATGCAGGCGGCCTTCGTGGACATCGGCCTGGAGAAGGCCGCGTTCCTCTACGTCAGCGACGTCGTCTACGACCCGGACTTCGCCCGGGCGCAGTTCGAGCTGACCGAGGGCGAGCACGAGGACGCGCCCGACGTCCCCACCGAGTCCGAGGCCGAGGCCGCCGAGGCCGCCGCCCGGAACGGGGGTCCGCAGCACCACCACCCCGTGGAGCACGCGGCGGAGGCGGAGGTCGAGGAGCCGTCAGCCGAGGCCCACGCGCACCTCGAGGGCCTGCCGAAGGACACCCGCCTGGAGCTGGCGGCGAACGCGCCGTCGGTGGAAGTCACGTCCGGGACGGAGTCCGCCGAGGCCGCGCAGCCGACGTCCGAGGCCGCCCCGTCCGAGACCGAGCCGTCCGTGACGGTGGTGGCCAGCGAGGTGTCGGTGTCCGTGGAGGGCGCGACGGCCTCGGTGGAGACGGCGTCCGTGGCGGTGACGGTGGTGGAGGTCCCCTCCCCCGCGTCGGAGCCCGCCGTGGCCGAGGCCGCTCCCGAGCCACCGGTGTCCGAGGACGGCGTGGAGGTCGCGCAGCAGCAGCCCGAGCCGCCGCCCGCGTCGGCCACCGCGCTGAGCGAGCTGATTCCGCCGCCGGGCGGTGAGGAGGGCGCGCTGGCCGTGGCCCGTCCCGCCGAGGTCTCCGGTGAGCGCCGCACGCCGCGCGAGGCCCGGGAGGCTCGGGAGCCGCGCGGCCGGGAGAAGGAGAAGGACAAGGGCCGTCACAAGCAGGACGAGAAGCGCCGGGACAAGCGCGACGACGACGGCAACGGCAAGGAGAAGGTCAAGCAGCGCCGGACGGACAAGATCGAGGACTTGCTGAAGGTGGGCCAGGAGGTGGTGGTCCAGATTTCCAAGGACCCCATCGGCACGAAGGGCGCGCGCCTCACCTCGCACATCTCGATTCCCGGCCGTCAGCTGGTGTTCATGCCCACGGTGGACCACGTGGGCATCAGCCGCCGCATCTCCAACGAGAAGGAGCGCCGGCGGCTGCGTGAAATCGTGGACCGGCTGCGTCCGCCCGGCACGGGCTTCATCGTGCGCACGGTGGCGGAGAACGTTCCGCAGGAGAAGCTCGAGAGCGACATCCGGTTCCTCATCGAGGTGTGGAACCAGGTGGTGCGCAAGAACGAGAAGCGGGGCGGCCCCGGTCTGTTGCATCCGGACCTGGACCTCATCCTGCGCGCCACGCGTGACCTGTTCGCGCATGACGTGGAGAAGCTGGTCGTCGACGACCCCGAGGAGTACGAGCGCATCCTGGGCTTCGTCACGGCGCAGGACCCGGCGCTGCGGGACAGGGTGGCGCTGCACGAGGGTGACGACACCGTCTTCGACGCGTACGGCATCGAGCAGGAGCTGCAGCGGGCCACCCAGCGCAAGGTGTGGCTGAAGAGCGGCGGCTACCTCATCATCGATCAGGCCGAGGCGCTCACGGCCATCGACGTCAACTCGGGACGCTACGTCGGCAAGAAGAGCCTCGAGGAGACCATCACCAAGATCAACGTCGAGGCGGCCAAGGAGATTGTGTACCAGCTCCGGCTGCGCAACATCGGCGGCATCATCATCTGCGACTTCATCGACATGGAGAAGGCGCAGAACCGGGACAAGGTCTTCAAGGCGCTGCAGGAGGCGCTGGGGCGCGACAAGGCGAAGACGAACGTGCTGCGCATCTCCGAGCTGGGCCTCGTGGAGATGACGCGCAAGCGCGTGCGCGAGTCCATCGGCCGGGTGCTGCACGAGGACTGCCCGTACTGCGACGGCAACGGCTTCGTGAAGACGGCGACGACGGTGGCGTACGAGATCTTCCGGGAGATTCGCCGGGAGGCGCCGGGCTACAAGGACTCCACGCTGGTCATCAACTGCAACGCGGAAGTGGCGCGCCTGCTCCAGGGTGAGGAGCGCAACGAGCTGCGGCACCTGATGGACCGCTACAACAAGTCCATCCAGGTCAAGGCGCAGCAGAACTACCACCGCGAGCAGTACGACATCTACGGACGCTCGGCGACGGGCCCCGAGCACAAGGTGGCCTCGTCCCCGGGTTCGGGTGACGGCGAGCTGGCGATGCAGCAGCGCAAGCCGGACAGCGGTGGCTTCGGGCGGCAGGACCAGAATCGCCGGGGCGGTGGTGGGGGCGGAAGGGACCGCGATAGGGACCGGGGTGGCAGCGGCGGTGGTGGTGGTAGCGGCGGCGGAGACCGGCGCGATGACCGCCGTGACGGCCGTCGTCCGGACCGTGGCGGAGACCGCCCGCGTGGTGAGCGCGGGGACCGAGGCGGCGAGCGTGCCGACCGTGGCGGTGAGCGCGGTGAGCGTGGGGACCGAGGCGGCGAGCGCGGTGAGCGTGCCGACCGTGGCGGTGAGCGTGGGGACCGAGGCGGCGAGCGCGGCGAGCGTGCCGACCGTGGCGGTGAGCGCGGGGACCGAAGCGGTGAGCGCGGTGAGCGTGCCGACCGAGGCGGTGAGCGCGGGGACCGAGGCGGCGAGCGCGGTGAGCGTGCCGACCGTGGCGGTGAGCGTGGTGGCGAACGCGGCGAACGTGGTGAGCGCGGTGACCGGGGCGAGCGCGGTGACCGGGGCGGAGACCGTCCGCGCGGTGACCGGGGCGGCGAGCGCGGTGACCGAGGCGGTGAGCGCGGCGAGCGCGGTGGCAGCCAGGGCGCATCGGGAGGCAACGGCGGCGAGGGCAGCGGTGGCTCGACGCCTCCAGCATCAGGCCAGGGTGGCTCGGAGCCGTCGGGCGGTAGCACCACCTGATTCCGCGAGGTGAGGTGGGGCGGCGTCTCGACGACCGCCCTTCTCACCCCGGCATCAGCCCTCCCATGGAAGCCAGGTGGAGTGGGCTCCGTAGCGGCCCACTTCCCCACCATCGGGGTTGGAACAGCAGCATCCTTTCGTCGGCGACACGGACTGGAGCAGCCCTTTCACGGATGCAAAGTGGAATGGGCGCGGGGCCAGGTCCGCGCCTCTGTCCGAGGGCTCAGCCATCTGGCTCGGCGTCGCCCGAATCCTCAGCCAGGAGCCAGAAGCAGCGCGCTCGTGGGCGCGGGTGCCATCGAATCGCGCACAACGTCCCGTGTCGGGTGCCGCGCGCCTCCTCCACCGCTCAATGGGGAGGCCTGCTTCGAGCCTCACAGGTCCCACGAGGTCTCCTGGATGTCGGGTGATGTAGCGCGACAGGCGTGTGTCCACAGGAGGTGGGCTGGCCCTGGAGGTGCCGGTTTGGCTAGCCTTACGACTCCATGTCGCGGAGCGTCGTCGCCTCCCGGTCCGCAGCCGCCCCGGATGAAACCCATCTCCGTCCTACCCCAGCGCCGTCTCCGCCCCCCTTGCCATCGCGCGATGCGCTGGCGCACGGCCAGGAGCGCCTGAGGTTGGCCGCGCCCTCGACTCCAGCGTCGTGGTGGCGGAGCGCGCGCGAGCGCGCTCGTGATTGGGCGCTGCGCGTCTGGGAACCCATGCAGGGAACCCAGGTGGGCCGCTTCGCGACCGACACATTCCTCGCGGCGAGGACCGTGGCCCAGGGCTTTCGCGGAGAGAACCTCCGACTCCGTGCCGCCGCGCTCACCTACATCAGCATGTTCTCGCTGGTGCCGTTGCTGACGGTGGGCCTGGTCCTGCTCAATGCGTTCCACCAGGACCGCTTCGAGGAGCGACTGCGCTTCGTCGTCCGGGAGATGCTCGCCCCGGGAGTGCAGGAGAAGTCCGCCGCGGTGCTCAACCAGCTCCTCGAGCAGAGCAACTCCGTGGCCATCGGAAGCGTCGGCTTCCTGGCCATCCTCCTGTCCGCGGGCTCCCTGCTGCGCCACATCGACGGCGCGGTGAACGAGCTGTGGGGCATCCGCCGTCAGCGCCCTTGGGGCACCCGGCTGCTCATCTACTCGGGCCTGCTCCTGTTGGGTCCCATCTTCCTCGCGGCCTCCCTCACCGGGACGCGGGCGGTGCGCGGCGTCCTCCAGAGCCTGCCCTTCGCGAGCGTCCTCATCGCGCTCGGCACCACCCTCATCGCCGTCGTGGGCCTGACGCTGCTCTACTTCTGGACCCCCTACGCCCATGTCCGGGTGCGCTCCGCCCTCGCGGGGGGACTCGTCGCGGGCCTCGGGTGGATCGTGGCCAAGTCGGTCTACGCCGAGTTCGCCGCGCGCAGCTTCCGCTACAACCTGCTCTACGCCTCGCTGAGCGCCCTGCCCCTCTTCCTCGCCTGGGTCTACGTCAGCTGGCTCGTGCTCCTCTTCGGGGCCCGGCTCTCCTACGCCGTCGAGCACACCGCCTTCCGCGACTCCCTCTTCGCCTTCGGCACCCACCCCCGGGCCCATGAGCTGGTCGCCTCACGCATCGCCCAGGAGACGACGCTGACGTGGGTGGACGGAGGCCCGGCTCCCACGCCCCGGGTGCTGGCGACCCGGCTTCGCGTCCCCGAGTCGCTCGTCCACGAGGTGGTCGACCGCATGGTCACCGCGGGCCTCCTGGAGCGCCTGCGCCGGGGCGGATTGAGGCCCGCCAGGGACCCCGCCTCCCTCACCCTCGCCGACACCACCCTCGCGGTGCACGGGGTGATGATCTCCGGCGGGGCGGACACCTGGGACGGCCCCAAGGCCACCGGCTTCGAGCAGGTGGAGCACTTCTTCCAGGAGGCGGACTGCCTCGGCGTCGAGCGCCTGCGGCGCACGCGATGGACCGACCTGGTGGCCCCCCTGCGGCCTGAAGTCGCCCAGGAGGCCCCCTCGCCTCCCCCCCGAGTGGCAGCCAGCGGAAATCCGTAAAGTTTCTAGGTGGTTGGGAGTCCACCCTGCTTGCAGTGCCGGCGCGTTCTGTTATGTTTTCCTGATTCGACCACGGGCCAGAGTGCCCTGTTGCGAAGGGGTCACCGGGTTTGCGGGAGCGTCCGATGCTCAAGTCCGATCTGATCAACATCCTCGTGGCCAAGCGGGGCGTGACGCAGAAGCAGGCTGAGGCCACCATCGAGACGATTTTCGAGTCGATGAAGGATGCCCTCTGTCGCGGCGAGAACATCGAGATTCGCGGCCTCGGTGCCTTCCACGTGAAGAACTACCAGGGCTACCAGGGCCGCAACCCGAAGACGGGTCAGGTCATCCCGGTGAAGCCCAAGCGGGGACTGCTCTTCCGCACGGGCAAGGAGCTCAGGGACCGGGTCAACCGCCCCGCGCCCCAGCAGGCCCAGGCGGACCTCGCCTCCCCCGAGAGCAAGGGCCCCGGCAGCACCGGCACCGGCCTCTGACCCACCGTCACATCCCATGGGACACCGGCGACAGCCGACCGATGGGACGAATCTGCAGGGCGCCATCCAGCTCGCCATAGGTGAGCACCGCCACGTCCGGGAACGCCCCCTCGCACAGCCTGCGCAGTGACCTGCGCACATCCGGCGCGGTGAGCAGCACGGCCTTCCCGCCCGTCGCGACCTGACGCACCCCCTCCAGGATTTCCGCCACCCGCTCCGGGTCCGGCGCGAGCCCCCTCGGCCCAGCCGCCCGCAGAACCTCCTCCACCTCGGGGTCCACCAGGTAGGCATACAGCGGCCCCGTGGGCGCGAACTTGTGGCTGAGGTAGCGACGCAGGGCCTGACGGCAGCGCTCCGCGAGCGCGGCGGCGTCCCCCTCGGTGGTGGGTGACACGAGCGCTTCCAGGATGGCCCTCAAGTCCCGGATGCTCACCCCCTCCTGGAGCAGCTTGCGCAGCACGTCCGTCAGCAGCGGCAACGGCACCTTCTGGAGCGCCTCCTTCACCAGCATCGGCGCACGCGGCTCCATCCCCTCCAGGAGCCCCTGGACATCCTGGAGCCCCAACAACTCCGCCGCCCGGCTCCGCAGCACGCAACGCAGGTGCTCGGCCAGCAGCGCCTCGGGGCGCAGCACCTGGACCTGGGCGAGCTCCACCGGGCCCCTGCCCGACTCCGGAATCCGGCTGATGCTCCTCCCCGTCGCGGGCTCCACCGCCGGCTCCGCCTTCACCTGGAGGAACGCGAGTTCGTCCGGAGGCGCCAGCGCATAGAGCACACCCGGGGTGAGCTGCCCGCCGCCCGCGGGGACCTCGTCCACCAGGATTCGATACTCCCCCGGGGACAGATAGGCGGCCTGGGTCCTCACGCGGATACCGGGGACCCGGACGCCCAGTTCGAAGAAGAGCTCGTCACGGACCGCGTTGAGCTGTTCGTGCACGAACGCGCCCCCGGAAGACTGCGTCAGCACCGTCAGGTCCGGCGCGAGGTCCAAGGTGAGTGGAGACACCCCCACCGCAAGCCCCGCGCTCATCGGAGGAGCCGCCTCCTTCCCGGAAGCCCCCACCTTCTCGCCCGACGCGTCCGACTCGCCTGCCGCCGCCACCGGACGGGCCGCGCCACGCGACAGGGCGTACCCGAGCCCCGCCAGGGCCGCCGCCAGCACCAGGAACGTCAGGTGCGGCATGCCCGGCATCAACGCGAGGACGCCGCACAGTCCCGCGACGACCCAGAGCGTCCGGGCCTCACCGAAGAACTGTGATCCAATCTCCGCGCCCAGCGAGTCCTCCTCCCGCTCCGACGCCACCCTCGTGACGACGAGCCCCGCCGCCACGGTGATGCAGAGCGACGGCACCTGAGACACGAGCCCGTCACCGATGGCGATGAGCGCGAACGTCGCCGCCGCCTCGGAGAGCGACAGCCCGCCCTGCAACACCCCGATGAGCGAGCCCCCAAGCAGGTTCACCGCGACGATGACGAGGCCCGCGATGACGTCGCCCTTCACGAACTTCATCGCGCCGTCCATCGCGCCGAACATCTGCGACTCGCGCTCCAAATCCCTCCTGCGCTTGCGAGCCTGTGCCTGGTCGATGGCCCCGGCGCGCAGGTCCGCGTCGATGGACATCTGCTTGCCCGGCATCGCGTCCAGGGTGAACCGGGCGGACACCTCGGCGACCCGCTCCGCGCCCTTCGCCACCACCAGGAACTGCACCAGCGAGAGGATGGCGAACACCACGCCGCCGACCACGTAGTCCCCCTGCACCACGAACTCGCCGAACGCCTGGATGACGTCGCCCGCGTGTCCCTCCGAGAGCGCCAGCCGCGTGGACGAGACATTGAGCGCCAGTCGGAACAACGTGGTGAACAACAACAACGTCGGGAAGGACGTCACCTTCAGCGCGTCCTTCGCGCGCAGCGCCGCCACCAGCAGCGCCACCCCCGCAGCCAGGTTCACCGCCAGGCCCACGTCCAGCAGCCATGCCGGCAGGGGGATGATGAGCGCGCCCAACACGGCGGCCATCGCCACCGCGAGCACCAGGTCCGATGAGCTCTTCACCTTCGACAACCACGACGTCAGGGCCTTCATGAAGTCCGTCTCCGAGATGATTCGTCCGAGTCCCGCGCTTCCATCGCCGTGCGAAGGACGACCGCCGCCGCCTGGTACAGCTCCTCGGGGATGGGCTCCCCCAGGTCGTAGTGGATGAGGCTTCGCGCCAGCGGCACGTCCCGCACCACGGGGATTCCGAGCCGGCGCGCCTCCTCACGGAGCGCGAGCGCCTCCTCCTCACGCGCCTTCGCGACGAGGTAGGGCGCCTCGCACTCCTGGGTGTCGTAACGGAGCGCCACCGCGAGATGCGTGGGATTGACGACCACGGCGGTGGCCCGGGCCACGCCCCGCGCCGGGCCGCCCTGCGCGAGCTGCCGGTGCAACGCCTTGCGCTGTCCCTTGTGGCGTGGGTCCCCCTCGCTCTCCTTGTGCTCGCGCTTGAGCTCCTCTCGGCTCATCCGCAGCTCTCGAAAGTGGCTCCGTCTGGCGAGCAGGTAGTCCCCCACGCCCAACATCACCAGCACCCAGGCCAGGCTGTGCACCAGCCCCTCGATGCGTTCGAGCATGCGCGGCAGCCCCTCGCTCCCCGAGAGCCACGCGCTCCGCAGCACCTCCGGCCCCAACTCCTCCACCTCGCCCCAGACGAACATCGCCACCACGGCCACCACGACCAGCGCCTTGCCCAGCTCCATCCACGGCTTCACGCTGAACAGCCGCTTCATCCCGGCCGCGGGGCTGACGCGCTCCCACTGGGGTGCCACGTGCTCGGGATTCATCTCGAACCCCACGGTGGCCACGCTGACGCCCAGCGACGCGACCAGCGCGCCTCCGAGCACGGGCCCGCTCATGCCCATGAAAATCCAGAGCCCCTCTTCCCAGGCGCCCACCCCCTGCTGCTCGAGGAACAACCGCGCCGTCCACTCCTGGAGCCGCGCCACCTGAGGCACCGAGCCCGCCATGAAGCCGAGCACGCCTCCCAACGTCACCGCGCTGGAGGACAACAATCGGCTGCGTGGAATCTGTCCCTTGCGACGAGCCTCGCGCAGACGTTTCGCGGAGGGCTGCTCCGTCTTCTCTCCGCTCATCGCGCCAGCGCCCCCAACACCGAGAGGGCCCCACCCGTGGAGACGACCTCCGCCAGCAATCGCTCACACAACACGCCCGTCCCCAGCCACAACACCGCGCCGCCTCCCAGGATGCGCAGCGGCGCCCCCAGCTCCTGCAGGTTCAGCTGCGGCGCCGCGCGCGACGCCATCGCCAGGAAGCAATCCGCCGTCAACATCGCCGCCGCCATCGGCGCGCCCACCGCCAGGCCCGTGGCCAGCGCCCCTCCCGCGAGCACGACGACGTGCAGCGTCGCGGCCTCCGTCGGCACGAACGCGCCCAGCCCCACCACGCCGAATCCACGCACCCAGGCGCCGAACACCAGCGGCGCCACCGCTCCCGACATCACCAACCCCAGCAGCAGTTGGTGCAGCCCTTCGCCCGTGGCGGACTCGCGGCTCCCCGACACCGGCAGGCTCGCCTCCGCGGACGTGCCTCTCAACAGGTCGATGAACCTTCCCCCCATCCGCGCGGCGTCGAACGGCAACGCGGAGACCATCCCCACCGACACGCCATAGGCCAGCTCCCGCAGCAGCCAGCCCGCCAGCATCCATGACGACGTCACCGGCGCCGGCAGCCCCACGCCTCCCTCCACCCGGAGGAACAACGCCAGCGACAGCACCAGCCCCAGCCGAACCGTCGGCGGAGTGGCCTGCCCCCCCAACACGGGACACAGGAAGGCCACGGGCACGAGCCGCGCGCAGCACAGTGCCACCACGGCGGCGTCCGGCCCGAGCGTCTCCAGCGACGAGCGAACCAGCTCAAGGTTCATAGCGAGACCTCGGCGATGAGCGTCAAGAGCTGAATGGTGAAGCGCGTGAGCTGGGCGGCGATCCACGGCCCCGCGAGCACCAGGGCCATCACCGCCGCGCACAGCTTGGGCACCACCGACAGCGTGCTCTCCTGCAGTTGCGTCGTGGCCTGGAAGAGTCCCGACAGGAGGCCCACCAGCAGGCTGGCCCCGACAGGCGGCAGCGACGCGAGCACCATCAACAACAAGGCCTCACGGCCCAGCGACAGCAACAGGTCCTGGGTCATCGCGTCACCGGTATCCGAGGATGAGGCCGCGCGCGAGCAGCGACCAGCCATCCACGGCCACGAAGAGGAGGATCTTGAAGGGCAGGCTCACCTGGCTCGGAGACAGCGTCTGCATCCCCAGCGCGAGCAACACGTTGGCGATGACCATGTCGAGCACCAGGAACGGGAGGAAGACGAGGAAGCCAATCTGGAAGGCCTCCTTCAGCTCGGTGATGACGAAGGCGGGGATGATGACGAAGAGGTCCGTCTCCTGGACCACCTCCGCCTCCTCCGGCGGCCGAAGCTCGCGCGCCAGGTCCACGAAGCGGGCCCGCTCCTCGGCGCTGCCGTGCTTCACCAGGAACTCGCGCAGGGGCTGCGCCACCCGGGCCGCCGAGTCGAGAATCCGCGTGCCGGAGCCGGACTCGAGCTCCTGATAGGCGAGCTGCCCCGCGTCGAACATCCGCTCCATCACCGAGGCCATGATGTGACCCGTCAGCACCGCCGCCAGCCCCGTCAGCACCAACGTCGGCGGCGCCTGCTGCGTCCCCATGGCCGAGCGCGCCAGCGACAACACCACCGCGATTTTCGAGAAGCTCGTCAGCATCAGCACCGCGAACGGCAAGAGAGACATCAGCGCGAGCATCCCCATCATCGACAGCGGGCTTCCCGCATAGGACTGCTGACCGAGAATCCCTTCCGGGGACACCGCGGCGACCACCGGCACGAGCCACCCCAGTCCGCTGCTCATGACCGCATCCCCCTGCGCATCCCGCGCCCCGGACGAGGCCGACGGGCTGGGGCCAGGACGAAAGGAGCCGCCTGTCTCCGCTCGGGCAGCGCATGCACGTGCGCGAACGCATCACCAAAGGTCACCAGGAAGTCGCGCCCCTCCACCTCCACCAGCGCGAGGCCACACCTCGGCGACAACCCCGCCCGCGAGACGACCTTCAAGCGCTCGAGGCTCGCCGCGCTCGTGCCCCTCACGCCCCGTCGCCACCACCACCAGCCAAGCCCACCCAGCGCCCCCACGAGCAACACGCAGCGGGCCACCGAGACCATGGACATCCCTCCCATCGGCCCCAACAAGGCCAGCGCGAGCACCAGGAGCGTCGCGACCTGCAAGCGAGCGCGCGGGGAGAACGAGAACCGACGGGCATTCATGGGCGCGCTCACGGCAGCAGGGCCAGGATGCGGGCGCCGACCTCACCCTCGATGTCCACCAGCTCGGCGCGCGCCACCACCCGGTCCCCCACGCGCAACAACACCGGCGTGCTCGCGTTGATGTGCAGCGGCAGCACCACGCCCGCCCTCAACGCCGCCAGCTCCGAGAGCGGAACGAGCACCCGCGTCAGCTCCACCTCCACGTCCACGGGGAGCGGGGGCATTGCGTCGCTGCTGCGTTCATTCGATGACGGCATGTTCGACTCCGGGAAAGGCGCGCGGATTTGCGCGCGCGTCAGACAGAAGCCCTGGGGCTGGAACGTCCCCGCGAGCGAGAAGCCACGGCCCACCAGCCGTCCGTCTCCCAGGAGGCGCGCTTCCTCACGGCGCACTCCCTCGAAGACCACCACGTCCCCCACCGCGAGCGCGTCCAGCGCCTGGGGGGAGAGCGGCATGCGCCCCACCAGACACCTCAGCTCGAGCGATGCGGCGAGCACCTCGGGCGCGACACCCGCGCCACGCTCCACCGGGTACTCCAGGAACACGCTCTGCAGCAGCGGCGCCGGCAGCAACAACCGGGCCCCCGCGCTCACCTGCCCCACCGTGACACGCAGCTCCACGCCCACCAGCGGCTGTCGGCCTCTCAGCCGGGCCGTGATGTCCTCGCCCCGCATCGTCAGCGCGACCAGGCGCGGCGCCAGCACCGGGTACAGCTCCGAACGGGCGCGCACCGCCGAGAGTCCCACCAGCACCAGGTACGCCAGCGTCGCGTCCTCCAGCCGGGACAGCTCCGTCACCACACCCGACCGGCCGCCCGAACCCGCGATGCGCTCCAGCACCGCGATGGCCAGCGCGGGCTCCAGCTCCAGCACCGCCACGCTGCCCACCGCCGACAGCTCCAGCAGGACGAAGACCGCCGGCCGCATCAGCCCGCCGAGCGGAGAGACCACCGCATCCAGCAACCGGGCCTCGGCTGTCACGGGACACCCCAACTCGCGACCGAGCGCCTCGCAGATGTCCCCCAGCGCCTGCCGCCCCTGGTTCGCGACACGGGGACGCGCGGCGAGCACGAGGTGCGCCCGGCTCATCCTGCGTGCCCCCAGCCGGCGCAGTCTGCGCGGCTCGGGTGAAATCGACGGTTCGGTGTCCAGGTTCATCGAAGAAGGCTCTCGGGGGGAGTGAGACGACGCACCCCTCTCGTGCACGGCCCCCGCCAGGAGGCCGTGTCGTGATGTCGCGGAGTTGGAAGGCGTGAGAATCCGGGCTCGGGATGCCCGGTACGGAGAACAGGACGGACAGGCGACGGACGTCAGCGCGTGGCTTCTCGAATGAGCCGCTCGGCCAGTGAAGTCAGCAGGGGCGGAGCCAACGGGTCCACCGGCTCCACCACTCTCCCGGGGAACAGGGTGCGGTGATAGGGCGGCAGACGCCGGAACACCTCCTTGCGAAGCGACTCCGGCGCCTCCTCCATCAAGGCCTTCAGTCTCGCGGCGGCGTCGGCCCGTTCACCGAACTCCATCGCCACCTTCGCCTGCCGCTGCGCCGAGGGCATCGCCGACAAGTTCCGCAGGTGCACCTTCGCGCGCCGCATCGCCCCTGTTCCCAGCCCCTCCAAGAGTTCCCCCGCGCGCTCCCGTCCGAGCACCCACGCCACCAGCGCGTACCGCTCCAGGGGAACCACCAGGAGCGGGCGGTACACCGTGGCCTCCACGTCCACGGGCGGCGGAGGTGGCGCCACGGGCACCTCCTCCTTCCGTGCCGCACGCCGGACCCGCCCTACCCGTGTCGCTTCCATGTCGAGCCCCTCTCAGGCGACCTTGCGCGCCGCACCCGGCGACAACACGGGCCGCGCGGGCACGGGCGGAATCACGGGCGTCGCGCTCAGCTCGCGGAAGTGCCTCATCCGCAGCGCCACCCAGACGAGGGCTCCCGACAGTCCCGTCACCAACACACCGAGCACCGCGAGCAACACCCGCAGCCGGAGCGGCGAGGACAGTCCTTGCGCCGCGGCCACCTCGCCCCTCGCGGGCACCTCGTCCACCAACAGCGACACCGACTCCGTGGACAACCCCTCCACGCCTCCGGCCACGAGCGCCTTCAGGACATCCGAACCCTGCCGCACCCTCGCCGCCTGGCCGGGCATCACCCGCACCATCGCCGACGCTTTCGACGGCGTGGGCGCGACACCCGGACGCGGCGGCGGGGGAACCACCAGATGGACTCTCGCCAGCAGCACCCCCTCCATGGACTGGAGCGTCTTCTCCAAGCCCCGCTCCAGCACGCGCACGCGACACAGCCCCTCTTCCGTGGGCGTGCGCACCAGCCCGCTCCCACCGAAGACGTCGCAGCCCACCTCCGCCGCGGGCCTCGGCAACCCCAGCTCCGCGAGCACCCTCACCGCCTCCGTCGACTGGTCACCCGCGACTTCGATGGACCACGAGGGCTTCTTGCCCGCATCCAGGACCTTGCGCGCCTCCACCCCCCGCTGGATGAGCACCGTCTGGAGCTCGTTCGCCTGCCGTTCATCCAACCCCTGCTGGATGCGCTCTCGACAACCCGCCGTCCCCAGGAGCAACAGGAGGGCGAGCCACCTTCGGGAAATCGATGACATGGCCGTGCTCAAACCTGCGTCTGGAGGACCTGCTTGACGCCACCGGTCGCCTTCTCGACGACCTTGCCGGCGAGGTCGATCTCCTGGCTCGCCCGATAGACCTGCGCCTGCAGTGACAGCAGCTCCGCCGACGAGAAGTCCCGGCCCGACTCCGCCAGCCCCATGATGTGGTCCAGTCGCTTCTGCGCCTGCCCCACGCGCTCCATCACCTGCGCGGCCTGCTGCTCCCGCGCCGACTGGACCGAGTCCACCCGCTCGCCCGCCTGCGCCCGCGCGCAACCCGCGGAAGCCCGCGCCCCCGTGCCCTCTGCGCGGACCACACCCGCGGAGGCCTCGCCCGCCGGGCGCGTCGAACCCTCCACCGACACGGGCGGCCCTTCGCTCCGCCCGGGACTCCTGGCCCCCTCCAACACTTGTCCGAACCGCTCGCGCCCGGGCTCCACGGGCGACAGGCCCGGGCTCCCCACGGCGCCCACTTTGTCCACGCTCATGGCTGCCGTGCCCTTTCAGCGGATGTTGTTGATGGCGGCCTTCGCCGAGTCGTGGCGGACCTTCATGATGTTGGAGACCGCGTTGTGCTCCCGGCTCTCGCGCTGCATCTCGTTCTGCAGGTGGAGATAGGCCGCGTTGAACTTCTGGCCCTCCTCGCTGAGCGCCTTCTGCGCGTTCAACAGCTCCCACGCGTCCGTGCTCCCCGTCGACGTGCCGCCCGTGCCCATCGACGCGCTCGCCGAGGACGTCGACGCCGTGGACGCGAAGTCGGACGTCTTCATGGGCGCCACCTGCGCCACCGCCAGCTTCGTGCTGGAGACCGCCGCGCTCAGGATGGCGCCGGTCGGAATCATCCCGCCCACCACGCCCGCCCCCTTGTTCACGACGGTGTGCGCCGCGTGCGCCAGCACCGTCCCGAAGTCGTTGCGCGGCGTCTGCCGGGGAAGGGTGTGGGTGGTGCTCAACAGGTACGGGCTGCGCTGACTCGGTTCCAAGCAAGACCTCCGGCGATGGGTGCCGGAGGCCCCTGTTCAGGGCCCATGCCAGGAGAAATCCCGAGCAATCCCGCCTGTCTCGGCGCCCACCGGGCTCCATCCACCGGGAAGAGCGTCCAGACGATGAGATGGGCGGACGGGACGGAAACTTGCCTCGCACGCCAAGTGCCTCAGAGTTGTCGCACCCTGTCGCACGCGGAGGAGCAGATGCAGACTTCCAATGGTGGCCCCCCTATCGCCGAGCGCTTCCACCCGCGCGTCGAGGCGGACATCGCCGTGAAGGTGCTCCTGCCGGGACGCGCCGTCATGGTCCGTGCCCGCGACGTGTCCATGGCGGGCCTGTTCCTGCTCGCCCACCCGGGCGACTCGCAGCGTCAGCTCACGCTGGCCCTGCCGCTGCCGGGGGACCGCGAAATCGTCACCACCTGCACCATCCGCCGCCGCGAGGCGAACGGCGTGGCGCTGGAGTTCGGCGAGCTGGACTGGGACGACCTCATCGCCCTGGCGCGCTTCCTCCACCCGCGCCTGCCCTGAAGCTCAGGCCGGCTCCGAGCGGGGCGCCGCCGTGCGCAGCCGCTCCACCAGCGCCATCAGTTCCGCGCCTCGGAAGGGCTTGTGGATGTAGCCGTCCGCGCCCGCCAGCGTGGCGCTCTCCATGTCCGACTTCTTCGCCTTCGCGGTGAGCATGTAGAGCGGCACCGTCGCCGTGACGGGGTCGCTCTTCAGGATGCGACACGCGGAGATGCCGTCGAGCTGCGGCAGGACGACGTCCATCAGGATGAGGTGGAAGGTGCGGCTGCGCGCCAGCTTCAGCCCCTCCAGCCCGTTGGCCGCGCACACCACGTCCACCGTGCCGTCGCTCAACATCGAGCGCACCAGCTCCCGGATGACGGGTTCATCTTCCACGAGCAGGATGTGAAAGGGTGCCTGGGACATGCCAACCATGTTTCTCCGGCGCGATGCTGGACGACTCGAGGGCGATGACTCGCGGGCACGCCACCCCCACTTCCGGTGCCACCTGCCGCGCGCGGTATAGCCCCGCCGATACCACGCGCACCAGGGTTGCCATTCATTTGTGTGGAGCACCACGCATCCGACATGTCTGCCTCGGATTCACGGGGAAATCCGTACCTCGTGTCCGAGCCCCGCCCAGCGGACCGCTCCCCGGACCAGCAGGCCCCCTGGGCCACCCGCTCCTCTCGGAATTCCACCCCACCAGGTCACCTCCCCCACGCCCCTCCCTCCAGGGCTTCGGTTCTCCGTTGTCCCGGAGCGCTATGATGAGCCTGAAATGGCGGCAAAACTAGAATGTCCTGAGTGCCGAGGCACGGTGGGGCGAGACGACTTCCAGTGTGAGCACTGTGGGTTGCTCCTGGACCCGGAGCAGGCCAGCGGGGAGTACGTCATCACCGAGCCCACCATCGTCCGGGCCATGCTCTCTCCGCCCCAGCGCACCCGGACCATGGAGCTGCCCCGGCCGCCGCCGCAGAAGCCCGCGGCCCATGACCTGGCCACCGCGCGCTTCACCATCCCCATGGATGGGCAGACGGTGCCGCGCCTGCGTGCCGGGTTGGATATCGCGCTGCAGCCGCTGCATCCCTTCGAGGCGCATATCGCGTCGTTCGTCGATGGCGTCCACGCGGTGCCGCAGCTCGCGCTCGCGGCGCGGCTGCCTGAAATCGAGGTGAAGGTCGTCCTCAAGGCCCTGCTGGAGCGCGGCGTCGTGGAGCTGCGGCGCGAGCCCACTGCGCCACCGAAGCGCAGCCTCACGGCCGAGATGCCCGTGCTCGACGGCTCCGAGTTCCTGGAGCCCGCGGCGCTCGGCGCGGACGAGGAGGAAGAGCCGTTCACCCTCCGGGACGAGGAGGTCCCCACCCTCTCGGGTGAGTCCCCCATGATGCTGATGGCCCTGGGTGACGAGGATGGCCTGACGCCCCTGGCGCTCGGTGACGAGGAGCCCGTCGAGGACCGTCCGACCCGACGCGACAGGCCCCCGAACACGCCCTCGCATGACGAGCCCGCTCAAAGCACGCGTTCCGGAGCCGCGCCCTCGCCCCGTGGAGCCTCGGGCCCTGCTCTCGGGGAGCGACCTCCGCCCGCGAGCAGGGCGCGACCGCTGGCCTCTCGGCCGGGCGCATTCATCGGAACGGCCGTGTCCCCTCCATCGCGGCCAGGAGCCTTCGACGGAGCGGCGCCCGCGCACGCTTCGCGGGCAGAGGTCTTTTCCGAATCGGATGCCGTGTCAGCGCCACGCTCGGCCGTCGCCGCTGGAGCGCCAGTGGCGGCACCCTCATCATCACGGCCCATGGCTTTCGACGGAGCGGCGCCCGCGCATGCTCCGCGCCCCGCCGGAATGGTTCCCGCGCCCGCGTCACGGCCAGCAGCCGCTGGGATGGCCCCCCTGCACGCGTCGAGACCCGCCGCTGCCCCACCGAGCACTGTCGTCCCCTCGGACGAAGCCCCCACGATGAGGAGCTCACATCCGCAGTTGGGCGGCGCCTCGCGCGTGGTGCATCCGGAACCTCCCGCACAGCCCTCCCGGGTACCTCCACCGCTCGTCACCGCCAGCGGCGCGACCACCCTGCCCGCCGTGCCGTTCCCCGGGATGGTGGCGCCCGCGCCCGCCGAGCACGCCACGCGCTCCCAGCGGCCCTCGATGCCCCTGGACGCGCCGCTCCCCGGCGTGGCCCCTCATTCTCCCGAGGACCTCCTCCAGCGCGCCGTGCGTCTGGAGCGCGCCGGACACGTGGAGCGCGCCATCGAGGTCCTCACCAAGGCCATCGACCGCGCCCCCGATGCCGCCGCGCTCCACAGCAAGCTGGCCCTCATCCTCGTCCATCAGCGCAAGGACTACGCGCAGGCGGCGCGGCTGCTGGAACGCGCCGTGGAGCTGGAGCCGGGCAACACCGTCTTCCAACAGAACCTGCTGAAGGTCGCGGCGCTCTCCGCGGCCAGCGCCGGCCAGCGCAAGGAGCGCAAGCCCGGTCTCCTCGCCCGACTCACCGGCAGACGCGGCTGAGGTTTGCGCCGCTCAGCACCTCGGACCTCCGCTCGGCGCTCGCCTCCAGCAGGCCCTGCCGGGCACCGCGCCACTCAGGGACCGCCGTCCAACAGCCGCTCCGCCTCCTCCAACGAGAAGGCCAGATAGGCGTCGTAGCCCATCTCGCGGCTGGTCCGTTCGAAGTGCAGCGCCGCCTCCACCGAGCGCCCCACCACCCGCACCACCCGACGGAAACCTCGCGCCTTCGCGGCCTCCATGATGCGCCGCAGGTGCACCGTGCCCTCGTAGTCCAAGGACGTCACGCCCTTGAGGTCCGACAGCAGGTCGAACCGCGGACGCATCCGGTCGATGGCACTCACCGCGGCGTCACCGACGCGCTGGGCCTCTTCCTTGTCGACGTCTCCCCAGATGCGCACCACCAGCCGGTTCTTGCCGACCTGGACCTCGACCTCGAACACTGGGCACCGACCTCCAAGGAAAACCTGACTTCCCTTGGGGCAGTCTACTCCCGGTGGAGCACCGGCATCCAGGCTCCTTCCAGGAAGCCGCGTCGTTCAGATTTCCGCGACGCCCTCGCGCTCGGCCCAGCCCTCCAGGCCGTTGGGCAACCGGATGCGCACGAAGCGCCCCGTCTCCTCCAGCAGGCGCACCTTCAGGCCCGCATGCACCTCGAAGATGGAGCGCGCGCCGGGCTGCGGCAGCTCCCGCGCCACCAGGGTGGGCGACAGCACCACCGCTTCATGCACCGTGTCATCCACGTACGCGTGCGCGGCCAGCAGGACGCCCGAGGGGAGGGCCACCGCGAACAGCAGCGCGGCCAGGATGCCCACCACCGCGCGACGTCCTGGCGCGAGCCACCGCCACACCAACACGAGCAACAGCGCGCCCACCCACGTGCCCAGGAAGGTCCACGCCACCATGTTGCCATCCGTGGCCGCCGTCACGCGCGGCAGGAACTCCTCCTCCGCCGTGGCACCCACCACCTTGTCCACCTGCCGGGCGCGGGCCACGGCCAGGTTGGCCTCCAGGTCCGGCGCGCGGCCCCCCTGCTTGCGAGCCTGCTCCAGCGAGAGCACCGCCCGGCCCAGGTCGCCACGCGCCAGGTGCGTGGTGCCCAGGTTGTAAAGGACGTCCGCCCCACCGTGGCCTCGGGACAGGAGCTTCTCGTAGCCCTCCTGCGCGGCGGCGTAGTCCTCGCGCGCGTAGGCCTCGTTGGCCTTGAGGAAGACGTCCTGCGCCTCTTCCGGCGAGTAGTAGCCGCTCACGCCCAGCCCTCCATGGCCGCGACCGCCGCGTCCATCACCTTCTGCCGCGCCGCCGCGTCACCACCGCCGCCGTAGCGGCCCAAATCACACGCCTCCAGCACGTACAGCACCTGAGCGCGGCGCTCGTCCGCCACGCCCGCCGCCTTCATGCGCTCGCCGATGACCTCCCGGGTGAGGCCGATGACGGGCCCGCCCAGCCGCGCGCCCAGGAAGCCCTGCAGCGCCTTCTCCACCTCGGCGTAGAAGGCCCCCGCGTCCGCGCCCGCCTGGAGCTTCTCCGCCTCCACCAGTCGCTTGCGCGCGGCCTTCGCCTGCTGACGGCTCTTGTCCGACTCGGTGCGCGTCGCCAGCCGGCCACGCAGCCCGCCGATGAGCGCCACGCCCGCGAGCAACCCCAGCGGCGCGAGCACCACCGGGACGAAGAAGCCACGCTTCCACGGCGGCTCGGACGGCGCCACGAAGCGCGCCTGGTAGCGCACCGGCCTGAGGCCTCCCGCCGTCAGCACGTTCTTCTGCTCGTTGGCGGCGTCCGCCACCTGCCCGGAGGTCGTGGGCAGCGACGTGGGGCTGCCCGCCGCGGACTCCACCGTGAGGGTGATGGGTTCGGTGCGCGCCACCTCGTAGGAGCGGGCGCGCGCGTCGAAGAAGGGGAACTCCAACGCGGGCAGCGTGAAGGTGCCCGTGCGCTGCGGCATCACCAGGTACTCCACCACGCGGCGGCCCTGCACCTTGTTGCGCTGCGGCGCCACCTTGTCCGTCGTCGTGGGGTCATAGATTTTCAGCGCGGAGGGGCCCGTGAGCTTCGGCGGGGTGACGTTCTTCACGTTGCCCGTGCCCTCCAGGATGACCTTCACCGTGACGGGCTGGCCCAGCTCCACGCGCGTCGTCGACACGTCCGTGGACAGCCGCCACGCGCCCACGTTCGCATTGGACATCCCCGGCGGCGCACCGGGCGGCAACGGCGACACCTTCACCTTGAGCCCGTTGGACACGCGGTGCACGCGGTGGCCCGCGAAGAGGAAGCCCGTGGTGATGTCCGCCTCCGCCGGGGAGATGGCCAGCGAGCCGGCCTTCACCGGGAAGAGCGCGCGGCGGCGCAGGAGATAGGCGCGGTACGGCACGCCATCGACCACCTTCTGCTCACCCGACAGCTGCGTGGGGCTCTCCACCTCCTCCGTCCAGAAGCCCTCCAGCTTGGGCATCGTGACGGCGTCCACGCTGGTCAGGTCCACGCGCGAGTAGATGTAGAGCGACAGCGTCACCTGCTCGCCCACGTAGACCTGGTCCCGGTCCAGGCTCGCGCGCAGGAACAGGTCCGAGTCGCCGCGCGGGATGCTCGGCGTGTCCTCATCCTCGTCGTTGGCGAACGGGTCCGGCAGGCGCGAGGGGAAGTTGGCGAACGGGTCCGGCAGCCGCTGCGGATTGCGTCCCGACTGCGCGGGCGCGGACCCCAGCTTCCCCGGCATCACCACCAGCTGCACCGAGTCCGTGCGGTGCGTCTTGCCTCCCGCCGTCATCTCCGCGGGCGGAATCGTCAGCTTCCCCGTCCGGTTCGCCCGGAGCGTCATCACGTACTTGGTGACCTCCTGGATGTTGGCGGGACCACCGCCGGACCACGACACCGAGCGCTGGGTGCTGCGCGAGCTGTTGAGCACCTCGAAGTCGTCCGACTGCGGCAGCCGGACCTTGGCGTCCGGGGGCGCGTCCGCCGTCACCACCGTGAGGCGGAAGGTGTCCTCGCTGCCGACCTCGGTCCGGTCCACCGTCTGGTAGAACTCGAGGCCCGCCGCCCACGCCGGCCCCGAGACCAGCAGGGCCAGCACGGCCAACACCACCCCGGCGCCGAAGCTACCAGTCCTTCTCATTGGGCTTCCTCTGCTTCTTCTTCTGCTGGAAACGCCAGAGCTGGAGATTCTTCTCGTTCTGCTTCATCGCATCCAACAGGCGCTCCGCCTCCTGCTGGTCCAGGTCCGACGGGCTCACGCCCGCATCCGCGCCCGACGACTCCGAGTCACCCTCCGACTCGCTGCCGCCATCCGTCCCGCCATCTCCCGGGTCGCCATCTCCGTCATCGTCGCCGCCATCCGCGCCACCGTCGCTGCCGCCATCCCCCTTCTGAGGAGGCCCCTGGTCGCCGCCGTCGCCGCCATCCGCGCCGCCGTCCCCTCCGCCGTCCGCGCCACCGTCGCCGCCGCCATCCGCGCCGCCGTCACTGCCTCCGTCCTCCATCCCGCCGTCGGTGCCACCATCCGCGCCGCCGTCGGTGCCGCCGTCCACCGGCGCGCCGCCGTCCGCCTTGGTGCCGCCATCCTCGCCACCATCCGGTCGCCCGCCATCCGTCCCGGAGTCTCCCCCACCGTCCGTTCCTCCATCCGCCGAGTTGTCCTGCGGCGGAGGCAGGTTGCGCAGCACCACCTCGTAGTTGTGCCGGGCCTGGATGTCCTGCGGGTCCAGGGTCAGCGCGCGTCGGTAGGACTTCAGCGCCTCCACCCGGTCCCCCGTCGTGGCCGCGAGGTTGCCCAGGTTGTACCAGGCCTTCTGTCGCAGGTCGGGCCGGTTGGACTCCGTCACGCCGCGGAACACCTCCTGCGCGTCCTTCACCCGGCCCAGCTTCGCCAGCGCGTCGCCCCGGTTGAAGTCCACCGTCGGGTCGTGCGGACGCTCCTTCTTCGCCTCCTCGAAGGCCTTCAGCGCCTCCTCGTAGTTGCCCGCGAGGTACGCCTCACGCCCCTTCTGGACCATCGGATGGTCGCGCTCCAGCGGCCCCGCGCCGAGCGCCGTCCACGGCAGCACCAGCACGCACGCAAGCCCCATCCACCGTGAGAGCCGCGCGCTCATGGCGTCGACCTCCGGCGCGTGGACGGCAAGAGCACCATGCCCAACACGAGCAGCACCAACCCGGGCACCGCGAAGGTCTGGAAGCGCTCGTCGTAGCGGACCGTCACCCGGCTCTCCAGCTCACTCTTCTGCATCTGGTCGATGCGCTCCACCACCTGCCCCATGGCCACGCCGCGCGGCTGGAAGAAGAACGCGCCCCCCGTGGCCTCCGCGATGGCCGTCAGCCCCGCGCGGTCCAGGCGGGTAATCACCGTCTCGCCCGCGCCGTCCTTCTTGTAGTCCACGAACTCGCCGCGCCTGTCGTACACGGGGATGGGCTCGCCGGACTCGGAGCCCACGCCCACCGTCAGCACCTGCACGCCCGCTTCCTTCAGCGCGTCGCTGGCCTCGCCCACCTCGCCGACCAGGTCCTCGCCGTCCGACAAGAGCACCACCACGCGCTCCTTCGAGCCGCGGTCCGCGTTGTCCAGCACCTGCTTGGCCAGCCGGAGCGCCGAGCCCACGTTGGTGCCGCCCTGGGGCATCACCTCCGGGTCCACCGCGCGCAGGAACAGCTTCACCGCCGAGTAGTCCGACGTCAGCGGCGACTGGATGAACGCATCCCCCGCGAAGACCACCAGGCCCACGCGGTCGCCCTTGAGCTCGTCGAGCAGCGTCGTCAGCTCCAGTTTGGCGCGCTCCAGCCGGCTGGGCTGCACGTCGCGCGCGAGCATGGACTTGGACGCATCCAGCGCCACCACCACGTCGATGCCGCGCCGCTTGGTCAACTCGCTCTTCGTTCCACACTGCGGCTGCGCCAGCGCGAAGCCGAACAGCATGAGCCCCAGGCCGTACAGCCCGCCCTGCGTGGCCGGACGCCACACGGAGATGCCCGCCGTGAAGCGCTCGGCGTGGCGCTCATGCAGCACCGCGCGCACGCGCGAGCGGCGCCGCAACGACAGCATGAGCGCGAGCAAGCCCAGCAGGGCCCCCACCAGCACCAGGCCGAGGAACACCGGCTGGGCCAGTCCCGCCTGATAACCGAGCACGGTGAAGCGCCAGGGTTCCACGGGCGTCACGGGAAGACCCTCAGGAAGGTGGAGCGCAGGAGCAGCTCCAGGGCGAGCAGGCCGAAGGCGGCCAGGAGGAACGGGTGGAACTCCTCGCGGTAGGTGGCGGACGCGCCGCCCTCCATCAGCTTGGAGCGCTCCAACGAATCGAGCACCTTCTGCAGGCCGCGCCTCAGGCCCTCCGGGTCCGTCGCGCGGTAGTACTCGCCGCCCGTGCGGTCCGCGATGTCCTGCATCAGCTCCGGGTTGATGGGAATCTCCGTCTCGCGCCACACGGTGTTGCCAAACAGGTCCGTGCCCTGCGGGAAGGGCACCTTGCCGCCCTTGCCCACCAGGATGGTGTAGATGGGCACGTGGAGCGCCTGCGCCATGTTCGCGGAGTCCATGGGCGACAGCTTCCCCGCGTTGTTGTCGCCGTCCGTAATCAGCACCACCACGCGGCTCTTCGCCTCCGAGTCGCGCAGGCGGTTGAGCGAGGTGGCCAGCGCGTCACCAATCGCCGTGCCGTCCTCCAGCACGCGGGTGCGCAGTTGCTTGATGACCTCCTTCAGCACGCCGTAGTCCAGCGTGAGCGGCGCCTGCGTGTACGCCGCGCCCGCGAAGACCACCAGGCCGATGCGGTCATTCACGCGGTTGGCGATGAACTCGGTGAGCACCTCCTTGGCCACGTGCAGGCGGTTCTGCGGACGGAAGTCGCCGGCCTCCATGGAGGTGGACAAGTCCAACGCCACCACGATGTCGATGCCCTCCACCGACAGGTCGCGCACGCGCGAGTCGCGCACCTGGGGCCGGGCGATGGCGAGCACCGCCGCCGTCACCGCCACCACGCGCAACAGAGGCAAGAGCGGCAGCATGTACGTGCGCAGGCCCTTGCCGCTCTTGGCGAACACGTGCGCCGCGGAGAAGCGCAGGGGCGCGCGAGCGCGACGCTCCCGCCAGGCCTGCACCAAGAGGAGCGGGACGAGCAGCAGCCCCCAGAGCGCCTCGGGGTTATTGAACGCGGGGAGCGGCGGCATTGTCGGGAGCTTGAATCGGCTGGGGCGGAACGTAGGTCTTGTCGACGAGCTCGTAGCCGAACAGGAGCGCGTCACGACAGCTCTCGGGCGTGGCGTCCGCCCGCGCGTACTTCACCATGTCCGACTCGGACACGAAGCGCATGAGCTTGTCCTCGGGAAGTCCCGGCGGGGCCAGGCGGCGCAGCGAGGACATCAGCTCGGAGCTGGTGCACTCCAACGCCTCGAAGCCATAGCGCTCGCCCAGGTAGCCCCGGACGATTTCGGACAGGCGGAAGTAGTGGTCCTTCACGAGGCCGCGAGCGGGCAGGTTCTCCGTCTTGAGCGTGTCCAGCGCCTTGCGCGTGCGCACGTCCAGCGGCAGCGGGGGCGGCACGAACACGTGCTTGGGGCGGTTCCTCCACCAGCGGATGAGCGCCCACGCCAACAGGCCCGCCGCGAGCGCGCCCAGCAGCGCCAGCACCAGCCGCCACGAGCGGATGGGCACCTCCTGCGGCGGCTGGATGTCGAACAGGTCCGCGCCCTGCCCCTCCGCCTCCGGCGGCAGCGTGGACGTCACTTCAATCTGCCGGCCCGGCAGCGAGTACTGGCGAGGGCCCTCCGGCGTGGCCACGTCGAACGCGAGCGCGGGCACCTGCACCGTCCCCAGCGCGAAGGCCGACATGCGCACCGCGAACGTGGTGGTGGCCGAGTCCGCGCCGTCCTGCCGCTGGCGCGTCTGGTCCAGGAACTCGAAGTCACCCGTCTCCTTGGGCACCGCCAGTTCGTAGCGGTGGTCCTTCGGGTGGGTGAGCACCACGTGGTACGTGAACGGGTCGCCGATGCGCACCTGCTGCGGGTCCACGCGCACCGACACGTCCAGCGGCTGCGTCTGTTCGTGCGTGGGAGCCCCGGGCGGGCTCGCGGGCGGAGTCCCCTTCGGAGCCTGGGCCCCGGCCGACGACGCGAGCGTCAGCACGCCCACGCACAGCACCATCCCGATGCGCGCCATCCACCGGCTCATGCCGCCATCCTCCGGGCCCGCGCGCGGAAGAACTGCGCGAGCGCCTTGCCGTGGTCGTCTCCGGCGCGCAGCTCCACGTGGTCCAGCTCCAGCTTCTTGAAGAGCTTGCGGCGCTCGTCGCGAGCGGCCTGCATGGCGCGCGCGTAGCGGCCCCGCACGCGCGGGTCGCTCGTGTCCACGACGAAGCGGTCTCCGGTCTCCGGGTCCTCCATCTCCACCAGCCCCAGGCGCGGGAAGGCCTCCTCCAGCGGGTCCTCCACCACGACGGGGACCAGGTCGTGCTTGCGCCCCACCAGCCGCAGCGGCTTCTCGTAGTCGCGCGCCTGGAAGTCGGAGACGAGGAAGGTGACGGCCTTCCGCTTCGCCACCTGCGTCAGGTACGTCAGCCCCGCCGACAGGTTCGTGCCCTTGCCCTGGGGCTGGAAGGTGAGGATGTCGCTCACCAGCCGGAGCACGTGCGTGCGGCCCTTGCGCGGCGGCACCACCTTCTCCACCCGGTCCGAGAAGAGGATGAGCCCCACCCGGTCATTGTTGGCGATGGCGCTGAAGGCGATCTGCGCGGCGACCTCGGCGGCGATCTCCGCCTTGGTGCGCTCCTTCGAGCCGAACTCCTTGGAGGCGGACACGTCGACCAGGAGCATCACCGTGAGCTCGCGCTCCTCGGTGAAGACCTTGACGTAGGCCTCGTTCATGCGCGCGGTGACGTTCCAGTCGATGATGCGAATCTCGTCGCCGGGCTGGTACTGCCGCACCTCGGAGAAGGCCATGCCCCGGCCCTTGAAGACCGAGTGGTACTGGCCCGCGAGCATGTCGGAGACCACCTTGCGGGTGCGAATCTCCAGCTTGCGGATGCGGCGGATGAGGTCCTTGGGCAGCACGGGGCGCTCGGCGGGAGGTCAGGGCACTTCGACGCGGTCGAACACCCGCTGGATGATCTTCTCCGGCGTGAGGTCCTCGGCCTCGGCCTCGTACGTCATCGCCACGCGGTGGCGGAGCACGTCGAAGGCGATGGCCTTCACGTCCTCGGGCGTGACGAAGGCGCGGTGGCGCAGGAAGGCATGCGCGCGAGCGGCCTGGGCCAGGGAGATGGTGGCGCGCGGCGAGGCGCCGAACTGGATGTAGTCGGCCAAATCCTTGAGGCCGTACTTGCCCGGCTCGCGCGTGGCGAAGACGACGTTGAGGATGTACTCCTTCACCTTCTCGTCCATGTAGATGTGGTGGACGAGCTCGCGGGCGCGCACCAGGTGCTCCACCGCGACGACGCGCTGGGCCCGGGGCGAGGAGCCTCCGGACATGCGGTCCATGATGATCTTCTCCTCATCCCGCGTCGGGTAGCCCACCTTCACCTTGAGCATGAAGCGGTCCACCTGGGCCTCGGGCAGCGGGTAGGTGCCCTCCTGCTCGATGGGGTTCTGCGTGGCCAGCACGAGGAACGGCGAGGGCAACCCGAAGGTCTGGTCGCCGATGGTGACCTGGCGCTCGGCCATGGCCTCCAGCAGCGCGGACTGCACCTTGGCGGGGGCGCGGTTGATTTCGTCCGCGAGGACGATGTTCGCGAAGATGGGGCCCTTGCGAACGGTGAAGTTCGCGGCCTGCTGGTTGTAGATCATCGTGCCCACGACGTCCGCGGGCAGCAGGTCGGGGGTGAACTGGATGCGCATGAACGTGGCGCTGAGCGCGTCGGCCACCGTGCGCACGGTGAGCGTCTTGGCGAGGCCGGGCACGCCCTCCAGGAGCACGTGGCCGTTGCACAACAGGCCGATGAGGATGCGCTCCAGCATGTAGCGCTGGCCGACGATGACCTTGCCGGTTTCCTGGTTGAGGACCTCGACGAAGCTGCTTTCCTGCTGCACGCGTTCGGTGAGCGCGCGGATGTCCGTGTTCATGACGCCTCGGATGAGACTGGCGGCGGGCAGCCTAGGGTTGACCGGGTATCGGGCTCAACACCGCAGAAGGCCGGGCATTCCAGTAAGTTGGGTCCCCTTGTCCCCGAGGACCGTGTCCATGGCCCCATTGTCCCCCAGTTCTCGTCCCACCTCGCGAATTTCCGGGGACTCGCGGCCATGAAGCGCTCGGCCTGGGCCCAGGCGCCCTCGGCGGGGGCCGTGGAGGCGGGGCTGTTGGCCCAGCTGGCCCCGGCGGTGACGGCCACGGTGCACTGGCTGCCCGGAGGGGGAGCGCTGCGGGTGCTGGAGGGGGGCCAGGGGCCCACGGTGGTGCTCCTGCACGGGCGCGGCGGGGCGGCCTCCACATGGTTCGCGTACCTGACGGCGCTCTCGCGGGGGCACCGGGTGCTCGCGGTGGACCTGCCCGGCTTCGGGATGTCCTCGCCGACCGAGGGGCCCGTCCGCTCGGCGGAGGAGGGAGTGGGGTTCTTCACCGCCCCCGTGGAGGCGCTGCTCGAACAGCTCGCCCCGGGGCCCGTGTCCGTGGTGGGCCACTCGCTGGGCGGGCTGGTGGGGGTGGAGCTGGCGCTGCGCGCGCGTGTGCCGGTGGAGCGGTTGGTGCTGGTGGACGCGATGGGGCTGGGGCCGGACATGGCGCGCAAGGCTCGGGCCTTCTTCCGCGCGGGACCGGAGCGGCTGGCGCGCTCGTTGGGGCCGTGGGCCTGGGCTCGGATGATGCCCCCCGCGCCGACGCCGCTGGGGGAACGGCTGGGCGCGCTCGACTACGAGCTGATGTCGGCGCCGGGTGGGCACGATGAAGCCGCGCGGGCCTTCGACAGCCTGGTGCCGCTGATGGGGCCGGTGTTCCACCGTCGGGAGCGGCTCGATGGAATCACGGCGCCGGTGCTGCTCGTCTGGGGTGAGCGGGAGGAGGTGCTGCCCCTGTCACTCGCCGAGGAGGCGTCCCGGCGCTTCCCGAATGCGCGGCTGGTGCGCGTGGACGCGGGCCACAGTCCCCATCAGGAGCGTCCGGAGCGCGTGCTCCCCGAGCTGAAGTCCTTCCTGGCCGCGCAGGGTCAGCCGTAGCGCGCCACACGCGAATCAATGCGGAGGATGCGCCTGGGACTCCGCGACATGGCGTGGACGAAACGGAGGATTCGCATGAAGCGAGCGACGACCTCCGGCGACACGGACCCGCGAGGCACCGTCGGAGCGATGCCTCGCGGCTCACGGGTCGAAGCGGATGATGCGCTCGATGCGGTACGTGTCCGTTGCGTCCAACGGCCGGAGGAGCATCAGGTCCCCGCGCTGGCCCAGGGACAACGACTGACGTGCGGGCTGCGTGAGTCGAACGGTATCACCCGGCTTCGCGCCCTTGCCGGACAGTGGCACCGCGAACAGACCCGCGCCGTCCACCGTCTCGACGGCGCCGAGGACGCGCAGATCTCCCAGCTCTTCAATCTTCCCCACGTGCGCCAACACGGGCTTCTTGCCCTTGGCGCGCACGGCCCGGTTGACGGCGATGCCCACGTCGCCGGTGAAGGGCTTGCCATCCGCGCCGAACAGGCCGATGCCCTGGAGCAACAGATGGACGACGCCGGAGCTCTCGTTCTGGGGGATGGACTCGTAGCGCGAGACCTCCGCCGACTCGGCCCGGCCACTCGCGAGCGCGTCCAACGCCGTGGCCAATGCGACGAAGTTGAGCCGCACCAGGGGCTCGTCCGGCGGCAATGAGGTCCACGCCCCCGTCTCGATGAGCACCGAGGGTGTCCCCCAGCGCGTCATGTTGTCGCCGAAGGCCCGCGACTCGAAGCTGTCGTCGTAGCGCCCCACCTGTCCAGGCGCGAGCGGCTCCACCGCGTCGCGAATCACCGCGCAGACCTTCTTCGCGAGCAGACGCCCGGGGTTGTCGCTCCGCGCCTTGTCGAACGCGGCCGCGAGCACGGAGATGGACGCGGGCCGGCCCGTGTCCCCTACCCCGTGACGCCAGCCCTGGTTGTGCAGGTTGAAACCGATGAACGGCTGGAGCTCGTCGCGCAGCTTCTTGAGCGTCCTCGCCTCGGGCGTCTGGAGCGCGAGCGCGTCGCGGTTGATGTCGATGCCCTGCGCGTTGCGGCGCTGGAAGCGCTCGGCGCCATCCGGGTTGAGCATGGGCACCGCGTGGAGCGTGAGCGAGGACAGCAGCCTCGCCACCCAGGGTTCGTCCCGGTGTGTCCTCAGGTACTCGAGCAGGTCCAACAGCGCGGTGGTCGCCGTGGGCTCATCCCCGTGCATCTGCGACCAGAGCAGGACGTGACGCGAGCCCGTACCCAGCGCGACATGGTGGAGCGCGCGCCCCTCCACCGAGTGCCCCACCACTTCGAGCCGGAAGAAGTCAGGTGAACGCGCCTTCAAGTCCTTCAGGTGCCGCGCCACGTCGGCGTGCCGGACGAGCGGCGCCACCGGGAGCGACTCGAGATGGACCTGGTCCCACCGCTCCGCGAGCGCGTGGGGTTCGGGGACGAGGACGACCGGAGAGGTGGACATGGGCGAGGCCACGGACTGCGCGGTTCGAGCGAGGGCCGGTGCGGGCACCAGCCCCCAACAACAGACGACGACACGAAGCAGACGACTGCGTCCACCCTGGACCATGGCGCGCTCCGGTTCCTGGAGCCCTCAGGACTTCTGGGCAGGGTGCAGCAGTGTTTCGAGGAAGCGCAGGTACTTCGGGTCCTCCTGCTCGAAGATCTCCTTGTCCGCGCCCATGAAGGCCCGCGCCAGTTCATCACCGGCGCGCCGCATGTCTCCGAGCTCGAACTCGCACTGTCCCAGCCGCAGGTGGATGAACGGGTTGCCCAGGCCATCGGGCGCGTGGACGGCGTCCTTGAGCGCGGCGCGTGCTCGCGAGAACTCTCCCATCTGGAAGAGCGTGTCGCCGATGGCCGTGCAGACCCACGTGGTCGCCTCGTACTCCATCCATGGCTCGGGGATGAGCTGGAAGGCGGACTTGAAGGACCGCAGCGCCGCGGCGAGGTCTCCCTTCTCCGCGAGCTCATCTCCCTCGGCGCAGAGCGCCTGGATGCGCTCGTGGACCTCGTCCGGAATCTCGGGCATGCGGACCTCACCTCACCGCCGGCGAGCACCGCCGTGCGCGACTGCGTATACCACCCTTCCCGGTGTGCAGCGCGCTGCACAACCCGTGGGCAGGCGGCCATCCCACCGCGTGTCCCCGCGCCTTGTGCCGAGGAGAGCCCCCGGATGGGTACGACTCTTGGATAGACTGCGGAGCGTGCCGAAAGACCTGCTCGAACTCGATGCGACACCCGAGCGACTGCGCGCGCTCACCGAGGCCCGCGTCATTCCTCCCGAAGCCCTGGAGCGCGCGCTCGCCCTCTCCACGGCCTCTCCGACGCCCGACGCGTGGCGGCGCTTCGTGTCCACCGTGCTGCTCGGCCTCGGCGCGCTGCTGCTGCTCTCCGGCGTCATCTACTTCTTCGCCTACAACTGGGCGGAGATGCACCGCTTCGCCAAGCTGGGGCTCATCGGCGTCGGCATCCTCGGCACCGCGCTGCTCTCGCGCAGACTCGGCGACACGCTCGCCGGACAGTGCAGCCTGTTCGCCTCGGCGGTCCTCGTCGGCGCGATGCTCGCCGTCTACGGACAGGCGTATCAAACGGGCGCGGACGCGTTCGAGCTGTTCGTCGGCTGGGCCGCGCTCATCCTGCCCTGGGTGCTCGCGGCGCGCTTCGCGCCCCTGTGGCTGCTCCTCCTCGTGCTCGCGAACACCGGCATCGCGCTCTTCCAGGACCAGGTCCTCGGCGGTGGCGACGACGCGAAGGGCTGGCTCGCCGTGGTGCTCGGGTTGCTCAATGGCCTGGCGTGGGCCACCCACGAACACTTCGCCAACCGGGGCGTCTCCTGGCTCCAGGGGCGCTGGCTGCCTCGCGTCCTCGCGACGATGGGCGTGCTGCCCCTGCTTGCCGTCGGCACGTCGTTCATCATCATCCCCGACGAGGTGGGACTCAGCGGGCTCACCGCCCTGGTGCTGCTCCTCGGGACCTTCGCCGCGGAGTACGCGCTCCACCGGCACCTGCGCGGCGAGCTGTTCCTGCTCACCCTCGGTGCGCTCTCGGTGATGACGCTCGTGACGACGGGCCTGGGCCGCGTGGTGTTCGAGGGCACGAAGGACGAGCTGGGACTCTTCATCCTCCCCATCTTCATCATCATCCAGGTGGCCATCGCCGTCAGTTGGCTGCGCGCCGAGGCCCGCGCCACGGGCGCCTCCGAGGAGTCCTGACATGTCCCTGCGCCCGTCCATCCAACAGGTCCTCGAGGGTCTGCGAAGCGAAGGTCAGGTCGATGAGCTCGCCGAGGCCCGCGCCCGCGCGACGCTCGAGGTGCACCAGCGCACCAGCACCGCCTCGCCCTGGTTCGTGAAGGCCTTCGCCGCCTTCGGCGCCTGGCTGTCCGCGATCTTCCTGGTGAGCTTCTTCGTCTGCGTGGGACTCTGGAAGGAAGAGGAGGTCTTCTCGGGGGTCGGCCTCGTCCTCGTCATCGCCGCCGTCGCGCTCCGACGCACCATCCAGGGCGTGTTCCTCGAGCAGCTCACGCTCGCGGTGACGCTGGCTGGCGTGGGCATGGCAGCGACCGGGGTCGCTCATTTCGGCTCGGACCTCGCCGGTGTCGGAGCCCTCCTCGTCATCAGCCTGGCCCTGCTCTTCGTCTATCCGGACGCCACGCTGCGCTTCCTCGCCACGCTCGGCGCGGCAGGGGCAAGCTTCTACCTCCTGATGGAGCTGGTGCCGGGCCCGGGGATGGACCTGTGCATCCTCGCGTGCGCTGCGCTCCTCTACTGGCTCTTCCTCCACCAGGCACGGCTGAGAACGGGCAGGCTCGGTGACCTCGTCGGCCCCGTCGCTTTCGGGCTCGCCTGCGGTCTACCCGCCGCGATGGTCACGCGCGTTTCGCATTTCCTCCTCACCCCCGACCTGCATGAGTCGCTGCCAATGCCCCTGCTCACACTGGGCCTCACCGCGCTCACCCTCGTCACGGCGTGGCAGGTCATGAGGGAGCACGACCTGCCGCCCTCGGGCCCCCAAGGCGCGGCCGTCTTCGCCGCGCTCACGCTCGTCGCCGTCCTCACCGCTCAAACCCCTGCGGTCATCACCTCGGTGGGCCTCTTGGTGCTCGGCTTCCATCGGCGCAGCAGCCTGATGGTGGGCATCGCCACTGCGTTCCTGCTCGCCTCGGGCACCTGGTACTACTACGACATGAGCGTCACCTTGCTCGCCAAGGCGCTCGCGCTCATGGGCAGCGGGGTCATCCTGCTCGGCCTCCGACTCTTCCTCTCGCGCCGCTTTCCCCAGACGCCGTCCACCGTGGAGGCACGCTGATGCGCTCGACCCTCTTCTTCGTCGGATTGCTGCTCGCGCTCGCCGTGCCGCTGGGCCTCGTCGTCCAGAAGGAGCGAGTGCTCTCCACCGGCAAGGGCATCCTGCTGGAGCTCGCGCCCAGGGACCCGCGCTCGCTGATGCAGGGCGATTACATGGTGCTCGACTACGCACTCACCCGGGACCTCAACGACAAGCGCGAGTCGTTTCCCCACGACGGCGTGCTCGTGTTGAAGCTTGATGGCGATGGTGTGGGGACCTTCGCGCGCATGGACTCGCCCGATGTCCCGCTGGCGCCTGACGAGCACAGGCTGCGCTACCGCATCCGGGACAGCCGCTTCCGACTGGGCGCGGAGTCCTTCTTCTTCCAGGAGGGCCACGCCGGGCGATACCAGCGCGCGCGCTACGCGGAGCTGAAGACCGCCGACAACGGCAACAGCGTCCTCGCGGGCCTGCGCGACAAGGAACGGCAGCCGCTTGGCGCCGACTCCGCGGAAGACGTCGACGCGACGGCCATTACCGACACTCCCGACGACGTCGATGCGAACTCCATCATCGATGCGCCCACCACGGTCGATGCGCCGACCATCGACAGCCCCACCGAGGCCGACGCGGCCACCCACGTCGGCGCTCCCGCCGACGCGTCGCCCGCTGTCATCGAGTAACCCTCCCGAGGGCTGCCTCCCGACAACGGCGCAGCCTGCGCATCATCCACCAACCCGCGCGGGGCTTGCGCCGCATCCCCGCTGTCGCCCCGTCCCCCTCGGGATTGACTCCCGAGCGGGTTTCGCGCATCATCATGTTGATTTCGATAATCAAAATCAAAATCATCAAGAAGGAGACACGCGATGCTCGGTCAGGGATGCGGCAAGAGGGTGCTCGCGCGGGGGCCATGCGCCGAGGTGACGCGTTGCACCTGTGGTCACATCCATCTGGCGATGGGGCCGGTGACGATTCGTGTCGAAGAGGAAGTGCTGCGCGCCATCGGCATGACGCTGGTCGAGGCGGTGCACAACCTGGATGAGCCCGAGCGCTCGCACGCGGACGACGCGGAGAGCGCGCCGTCGATGCAGTCCCCGACGTTCGGCGGGTGGAAGCAGTGAGCGGCACCACGGGGACGTTGCGTCTGCCGCGCAACGAGCAGTCCGCGCGCGTGCGTCGGCTGAGCGAGAGCGAGGCGGAGGCCCTCCAGCCGGTGGCCCCCACCTCCGCGCCGCTGTCCGTGCTGCTCACGGAAGGCACGGCGCGAGCCCACGAGCAGGCCGAGCGCTCGGTGTTCCTCCAGTCGCTCTTCGGCGGCACGTGGGAAGGCGTCTATGGCCAGTACGTCCGCGCCCAGCACTACGTCAGCTACCTGCGCCAGCTCCACATGCTCTACGCGACGTACGAGAGCGTGCTGCCCCACGCCGCGCGCACGTCGCTGACGCCCGTGCTGCTGATGCCGGAGCTGCGGCGCGCGGACGCGCTGGAGGCGGACCTGGCGTACTTCTGCGGCGAGACGCGCACGGAGACCTTCGCGTGCGTGGAGACGCGCCTGCACGCCGAGCGTCTGCGCGAGGTGGCCGAGGACGCGCCGCACCTGCTCGTCGCGCACGTCTACGCGCGGTGCGTGTTGGACCTGTTCACCGCGCCGGAGCGGGCGGGCATCGTCGCCAGCGCCTTCGAGCTCGAGGACTCCCGAGGCACGCTGTTCCACGGCTCCGCCACGCCCGGCGAGCTGACGGCGCTGCGCGTGCGGCTGCACTCGCGCATCGACGGCCTGGAGCTGGAAGAAGACGAGGCGCGCGAAATCATCCAGGAGGCGCGCATGGCCTTCCGGCTCCAGGCGCTCGTGTGCGACGAGCTGGCCCGGGGCGCGACGGGAATCTCCCCGCCGTCGGGTGGCTACCGGGGCGGGTTCAGCGCCTCCCAGTAGTTGGGCAGTCCGCGCAGGTGGTTGCCGCCGTCCACGTCCAGGCTCTCGCCCGTCATCCAGGCGGAGTCGTCGGAGCACAGGAACATCACCACCCGCGCCACCTCGTCCGCCAAGGCATGCGCGCGCCCCAGCGGCGTGCGCGCCAACAGCTCGCGGTGCATCGTCGGCCCCTCGATGAAGGCCGCGGCCTGGGGCGTGTGGGTGGCGCCCGGGGCGACGACATTCACGCGGATGTTGTGACGCCCCAGCTCCAGCGCCGCCGCGCGTGAGAGCTGGGCGAGCGCCGCCTTCGACGCGCTGTAGTGCCCCAAGCCCTCCGACACCACCGTCTGGCACAGCGACGAGACATTCACGACCGCGCCCGGTTGTCCCCGGGCGATGAGCGCGCGGGCGAAGGTCTTCAGGCAGAGGAAGGGCCCCTTCAGGTTCACCGCGAACAGCCTGTCCAGTTCGTCCTCGGGCAGGTCCATCAGCAGTGACAGCGACACCGTGCCCGCGTTGTTCACCAGGATGCCGGGCAGCCCCAGCTCGCGCGTGGCGAGCTCGTGGGCACGGTGGACGTCGTCCACCCGACACACGTCTCCGGCGAAGGGCACGGCGCGCGCGCGGCCCTCCGCCTCGCGGTTGAGACGTTCGGCCGCCTCCACCACCTTCGTCTCCGTGCGTCCGAAAACGAGCACGTGGGTGCCCTCGCGCATGAGCCGCGAGGCGACGGCCAGACCGATTCCCTGCGCGCCACCGGTGACGATGGCGCATTGTGAGAGGAGCTTCACTGTTCTCACCCCCGAGTGTCGTGTCTCTCGGAAGCTAGCAACGGCTCCTCTCAGCGAGCATTGTACCGCGGGCCACTTGGCGCCGGCTCAGGCCGCCTCGTCCTCGGAGAGCAGGTCCGCGAACGGCGAGGCGTCCTCCCCCAGTGCCTTGTAGAGCGCCTCCACCTTTTCCAGCTCGCGCTTGAGCGCCTTGTGGTGGTTGCGGTTCTTCACCAGGCTCTCGCGCCCCAACAGCTTGAAGCCGTCGTCGCGCCCCACCTGCCGGATGGCCACGCCCAGCACCAGTCCACGGAACGCGTCCGCGAGGTCCAGGTCCAGGGGCGCGTTGCGACGGCGCGCCTCCGCGACGAAGGCCTGGGCCGCCGCCTTCAGCGCGTCCGGCAAGGGCTTGCCACCCGGCGCCTGCTCGTAGTCGAGCGCGCGCGCCACGTGCTTCTCGTGGAGCACCAGCTCACCACCGGACACGGCGTGCTCCACCATGGCCAGCGTGTACGCACGGCGGACGATGTTGTCGAGCTGACGCAGGTTGCCCGGCCACGCGCTGCCGACGAGCAGCCGCTCCGCGTCCGGCGTCACGCGCGCGTTGCCCTCGGGGGAGCGCTCGCGGTGGCGGCGCTTCACCATGTACTGGGCCCAGAGCGGGATTTCGTCCTGACGCTCCTGCAGCGCGGGCATGCGCACCGGCAACACGTTGACGCGGTAGTAGAGGTCCTCGCGGAAGCGGCCCGCGCGCACCTCGGCGTGCAGGTCCGCGTTGGTGCCGATGATGAAGCGCACGTCCGCCTGACGCTCACCGGTGCCCTCGCCCAGCGGGCGGTAGCTGCGCGACTCCAACAGGTGCAGCAGGCCCGCCTGCGCCTTGAGCGACAGCTTGTCGATTTCGTCGATGAACAGCGTGCCGCCGTCCGCGCGCGCCACGCTGCCGGGCGCGTCACGCACCGCGCCCGTGAAGGCGCCCTTCTTCCAGCCGAAGAGCTCCGCCATCTGGAGGTCCTCGGGCACCGTCACCAGGTCCAACGTCTCGAAGGGCTTGCCCCGACGGTTGGAGCGCTCGTGGCACCAGCGCGCCAGCCGCGACTTGCCCGCGCCCGTCGCGCCGCTGATGAGGATGGTCTCGTCCTGCAGCGCGAAGACGCGCAGGATGGGCAGCAGCTCCGCCATGGAGCGGCCCACCACCGGCAGGTACTCGTCCACCTCCGGAGTCGCCACCGGACGCTGCGGCAGGCCGGCCAGGTACGGCGCCGCCACGTCCGCCAACAGCTGGAGCCGCTCGCCGGACTCGCGCCAGACGAACTCCTGCCCCATGGCGGCCAGGCAGTCCGCCTCCAGGGAGATCATCCCCTCGATGCTGCCGCCCGGCGTGCGCAGGGGCAGCACGCACACGTGCGTGGCGTGACGGCCCAGGAAGCGCTGACGGCTCTCGTTGCTGTGGAACCCCGCGAGCCCCGGGTCACCCGTCACCGGGGCGTCCGGCGCGTGCGGCTGCACCGTGCCCACGTTGACGTCGATGGACACCGCGCAGCGGTGCTCCACCACCGCCCTCCACGCCGTGGCCGACGTGAAGAAGGGGGTCCCCACACTCGCATCCGTAATCTCAGTGGCGCCCACATCCAGCGCGGCCAGGCGGCGGTAGGCTTCCCCCGGGCGCAAGTGGACGATTCCGCGAAGCACGCGGGCGCGGGCTGCGTACCGACTGGACGCAACGGCGTCCTGCGCCACGGCCAACATGTGCTTGAGGGTGGTGGTCGCCGCGGTCTCGAAATCCTTCGCCCCCCGCAGCGCGCTCATGAGCTGCGGCATCTCCTCGTGCATCCACTCGCCTCCGTCCGGTGCCATCCGAGAGTACCCGCCAAGGGCCGCATCGGAGGGGAGGCAGTGTAGCGGAGATGAAGAACGCGGAAGGAGCGGCCCCTCCTTCCGCGTTCCCGAACCTCGCTGACGGCTGGGCACCCGGTTTCCCGTGGCGCCGCGCCGAAACCCCATGCGCGATTCATGCCAAACACGCATTTTACGTCTTTTCAGGGGTTTGACTCGAAATGCGACCCTTGGAGGCCCCAAACCGCGTCCAACTGGTACGCAGCCGCGTCCCAACGCAACGCAGATGGGACGTGCCAGGGGGGCTCGCTATGCTCGATGCCCTTTATGACGGAGTCTTCTCGGATTCCCACGCTGCCTGGGGTGGGGGCGACCATCGGCCCATACACACTGCTCGAGGTGCTCGGGCAGGGGGGCATGGGCGTCGTCTACCGGGGGCAGCATCCGGAGACGGGCGAGGGGGTGGCGGTGAAGACGGTGCGCGCGGCCTCGGAGGTTCCGTTGGCCAGCATCCGTCGGGAAATCCATGCGTTGCGCCGGCTCCGGCACCCGGGCGTGGTGCGAATCGTCGCCGAGGGCGTGACGCGGGGGCTGCCCTGGTACGCCATGGAGTTGCTCCGGGGGCAGACGCTGCGGCTGGCCACACCCGCGCCGGGGACGGGGCCGCTGGACGGCGAGCGGCTGAGGGGGACGCTCAATCTGACCCGGCGGCTGTGCTCGGCGCTGGCGTTCCTGCATGGCAACGGGCTGGTGCACCGGGATCTCAAGCCGGAGAACGTCTTCCTGCGTCCTGATGGGACGCCGGTGCTGGTGGACTTCGGCATCGCCGCGCGCTTCGGCGGCTCACGGGGGCGGGAGACGCTGGACGTGAGCGGCGTGGTGGTGGGCAGCGACACGTACATGGCGCCGGAGCAGCTCCGGGGCGACTACGTGGACGCGCGGGCGGACCTCTACGCCCTGGGCTGCATCCTCTACGAGCAGCTCACGGGACGGCCGCCCTTCGTCCCCGGCCGCGAGGGGCCGCTGCCCCATCAGCACCTGCACCTGACGCCCGTGCCGCCGGGCCTGCGCGTGGAGGGGGTGCCCACGGCGCTGGACGCCTTGGTGCTGCGGCTGCTCGCCAAGCGCCCCCAGGAGCGGCCGGGATACGCGGAGGACGTGTCGTCCGCGCTCGAGGCCCTGGGCGCGGCGCACGGCGAGGAGGGCGCCGCCGCGGTGCCCCGGACGCCCGCCTATCTGTATCGGCCTGACCTGTCGGGACGCGGCGGTGAGCTGGGCCGGCTGATGGCGGCGCTCGACGCGGCCGCCCGTGGACACGGCGGCCGGGTCTTCCTCGGCGGAGAGAGCGGCGCGGGCAAGACGCGGCTGGCGCTGGAGCTGGCGGCGGAGGCCGGCTGGCGACGCATGGCGGTGGTGACGGGCGAGTGCGTGGCCATGGGCGAGGGCGGCACGGACCTGCACGCCGCGCCCCTGCAGCCCCTGCGTCCGCTGATGCACGCGGTGGCGGACCGCTGCAACGAGCGCGGCGCGGCCGAGACGGCGCGGCTGCTCGGACCTCGGGGACGCGTGCTCGCGGCGTACGAGCCGTCCTTGTCGCAGCTGCCCGGTCAGCGCGAGCTGCCCGAGCCCCCTCCCCTGCCCGCGCAGGAGGCGCGCCTGCGCGTGTTGTCGGCGCTGCGCGACACGCTGTGCGCGCTGGCGGAGGCGCAGCCGCTGCTGTTGGTGCTGGATGACTTGCAGTGGGCGGACGAGCTGACGCTGAGCTTCCTGTTGGAACTCGACGCGCGGCACCTCGCGAAGCGGCCGGTGTTGCTCGTGGGCACCTATCGGATGGACCAGATGGGGCAGGCCCTGCGCGAGGTGGTGGGCGCGTCCGACGCGGTGCGCGTCGAAGTCGGCCGGCTGGACGCGAGGAGCGCGGGGCAGATGGTGCGCGACATGCTCGCGCTGCGCGAGGTGCCCGCGCCCTTCGTCGACGCGCTGGTGCAGGAGACGAGCGGCAATCCCTTCTTCATCGCGGAGTACCTGCGCGCCGCCATCGACGCGGGCCTGCTCTTCCGCGCGCCCTCCGGCGAGTGGCTCTTCGAGGCCCAGGGCAGCGCCGGCGGCCGTCCCCTGCCCCTGCCCGGCAGCATCGCCGAGCTCATCGAGCGGCGCCTGTCGGACCTGGGCGAGCACGGGCGCGCGCTGGCGGAGGTCGCCGCGGTGCTGGGGCGCGAGCTGGATGAGGAGCTGCTCTTGTCCGCCACCGCGCTGCCGGAGGGCACGAGCGCGGAGGCCGTGGAGGAGCTGCGGCGTCGGCAGGTGCTCGAGGAGTCCGGCGGGGGCCGGCTGCGCTTCGTGCACGACAAGCTGCGCGAGGTGGCCTACGCGCGAATCCCCGACACGCGACGACGCGCCCTGCACCATCGCTGCGCGGAGCACCTGGAGGCACATGGCGAGACTTCACTCTCGGGCCTGACGCCGCTGGCCGCGGGCCTTGCCCACCACTGGTCGCGCGCGGGAGTGCCCGAGCGGGCCAGCGGCTGGTTCGCGCGGGCGGCGGACGCGGCGCGCTCGGCGTATGCCAATGGCGACGCCATCTCCTTCTACGAGTCCGCGCTGCGCGAGGCCGCGGCGTCCTCGGGGAACGCGCATGCGTCCGGCCTGGACGCGCCGGAGGTGGCACTGGATGTCGTCTGGGAATCGCTGGGCGAGGTGCTCGCGCTCACCGGACGCCAGCAGGACGCGCGTCAGGCCTTCCTCCAATCCCTGGCACGGATTGAGCAAACCCAGCGTGTCCGTCGCGCCAACGTGCTGCGGAAGGTGGGCAAGTCCTTGCAGACGCACCATCAGAACGAGGAAGCGCTGCGGGTGTATGCCCAGGCACAGGCCGAGCTGGGACCCATGCCCGACAGCGTCTCCTCCGCGCCCGGACAGTTGGAGGCCGCGTGGTGGCACGAGTGGGTGCAGCTCCAGGGTGAGCGCATCACCGTGCACTACTGGCTGGCCCAGCTCGACGAGATGCGGGCCCTGGTGGAGGGAGTGCGTCCGGTGATGCGGGCCCACGGCACGCCGCTGCAGCGCGCGCGGTTCTTCAACTCGCTGGTGCAGATGCAACTGCGCAGCGAACGCTATCGAGCATCGACAGAGACCGTGGCCCACGCCCGGGCCTACGCGGAAGCGGCGCTGGAGTCCGAGGGGGAAGCGGAGCACGCGGGGGCCCGGTGCGTGGTCGCCATGGTGTTGCTCTTCCATGGCGCACTGGATGAGGCACAGAGCTGGATGGAGGAGTCCCTGCGCGGAGCCGAGCGGCAGGGAGACGTGACGTTGCAGACGCGCTGCCTCACCTACCTCACCGTCATCCTCCGCTTGAGGGAGCGGGTGGCGGAGGCGAGCGAGGCGACGGAGCGCACGCTGGAGCTGGCGACGCGCTCCGGCATGTCGGACTACCTGGGCGCGGCGCATGCCACCCGGGCCTGGGTGGCCTCGCGTGCCCAGGACTTCGTCTCGGCGAGACAGGCGGCCACCGAGTCGCTGCGACTGTGGCAGGCGCTCTCGCTCGTGTACCCCTTCCAATGGCTCGCGCGCTGGCCCCTGCTCGTCGTGGAGCTCTCGGAAGGAGCACTGCCCCAGGCGCTGGAGCAGGCCCGGGCGATGCTCGAGGGCCACCAGCAGCGACAGCCAGACGTCCTCACGCAGGCGTTGATGCAAGCGTTGGCGCAGGCGGACGCGGACCGGATGGACGAAGCGCGGACCACACTCATCCAGGCCTGTGAGTCAGCCCGGCGGCTCTGCTATCTGTAACTCGGTTGACCGCAGGTGCTTCCTTCCACCCGCCAGGGCCTCGGGGCCCGTGGCCTTGTTTCCGAGGTGCGCATGGCAGGCCCGTATGTGTATTTCTTCTTCAAGCCCGAGCGCGTCACGCTGCTGGAGGGCTTCTCCACCCAGGTCTCCGTGTGGGGCGTCCCGTCGCGAAGCCCCAACGTGCCCGAGAACGTGACGAGCAAGATGAACTTCCGCATCGAGGGCAACGACGGCTCCATCGGAATCTCCCAGCCGTCGCCGGACGTCCTCCAGATTTCCGGACTGGATGACAACATCAAGCCCGTCACCGTCGTCGCCGCGCCCAGGAACAACGACACCGAGTTCCCCCGCATCGAGGCGCGCGTGGAGTGCTCGGTGGACCAGTCGGACTTGCTCATCTACGCGCCGGACGGGAACATCTACTGGCTCAAGCCCGAGGAGTGGCAGAAGGCCCAGAAGCTGTCCCCCACGGACAAGAGCCTGACGGGAGACCTGGACACGCTGTTGAAGAACGAGACGGTGGTCGCCAACCTCCCGGTGCCCGCCAACGTCGCGGCGCCCACCAACACGGCGGCCGAGAACCTGTCCGACGCCGCCGAGCCCATCACCTGCTTCCTGCTCAACCTCAACAGCATCCTCCTGAGCTACAGCCCGAGCCCGAACCTGAAGGCCGGCGAGCAGGGCCCCGTCTACCGCAATCCCGACCCCCAGCCTTGATGCGCCCCTTCTCCTTCGACACCGGTAGCGCGTCCCCCGGGACGACCAAGCAGTTCCGCCAGGGGACCCACCGGGTGATGACGCCCGAGCAGACGCTGGAGCGTGTGCAACGGCTCATGCCCGTCATGGGAATCACCCGCGTCGCCAACGTCACGGGGTTGGACACGATTGGCCTCCCGGTGGTGATGGTGACGCGGCCCAACGCGCGCTCGCTGGCGGTGTCGCAGGGAAAGGGCACGAGCCTCGCGGCGGCGAAGGCGTCCGGGTTGATGGAGTCGGTGGAGGCGTACCACGCCGAGCACGTCACGCTGCCCCTGAAGCTGGCCACGTACAATGAGCTGCGCTTCCGCTCGCCCGTGGTCGACGTGGACAGGCTGCCTCGACTGTCGGTGAGCCTGTTCCATCCCAACTGGCGCACGCTCTGGGTGGAGGGCGTGGACCTGTTGGGCTCGGGGCCGCTGTGGCTGCCCTTCGACCTGGTGCACACGGACTTCACGCTGCCCCTGCCCACGGGGAGCGGCGCGTTCCTCATGAGCAGCAATGGGCTGGCCTCCGGCAACCACGTGCTCGAGGCGATGCTGCATGGGTTGTGTGAAGGGGTGGAGCGCGACGCGACGGCGCTCTGGCATGCGGGCGGCGAGAAGGCCCAGGCCGCCACGCGACTGAAGCTGGAGTCGGTGGACGACGCCGAGTGCCGGCAGGTGCTGGACCTCTACGAGCGCGCGGGCGTGGCCGTGGGCGTCTGGGAGACGACGAGCGACATCGGTGTGCCCGCGTTCAGCTGCTACATCATCGACCGGGAGCCCGAGCCGCTGCGCCCTGTCGCGGTGGCGGGCGGCATGGGCTGTCACCCCTCGCGAGCCGTCGCCCTGCTGCGAGCCCTGACGGAGGCCGCGCAGAGTCGGCTCACGCGCATCAGCGGCGCGAGAGATGACCTGCACCGCAAGGCGTACGAGGCCGCGCGCGAAGGCGTGACGGCGGAGCGACTGCGCAAGCGGCTGGCCGAGGAGCCCGCGGTGCGGGAGTTCCAACAAGCGCCGCATCACGACGCGGCCACGTTCGAGGAGGACCTCGCGTGGGTGCTCGCGAGGGTGCGCTCGGTGGGCGTGAGCCAGGTGGTGGTGGTGGACCTGACGAAGCCGGAGCTGGGGTTGCCCGTCGTGCGGGTGGTGGTGCCGGGGTTGGAGACGACGCACGAAGCGCCCGGGTATCAACCAGGTCCGCGAGCCCAGCGGATGCGCGGAGGCGCGCGATGAAGGTCTTCATCTTCACCGGCCCCACGCTGCGAGCCGAAGAGGCGAAGCGGGAGCTCGACGCGGTGTACCTGCCTCCCGCGCAGCAGGGCGATGTCTACCGCGCGGCCTGCGAGAAGCCGGTGGCCCTGGGTATCATCGACGGGTTCTTCGAGCACGTGCCCGCGGTCTGGCACAAGGAGATCCTCTGGGCGATGTCGGAGGGCATCCATGTCTTCGGGGCCTCGAGCATGGGGGCGCTGAGGGCCGCGGAGCTGGCCACCTTCGGCATGGAGGGCGTGGGCTGCGTGTTCGAGGACTTCCGCCAGGGCGTGCTGGAGGACGATGACGAGGTCGCGGTGGCGCACGCGAGCGCCGAGCACGACTGGCGTCCCCTGTCCGAGGCGATGGTCAACGTGCGCGCCACGCTCGCGGCGGCACGAGCGGCGGGAGTGGTGAGCGAGCCTGTTCGCGCCTCGCTCGAGCAGCGCGCCAAGGCGCTCTTCTACGTGGAGCGTGCGTGGCCGAAGCTGCTGTCGGGATTTCCTCGCGCGGAGGTGGAGGCGCTCGAGGCCTGGCTGCCGCGGGGACGCGTGGATGTGAAGCGCGCGGACGCGGTGGCGATGCTGCGCACGATTCGCTCGCGTGTGGAGGCAGGGCTCTCGCCCAAGGAGACCCGCTTCCCCTTCCAGCACACGGATGCATGGGAAGAGGCGCGAAGGCGCGCGGCGCGACAGCCGCTTCGACAGACGGCACGCACCTCGGATGGCGTGGGAACCGAAGCGCTCCTCGATGAGCTCCGCCTGCGCGGAGGGCTGAAGGAGGCGCGGCGGGCGAGCATGGCGCGAGCACTCGCCGTGGAGGAGGCGCGGCGGGTGGGGCGCGTTCCGGACGCATGGGAGCTCCACGCGACGAAGGAGGCGCTGAGCCACGAGCGGCACCTCACGCCGGAGTCCTTCGAGCTGTGGAAGGCGGAGCAGCACGTGGACGACGTCGCCCGGCTGCTGCGGGACGAGTCCCATGTGCGCTGGGTGGAGGCGCTCATGGAGCCGGAGGTCTTGCGGCACCTCGCCGACCACCTGCGGCTGACGGGTGAGTACGCCGTCTTGTTGGAGCGTGCGCGCGACAAGGAGCAGGTGCTCGAGACGGCGGGGCTCTCGCGGCCCAGGCTGGAGGACGCGGGCATCACCGAGGGCGCGCTGTGGGCCTGGTACTTCGAGGAGAACCAGGGGCGCATGGTGCCCGTGCAGATGGAGCAGGCTGCGCGCGACGAGGGCTTCGCCGACGTGGCCTCCATGCGCAGGGCCGCGCTGCGTGAGCTTTGCTATGTGCTCACGAAGGCGGGCGCCGCGGCCTGAAGAGCGATTGGACCTCCCCGACGCAAACTTTGCATGACCGGGTTCACCACGAGCCCGTGCTAGACCCCGCGCGCCTGCCCACGTCGGCGGCGCGAATGCCCTGGGGGAAGCACCACATGAACACGACGCCGGAGAATGAATCTCCACGGTCGTCCGGTCTGCTCTTGAAGTGGCTGCCGCTCATCCTGGCCGGTGTCGTCGGCCTTGTCGTCGGCCTCTTCTGGCGCAGCTCCATCGAGCTCTTCGGAATCCACATCGAGCTCCCAGCGGAGCCTCCGCGCATGTTCCACGTGTACGGCGTCATGCTGGTGCTGTGGCTCGTCTACGTGGGCCTCCAGAAGGTGCGCGCGCTGTTGAGCGGCGACGGTGAGGCGCAGATTGTCGCGACCTACATCGTGTCGGGCGAGGGCTCATCGAAGGACATGAGCATCGAGGTCCTCGAGCACCTGAAGGACAAGCACGGCTTCGACGCAGTGGACTGCCCCGACTGCGACGCCGAGGGCTGCAAGCGCTGCGACGACGGAGGGCTCCTCCTCGACTACAAGAAGGAGCCCTGCGGAGCGGACTGCCCGCTCCGTCCGCTGTAGCGCTGACGCACGCGCGTGCGTTACTTCTTCTTCGAGGCGGTGGCGCGCTTGCGACTCGAGGGCGCCTTCACTTCCACCGTCGACGAGGGCGCCGGCTGCAGGACGAAGACCCGGTCCAACCGTCGGCTGCCACGCTCGACGGGCGCGCTGAGGTCGTAGTCGAAGTCATACGCCTCCACCACGCGCAGGCCCGCGGTGCGGAACAACCGGTTCGCCTGCGCCGCGTCGTACGTCCGGAAGAACCAGGTCGTCTCGATGAGCCAGTCCTTCCCTGGCCCCGTGACGCGCAGCCGGTTGCGCATGGGGGAGCGGCGCGCGCGCCGGTCCGGCAGGCCCTCGTTCGTGTTGCAGACGACCTTGTCCTTGCCCACCGTCCCCAGCCAGCGCTCGTGCTCGGCCGAGGTCCGCGCGTAGTCGGTGAGGTGGAAGCCCAGCACATAGAGCCCCTGGGGCTTGAGCAGCCGCCGCGTCCCCTTCAGGTGCGCCAGCGCCGCCGCCTCGCTGTCCAGGTAGCGGAAGGTGGAGACCAGGTTGTGCGCGACGTCCACCTTGCCCTCCAGCGAGGGCTCGAAGAACTCCTCCATGCGCGACACGGAGAGCTTCACCTGACGGCGACGCGCGGGCGTCAGCCGCTTGCGCGCATGTGCGAGCATCGCCTCGGAGATGTCGTAACCGGCGACCTTCAGTCCCCGGCTCGTGGCCTCGGCCACCAGGCGACCGGCGCCACACGCGGGCTCCAACCACTGCTTGCCCCCCGTGCCGTGCCGTTCGCTCAGCGCCTGGAGGAAGTCCACCTCGCGCACGGTGTCGGTGCCGAAGATGGCTTCGTAATACTCGGGGTGCTCATACCAGTCGGTGCGTTTTTCCATGGGAGGCGTGCCCGCTCGGGCGCGCGCATCCTCCGGTCCCCCGGCGCGAAAGCCAAGTCAAAGCGTGCCTCGGCCTCACGCGGGCTCCTGCTCCGGTGCCCCCAGCGACGAGCGCTCCGACATCGCCTCGCGCAGGCGCACCCCGAACATCCGGCGCAGGAGCACCATGCCCAGCGGCAGCGGCAGCCACAGCGTGTATCCACGCAGCAACATCACCGCCGTGAGCGCCACCTCCACCGGCACACCCAGCGACGACAGCGTGCCCACCGCCGTGGCCTCGAACGTGCCCACGCCTCCGGGGATGATGCTCAGGGTCATCACCAGCGTGGCCAGCATGAACGCGGCGAACACGGCGGCGAAGTCCACCGGGTGCCCCACCGCCTGGAACATGCACGACAACGTGAGCGCATCCAGCGCGAAGGTCGCGAGCTGGAGCGCGCTCGCGCGGACCAGCAACCAGGTGTCTCGCACCAGCGAGGGCGAGACCTGGGAGATGGACTCGAGCAGCGCCGTGAGCCCCGGGATGCGGCGCGCCCACCGCGGCGGCTGCCAGCCTCCGTGCCGCGTCAGCCAGAGGATGGCGAACGGCACCGCGCACGCGAGCGCCGCGAACGCCGTGGCCAGTCCGAGGATGGCCGAGTGCAGCGCCGCGCGATACCAGAGGATGAAGATGGACGCGGCCACGGCCACGGCGTGCGCCAGGTAGAAGGACACCATGTCGACCAGCAGCGCGCCCGTGGCCACCCGGGGCGGCGCGCCCTCCCGCTGGAGCCCCTTCATCACCACCACCGAGCCGCCGATGCCCGCGGTGGGCACGAGCTGGTCGAACGAGAGCTTCATCAAGGCCAGGCCCGCGGTGCGCAGCCAGGGGGCCTTCACGCCCTCCACCTCCAGCACCACGCGCCAGCATCCCGCCATCGTCAGGTATGAGAAGAACTGGAGCACCACGCCCACCAGCAGCCACTCCGGCCGCGCGCGCTGGAGCATCTGGGCGAACTGCTTCTCCTCCCCGAAGCGCAGCACCACGAACGCCGTGAAGGCGCCCAGCAGCACCACTCCCGGCAACCAGCCCCACACGCCGTGCCGCCGCGAAGCCCGCTCCGATGGGCCGCGCGCGGAGCGGTCGTCTTCCGTCGCCGAAGAGGCCCCGTGCATGCGCGCGCACCGGCCCGCCCTAGTGAGCGGCGGCCTCCGTCGCGTCGCCTCGACGGGCCTCCGCGGCCGTCAGCAGCCGCGCGGCCATGCGCATGAAGTCCGCCTCGGTGATGATGCCCACCAGCCGACGCTCGCGGTCCACCACGGGCAGACAGCCGAAGCGCTGGTCCAGCAGCTTGTAGATGGCCTCTCGCACCGGCAGGTCCGGCCGCACCATCTCCACGTCGCGCGACATCAGGCGGGAGACCGAGATGGGCTCGGGGTGGGGCGCCGCGAGCTGACGCGACAGCGCGCGGATGAGGTCGCGATGGCTCACCAGCCCCACCAGCCGGCCCTCGCGCACCACGGGCAGGTGACGGATGTGATGGAGCTTCAACAAGTCATCCACGCGGACCAGGTCATCGGTCTCTTCCAGCGTGACGACATCCCGGGTCATCAGGTCGCCCACGGTGAGCATGACGCGTCCGCCTCCTCGTCGGACCACGAGCTCCCGCGCACCCCGCGCCGCTCGGACCGACTCCTCCCGAGGGTGCGCCCGCGCCCCGGTTCGCGCAGCGACAGGGCAGACAGACAGACAGGGGCCGGCGCTGCCTCACGCCCCGAGCCATCGCCCGAAATCCAAGGGCTTGCCGCGAGCGGCCGGCAGGTCGCTCACCAGGCGCTCACGCCGTTGCCACATGCGCCAAAGGCATCACACACCTCCAGGGTCGTGAGCTCACGGCCTCCCCTTGAATTCAGCGCGCCCCCGGCCCGTCACCAGGACAGTGGAACAGCGGCTCGGCCGCCTCTGCTGGAGACACTTGCAATGGCTCTCATCCTTCTCGTCGACGATGACTCCACCCTTCTCGAAATCTACACCGAGGCCCTCCGGGGTCAGGGCTGGGAGGTGGCCTCGGTCCGCGACGGTGAGATGGCCCTCGCGCTCGCGCAGGCATTCCCCCCGGACCTCATCCTCACGGACGTGTCGATGCCGGGGATGAACGGCCTGGAGCTGTGCCGGCACCTGCGCGCCGATGAGACGCTGCGCCACGTCCCGCGCATCGTCCACAGCAGCATGGAGCGGCTCGCGAGCCTCTCGGGCGACGTCTTCCTGCGGAAGTCCGGGGACCTCACGGAGCTGCTCGCCTGCATCACCCGGTGCCTGACCCCGCGCACGCTGGTGCCCACGATGCCGGCGGCGGCGGCGTGAGCGTCCACTCCGCCTCGAGCCCCCGTGCGACGCACCCCTCGGGCCCCCTCGACGACAGGAGGGCTCGAGGGCTTCAGTGCGCCGGGTGGCCCACCAGCCGCGCCAGCGCGAACATGAGCGCCAGGCCCACGAAGAGCGCCAACACGTTGCGGCCCGGCTGGTCCTTGCCGTGGCGGTGCACGTGCGGCAGCAGGTCCGACACGGCGATGTACAGGAACGTGCCCGCGGAGAACGCGAGCGCCTTGGGCGCCATGCTCTCGAAGCGCAGCACCGCATCGAAGCCGAAGTAGATGAGCGCGCCGGCGGGCACCATCAGCCCGTACAGCGTGGAGAGCAGGAGGATGGAGCCCTTCGAGCGACCCTCCGTCTTCAGGATGGACGCGAGCGACAACGCCGAGGGCACCTTGTGCGCCACAATCGCGATGAGCGCCATCAACCCCACGCCCTCCTCCACCGCCGAGCCCAACGCGATTCCGTCGAACAACGTGTGCGTGGACAGGCCGAGGAACGCCGTGAGCCCCAGCACCTGACCGGGCTCCGTGTGACGCCCGTGGCCGGACATGTGGTCGCCGGGCAGGTCCTCCCCCGCGTGCGCCACCAGGTAGCGCTCCAGCACCAGCAAGAAGACGAAGCCCCCGGGCACCAGCGCGAAGGCCCACCAGCCTCCGCCCTCGTACGCCTCCGGGAGCATGTGGAAGAACGCCGCGCCCAGCATCACCCCGGCGGCGAACGCCAGGAAGCGGACCAGCTGCGTCTGCTTCTGGTTCCACAGCACCACCAGCGCGCCCAACAGCGCGCCGATGACGACGATGAGTGAGTAGAGGGCCACCGTGGCCAGGACCGACATGGGGCGCGCACCCTACAACAAATCCGTCACGTCAGTAGTAGCGCCTCACCACCAACAACCCCACCCGTCCCGGCTTCACGTCCACCGTGTGCTCCGACACCCTGCCGCCCCCCTCCACCCGCACCACGTGGCTCCCCGCTGGCACCCGGAAGCGCGCCACCTGGAACTCCGCAGGCAGGGAAAGCCAGGAACGCAGGTCCGCCGCGTTGCCGGCATTGAGGATGAGGAACGCCAGCGCGCCCAGCTCCTCGCTCTTGGTCGCCGCGCCCAGGCCCGCCGCCAGTCCCGCCTTCACGGCCACGCCGGCAATCTGCTTCGCCAGCATCCCGCCGATGCGCGTGTCCAGGTGCAGCCGCGCCACGTCCGCCATGGACGTCACCGTGACGGCGCTGACGCGCTGCTCGCCCACCGTCACGCCCACCTGCGGCGCGCCGCCGCGGTCGCGGTAGACGGGCACCTCGATGAGATTGCCGCCGTTGACGTCGCGCGACGCGGGCTGCTTCTCCGGCGACAGCCCGGCCTCCACGACGACGACGATTTGAGCCTCGTCACGCGCCAGCGGAGGGTGCTCGACGTTCGGGTACTTCGCCTTCAGCTCCTCGTAGAGCTGGTCCCTGCCGGTGTACTTCGCCAGTCGGAGGAGCGGCTCCGCGAGCTCGCCCACGCGCGGCTCCAGCTCGTACGCCTTCGCGTAGTCGATGTACGCCGCGTCCCAGTCGCGCTGGTCCTCGCGGATGACGCCGCCCAGGTAGCGGGCGATGGCGAGCTGCTGGTACGGCTTCTTCTCCTCGACGACCATCTTCTGGAGGCGCTCGTTGACCTGACGCACCTCCACCATGGCCGCCTCGTCGTCGCCCAGCTCCGCGTAGTTGAGCGCCTGGACGACGGAGATCATCAGCTTCTCGAAGTCCTCGCCGCGGTAGGCGCGCTGCCGCTCGTTGGTCACCAGCGCCCCGGCCTCCTCGCTGACGGAGACGGCGTCGAGCTGCGCGCTGAGCTTCTCCGCCTCCTCCAGGACCTTGTTGCTCTCCGCCCACTTGCGGGCCGAGTGCAGCACCATCCCCTTGTCCAACAGGATGAGCAGCGTGTCCTTCGATGAGCCGTCCCGGGCGACGGCGTCCAGCTCCGACAGGGCCTCGTTGTAGTGCCCCGATTGATAGGACATGCGGACGCCGCGCGTGCGGGACACGTAGTCCCCCGCGCAGCCGGACAACAGGAGCACGCTCACCAGCGCGAGCGCGCCCCAGCCACGGGGGCGCGCCGGAGGGTGGTGGAGAGGAGTCATGAGCAGTCGAGCCTTCACCACGAGCCGGCGGCCACCGTCGGCGGAGCTACCAGCTCACGCCGCGCTTCTCGAACTTCTTGCGGATCTGCTTCTCGTCCGTCCACTCGATGAGGCCGGTGCGCACGTTGCTGAGCTTGGCCGTCATCTTGTAGTACACGAGCTTGTCGCGGCCGACCTCCTGGATGATGGAGGCCAGGTCCCCCGACATCAGGAAGTCCACGGACACCTGCTGCCCGGGGCCCTTCGCCGCGTTCGGATTCACGTAGCCGGACTGCTGGTACTCGTACTCCTCCGCGATGTCCTGGCGCGCGGCCTGGTCCACCATGGCGAAGCGGCCCGTCTGCGCGAGCGCCGTCTGAATCTTGTCACCCAGCGAGCGCATGTCGATGTGCTCGGAGGTGCTGTTCTTCAGCTTGCCCACGAGGACGATGGGCAGCGAGCCATCCGGCCGGGGCGTGGAGAAGCGCGGCGAGGAGGCCAGCGACTCCGCCATCTTCTTGGCGATGAGCTGCAGGTCGTTCTCGTTGAACTGGTCCGACAGCATCTCGATTTCGTTCGGGTCCTCGTACGTGCCACGCGTGAAGGCGCGCGGGCCACCACACGCGGCGAGCGAGGCGACGAGGCAGGCAGACAACAGCAGGCGATGAATCTTCATGGTGAGGTGACTCCTAGTTCCATTCGCATTCGAAGCGGCTGCCTTCGAAGTTCCACTTGTAGGCGAGCACCGCGTCGCGACGGTAGCCGGCCGTCAGGCGACACTGGCTCATCAGCGAGGCGCGCGGATAGTCGAAGCTGTACGTCTGCGCCTTCGAGCGCTCCTGCGCGTTGAGCTGGGAGGGGTGGGTGAGCGTGGGGCTGGCGCTGGCGGCCACCATCACCGAGTGCTTGCCGTACGTCTTCAGGGGCACGCGGCCGGCCAGCTGCACCCGGCGCACGGTGCGCGCCACCAGGATGTCGCTGCGGTCCACGTTCGTCTCGTGGCGGTTCCTGCGCTGCAGCAGCTCCGAGATGTTCGCCGTGAAGACGCGGGTGAGGTCCCCATCCTCCACGAAGAAGTAGAGGAACGCCTCGCGCGCCACGCGGCTCTCACCCGTGAAGTCCAGGGTGATGAGCAGCTCCAGCTCCCGGTTGGGCGTGATGCCGTGGCGGGACACCGCCGCCAGCACCTTCTTGTCCACGCCCGCCTTCTTCAGCTTGATGAGCCCGTCCGCGCTGGCGTCACACGCGCAGCGGCGCTCTTCAATCATCTTCACCAGGTCCGCCGGCTCGAAGCCCGCCTGGGACAGCTTGGTCAGCTCCTCGTCCGTCAGGGGCAGCTGGTCCGAGCGCTCGTAGATGCGCGGCAGGTTGTTCGGGTCCCACTGGATGATGTTGTAGGTCTGCACGTTCCCTTCGGGGAACGGCAGGGCGATTTGAGGGCTTCCATTCGCCGTGGACAGGCTGACGGGTGACTGGCTTGCCGCCAGCGCCAGGGTCGCCGCGAGGACTTGGGCAATCATGTCGGGACCTCCCCCTCTAGAAGCGATAACCCACGGCCATGCCCAACCGGTGCGTCACGCCGCCACCGCCGATGGGAATGTCCGGAGTGTAGAACAACCCGAGCGACACCCGGTCGCGCGAGCCCATGAGCACCTCCGCGCCCACCTGGGGCGAGATGCCGAAGTGCAGCTCCTCCTTATTGCCCCGGACGTCCTGGTACGTGGTGTCGACGTAGTCGGGCGTGTAGATGGCGCCCGCCTTCAGGCCCAGCGAGAACACCAGCGGCCAGCCCCAGCTGCGGAAGCGCGGGCCCACCATGACGTTGGTGCGGCCGCCGTCGAAGACGTACGTGACGTTGGCGTCCAGCGCGAACCAGTCCGCGCCCCACCACGACACCGTGGCGCCGACATAGAGCGGGGGGCCTTCGGGCGCGTTGCGGGGAGGCTCCTCGGCGTTGACGGCCGCGCCCCACTCGAGCTGGAACGACACGCCCGTGCTGCTCGAACCCGAATAGCCGCCCTTGCCATATTCGGATTCCTCGGGCCCATCCGTGCGGCCCCGTTCCTGCGCGGCCGCGGTCAACGGCGCCGCCATGGCCAGCGACAGGAGGGCTCCGCACAACCTGGAATGACGCTTCATCTCGAAGACTCCCACATGCGGTAGGTGCGAAAATTCCACTGCGTCCGACGGTCCGGCCCCCGCCAATATTCAAAACACCGCCCGGGCTGGCAAGCGCACCTTGGCCCAGGCCTGTTCTCTCAGGAAGCGCGAGGCCCCGGAGGGGTGGCGTCCTGGGGAGCGTCCGGCTGGGGGTCGGCCTGCACGGTGGGGGCCTGCCGGGACTCGGTGCGGGTGAAGGGCAGCCACTGGGGGTGGTTCCTCAGGAAGATGACCAGCTTCTCGCGGACCAGGGCACGCAGCTCGAAGAGCTTGTCCGGGTTGGCGGCGCTGACGAGCGCGCGGATGGTCAGCGTGCGGTCCTGGGCCTCCAGCACCACGACGGTCTGCACCCGGCCGTCCCAGATGGCCTTGGCCTCGTTGTCGAGGATGCGCTTGAGCTCCCCGCGCAGCGCGTCCACGTCCGTGGAGTAGTCCACCTGGAGGGTGACGGCGCCGAGCAGCTCGGGGCTGACCTTGCTCCAGTTCTGGAAGGGCTTGTCCAGGAAGTAGGTGATGGGGATGACCATGCGGCGCTGGTCCCAGACGCGCAGCACCACGTAGGTGAGGGTGATTTCCTCCACGGTGCCGAACTCGGTCTCCACCACCACCTGGTCGCCGATGCGCACCGGCTGGGTGATGGACAGCTGGATGCCCGCGAGCAGCGTGGCGATGGACTTCTGCGCCGCCAGACCAATCACGATGCCGGCGATTCCGGCCGAGGCGAGCAGCGACACGCCGACGTTGCGCACCACCTCGAACTGCATCAGCAGCAGGGCCGCGGCCACCACGTACGTCGCCGCCTCGAAGACGGCGCGCAGCACGGCGAACTGGGTGCGCAGCGAGCGCGCCCGGGCGGGGTCGCGGCTCTCGGAATTGACCCGGTTCTGGATGAAGTCCGCGAACACCCGCAGGAAGCGCAGGATGAACCACGCCACCGCGACGATGATGAGCGAGTAGCTCACCCGGTTGAACAGCGTCTGCGTGGGGCGCGGCAGCAGCAGGAAGGACGTGCCCACCGCCAGGAGCACCGCGAAGAACGGCAGCCGCAAGGGCCCCTTCCCCGCCGCCACCAGCTGGTCATCCAGCTCGATGCTCGTCCAGCGCGCGAGCCGCAGGCCGAACGCCAGCGACACCTTCTCCAGGAGCAGCGCCAGCCCCACCGAGCCCAGCAGCACCACCAGGAGGCCCAGCCACTGCCACGGCTCCAGCCCCAGCACCGTGCCGGAGAAGAAGAACGGCGGCAGCCACTCCGCCACCCGGGGGCCGTACGCCTCGAAGAGGGGGTCCACCAGCCGGACGGTGGACTCGCTGAAGACCCAGAGCAGCGCGCCGTCCTGCGTCACGCGCTGGAGCCGGACGCTCACGTTGGCGCCCTCCAGGGGGATGGTGCCCACCTGGTCGAAGCGAGCATCGGCCGGGTCGCCCTCGGGGGCCTTGGAGAGCGCCGACAGGTCGATGGCGAGCTTGCGGTCCAGCACGAACTTGAGCCGGCGCGCCAGTTGGGCGCCGCGCTCGGGCTGCTGGGCCTTGGGGATGAAGTCCAGGTCCAGGTAGTGCGCCGCGGTGGCGTAGTCCCCCCGGTGCGCGGCGGACAGGAAGCCCTGCGCCGTGGCATGGGGCGTCTGGCGGTCCATCGGCGCCGCGGGCGGCGGGAGGCCCGAATTGAGCGCCTGGGAGGGCAGCGCCCCCAGGACGACCCCCATCACGAGGAGGGCCATCCAGGCCCTGCCGTCTGTGTGCATCATGCGGTCTTCCTTACTCCTTTTCGGCCCCGTTGCCGGAAGAAGTCGGGGCCCGGCCGCCCGGCGGAGGGGCGCCAAGGGGGACGCCGGGGACACCACCCCCTCTCACCCCGTGGGAAAGGCGTTGGTGCGCCGGCTGGGGGTAGGATAGAAACGGCGCCCAAGGAAGGTCGACGTGTCCGAGAAGCGAAGAATCCTCCTGATTGACGACAGCGAAATCACGCTCGCCATGGAGAAGGCCGTGCTGGAGGCGCGCGGCTACGAGGTCGTCGCCACCTCCACGCTGATGGAGTTCGAGAAGACGCTCCAGGCGTGGCGCCCGGACCTCATCCTCACGGACATCCACATGCCCGAGGCCAAGGGCACCGACATCTGTCGCACCCTCAAGAACGAGTACGGCACCCAGGACATCCCCATCGTCCTGTTCTCCAGCCTCCCGGACGTGGAGCTGTCCAAGCTGGCCGAGCAGGTGGGCGCCGACGGCTTCCTCTCCAAGGAGAACGGGCTGGAGGCCATGGGCGAGAAGATCGACGAGCTGGTGCAGAGCATCCTCTGGTGATTCGCATGCCGCGCCCCGTCCTGGTCGCCGCCCTCTGGGGCCTGGTGCTGGTGCTCGGAGGCTGCAGGCGCACGGACCCCTCCCCCCGCCCGGCCGACCCCCCCGAGGCGGGCTCGTCCCCGACAGCCGCCGCGTCCTCCACAGCGGGCGCCATCCTCTTCGTCTCCGCGGACACCCAGGGCTATCTGGGCCCGTGCGGCTGCAGCGAGAACATGCGCGGTGGCATCGCCCGCGCGGCCTTCCAGGTGAGCGAGGCCCGCCAGGGCGCGCTGCCCGTGCTGTACGTGGATGGGGGCAACAGCCTCTTCGGGGAGAAGACGCTCAAGCCCGGCCAGGTGCCGCAGGAGGAGCTGAAGGCGAAGGCGCTCGCGGACGCCATGCGGATGATGGGGCTGTCGGTGCGCGCCACCGGCCCGTTGGATGACACGCGCGGCGCGGCCTTCCGACAGGGATTGGGTTTGCCCGAGCTGGCGGATGGCACGGTGAAGCTGTTGCCCGCGGGCCCTCGCAAGGTGGGCGTGGTGGCGGCGGACTCGCCGGAGCAGCTGGTGGTGGCGAGCGCGAAGGCCCGCTCGGACGGCGCGGACTTCGTGCTGGGGTTGTTGGACGCGCCGTTGGAGGAGGCGCAGCAGGCGGCGGAGCTGCCGGGGCTCGCGGTGGACGTGTTGGTGGCCACCCGCTCCGCCTCGGAGCTGAGCGGCGAGCAGAACCGGCTGGTGAAGGCCACCGTCCCCGTCGTCGCGCCGCAGAGCAAGGGGCGCTCGCTGGTGCGCGTGGACCTGAGCTACGCGAAGGCGCCCGGGCGCTTCTCGCTCCAGAAGGGACAGGCCGACCTGGAGCGCGAGGTGGCCGCGCTGGAGCAGCGCACGGCGCTGTTGGACAAGGAGATCAACCTCCCGGGCATCGACCCGAAGCTCAAGGCGCTCAAGCAGGCCAAGCGCGACGAGCTGGTGGCGCGCAAGCAGGCCCTGGTGTCGGCGCCGCCCGCCGCGTCACCCGACGTCAATGGCTTCACGGTGCGCTTCGTGCCGCTGGAGTCGGGGCTGCCTTCGCTGCCGGACGCGCAGGCGCTGGTGGCGCGCTACGACTCGGAGGTGGGCAAGCTGAACCTCGCGTGGGCGAAGGAGCATGGCCAGGACTGCCCCGTTCCCGCGAAGGGACAGGCGGGGTTCGTCGGCAATGAGCCGTGCCGCTCGTGCCACGAGGAGAGCTTCCCCATCTGGGAGAAGTCCAAGCACCACCACGCGTGGGAGACGCTGGAGGAGGTGGGCAAGCAGCACCACCTCAACTGCGTGGGCTGTCACGTGACGGGCTGGGAGCAGCCGGGTGGCGTGTGCCGGTTGGACAAGGTGGCCGGGCGCGAGGACGTGGGCTGCGAGAGCTGCCATGGTCCGGGCTCCGTGCACGCCGACGAGCCGAGCGCGGACAACATCATCGCGTCACCCGGTGAAGCGCTCTGCGTCACCTGCCACAACCCGGAGAACTCGCCCCACTTCGACTTCGCGACGTACCTGCCGCGAATCCTGGGACCGGGCCACGGGAAGCCCTCGGACGCCGCGTCACCCGACAAGCCGGCGGACGAGCGGAAACCCGCGAAGCCGTAAACCCCGAGCGTCTGCCTGGCGGGCCGCACCCACGGTGGGTGGTTCATTCGCCATACCGGGCGACTCGTTGTTTGACTGTCAAGAAAAAGGGCGAATACTTGGGGCTTCGCCTGCTTCTGGGCGCACCCTTCTTGCGAACGCATGCTGCCCTTCTGCCTTCTCGTGCTGAACCTGGCCTCGCTCCCCGCCTCGCAGGGAGTGCCGCCACCCATGCCGCCGCCTCCCGCCGGCATGCGCGTGCTCGCCGCGAGCGAGACGCCGGCGCCCGCCTCGGCTGAGCTGAAGCCCGCGCCCTCGACGGACAACACCGTTGCTCCCGCCGCGCAGCCGAGCATGCCAGACACCGGCACGGCCACGCGCCCCACCGGACCGGCAGCCGAGCCGTCGCGCGCGGGCACGGCGGACTTAGCGAAGGGAACGAAGGCCGAGGGCGCCTCGCCGTCCACAGGCTCGACTTCAGCGACGACCGTGGCGAAGGGCACGAAGGTCGAGGGCTCCTCGACTCCTACGGGCGCGGCCTCCGCGACGACGGTCGCGAAGGGCACGAAGGTCGAAGGCACCGCGAGCATGGGCGTGGCCCCCACGGCGAGCAAGCAGGAGCCGGTGGCCCCCGCGACCGATGCCGCGCCGGACGATGACGAAGCCGATGAGGCACGTGCGGTCGCGGGTGCTCCCGATGAAGAGGACGAGGAGCCGGAGGCCACGCGCGAGGTGGTCGAGTCCGAGTCCGCGGAGCTGGAGGAGATGCGCGCGCTGGAGAGCGTGACGCTGGACCCCACCGCGAAGCCGAGCGCGGAGGTGATGCAGTCGCTGCGGCGCCTGGGCCTCGCCAATCCGCTGCGCATGCGCATGCTGGACGCGCTCGAGGAGCCCACCTTCCGCGAGGACGACTCCCCCGAGCAGCTCCCGCTCATCACCAACCTGGCCACGTTCGATGTCCGCAGCATCCAGGACCGCTACGACATCCCGGTGGAGATGCAGCCGCTCGTCGCGCAGTACATCCAGTTCTTCCAGGGGCCCGGGCGTCGCTGGTTCCGCAAGTGGATGTCCCGCTCCGCGCGCTACCTGCCGGTGATGCAGCCCATCCTCGAGAAGCACGGCATGCCGCTCGACACCGTGTACCTGGCGATGATCGAGAGTGGCTTCTCCGCGCACGCCTACTCGTGGGCGCACGCCTCCGGCCCCTGGCAGTTCATCTCCAGCACCGGCAAGCAGTACGGCCTCAAGCAGGACTTCTGGGTGGACGAGCGCAGGGACCCCCTCAAGGCGACCCACGCCGCCGCCACCTACTTGAAGGACCTCTACCGGGAGCTGGGCCACTGGTACCTGGCCTGGGCCGGCTACAACACGGGCTCCGGCCGCGTGCGGCGCATGATTGACCGCCACGGCACGCGCGACTTCTGGGCGCTCTCCGAGGAGAAGGGCCTGGCGAAGGAGACCAAGCACTACGTGCCCAAGCTCATCGCCGCCGCGCTCGTCGCGAAGAACCCGTCCGCGTTCGGCTTCTCCGACGAGGAGTTCGACTACGAGCGGCCCCTCGAGTTCGACGAGGTGGACCTCACCGACGCCACGGACCTGGACGTGGTGGCCCGCGCGGCGGGCGTGAACATCCAGGACGTGCAGGACCTGAACCCGGAGCTCAAGCGCTGGTGCACGCCGCCCGCGAGCACGAAGCACCCCTACAAGCTGCGGCTGCCCAAGGGCGCGGGCCCCCAGTTCGTCGAGGGGTTCAAGCGCATCTCCCCCGCGGAGCGGCTGACCTTCCGCGTGCACAAGGTGAAGCGCGGCGACACGCTGTCGCAAATCGCGGAGCGCTACGGCACGGCCTCCGAGGCCATCCTCCAGATGAACCGGCTCAAGAGCGCGCGGACGCTGAAGCTCGGCGCGGACCTGGTCATCCCCATCCCCGCGAGCAAGGCCGCCGGAACGACGGGCGGCGCCATCGCGAGCAAGGTGGCCCAGGCCCGCCGCAGCGGCGTCGTGGCGCACCGCCCCGAGGACGAGGTGCCCGCCGGCACGCCCAAGGGCCCCGTGGCCGCGGGCCCCGTGAAGACGGAGACGCTCAACGGCCGCACGCGCGTGACGTACGGCGTGCAGTCCGGCGACAGCCTCTGGGTCATCGCCACCAAGTTCAACGTGTCGGTGGATGAGTTGAAGAAGTGGAACAACCTGCGCCGGCGCAACCCGACACTGCAGGTGGGCTCGCTCGTCTACGTGTGGCCCCAGGGCACGGCCCAGGTGCAGGAGCGCGCGGGCACCGTCGTGGTGGCCAAGCAGGTCGCGTCGAACGCGGGCAAGCCCGTGAGCGGCGGCAAGGTGCACGCGCTGGCCGAGGGCGAGACGCTCTGGTCCGTCGCGCAGCGCTACGGCGTCAGCGTCCAGGACATCATGCGGTGGAACAACATCAAGGACCACCGCACCATCCCCACCGGAAAGGTCCTCTCGCTGAGCGCGCCGTGAGCACCTTCACACCGGTGCCTTTCGGACACGAGGGCGCCGGGCGAGTGAATTGCATCGGGTGGGCGCATGACTTCGCCCATTTCGCGGAACGGCGCGCTCACCCATCCCTTCCCGCCCGACGCGGACCCGCTCCTCGCTCCGAGTAGCCTCGGGACACACCTTCCCCGGGCCTCCGGCAACATCGTGGAGCCAGCGCCACGGCAGGTCTCCAGTATCCCGGTAACGAGACGGCCCTCCCACGGAATCGGGACGTCTCCCATCGAAGACACCACGGTGCGGGCCGGCGCCATGCGCGTCGACCTCTCCGGGTCCACTTCACGCCAGGGCCTCCCGTCGGACCCGGTCACCCGCGCCACCCCGTGGTTCGGCGGCCACACGCGCGCGGCGGGCGTCGGCGAGCCAGATGCCCACCCGCGAACAGTCGCCTCCGTCGAGTCACGAACCGCGCTTCCGCTGTCCGCGAGCCCGGTGGACGCGAAGGCCCGTGCGTCACGCGAGCCGAGCCACACGCTCCCGCTCTCCGCGAGCCTTGCGGACGCGATGCCCCTGGCGTCACTCGAGCCGAGCTCCACACTCTCGCTGTCCACGAGCCCGGCCGACGCGGGGGCCCGCGCTTCGCGCGTGTCCGAGGCTGGCTTCAGCGCCATGAACCCAGGAGTCTCGACGCAGGCTCCCTCACGAGACGCCGCTCCACACGCGGGCGCGGTGGGCGGGTGGGGCATCTCCACGTGGACGCCCGCCCCCTCCCCGCTCGGCAACGCCCGCTTCACCCACGCCGTGCAGCTGTCGCCCGTGGCCTCGGGACAGGAAGTGCTCGGCCCAGGCTCACGTGGTGAGGGCATCCGCGCGGTGCAGAGCGCGCTGCTGGAGATGGGCTTCGCCGTGCACGGCGGCGCGGACGGTCAGTTCGGCCCCCAGACGGTCCGCGCGCTGCGCAACTTCCAGGTGCACGCCAGCCGCACGCTTCCAGGCGTCAAGGTGACGGGCGCGCTCGACGCGGCCACGCTCAAGGCGCTCGACTCGCTGGCACCCGCGCCCGGTGCTCGAGGACAGTCGCGCGGGATTCCTCCCGCCGTCTACGAGGGCCAACCCGTGCGCGTCATCGTCGCGCTGCGCGAGCACCGCACGTTCCTCTACGACGCCGAAGGGCGGCTGGTGGACATCTTCCCGAACGCCTCGGGCACGCAGGCCACGCCCACGCGCGCGGGCCTCAAGGTCGTCCGCTCACGTCTGGACCAGGCCGCCGCCGAGGCCGCCGGGGCGCGCCTCTGGAACGACAAGCACGTCTTCGGCACGCGCATCCTGGACCTGTCGTGGGCGGACGGACGCCACTCCGCCGAGGAGCTGCATGGCACCAACGCCCCCGCCCTGCTCGGCATGGACGTGTCCCACGGCTGCATCCGTCACTCGAACGAGGCCATCATCGTGCTCCACGACGCGCTGTCCGCGGGGGACCGCGTGGCCATCGTGGAGCACGTGAACGACCCGCACCTGGGCGCCGTCGCCCCGGTGCCGGTCTCCTGACGAGCCGCTACCCCTGCTCGAGCAGCGCCTTGAGCTCACGCACCCGACGGGTGATGAGGTCGCGGTCCACCGCGCGGTAAACCTCCGGGAGCAGCTCGCGACTGGTGCACTCCTGCACCGCCACCAGGTTCTGCAGCTCGATTTCCAGCGGGTAGCTGGGCGGCACGAAGTCCGCGAGCACCGCGACCAGGTCCTCCTTGGACACGGCCTCGCGCCCTTCCGCCAGCGCGCGGAACTTCGAGCGCACCATCACGGCCTCGATGTCCGCGCCGCTGAAGGCGCGCACACCCTCCGGAATCAGCTTGGAGTAGGACTCGATGCCCTCCACGGACACGCCCGTCTTCTTGGACATGGCCTGGAACAGCTCGTCGCGCTCCGCGTCCGTCTGCGGATAGAAGAGCGCCAGGTGCTCCTCCGCGCGCCCCTGCCGCTTCAGGTCGATGGGCAGCAGGTCCGGCCGCGCCGTCATCAGGAACCAGACGATTTTGCCGCGGTACTGCGTGTTGCCCATGAAGGAGGCAATCGAGCCGAACACGCGGCTGCTCGTCCCCGAGTCCCCGCCCGAGTCGCGGTTGCCCAGGAACGTGTCCGCCTCATCGATCATCACCGCCACCGGCCACAGGGCCTTGAGCAGGTTGAAGATCTTCTCCAGGTTCGCCTCGGTGACGCCCTGCCACTGGCTGCGGAAGTTCAGGAACTTCACCACCGGGATTCCAATCTCCCCGGCGAAGCAGCTCACCATGAACGTCTTGCCCGTGCCCACGGGGCCTGACAGCAGGTAGCCCATGGGCATGACCTCCAGGCGCCCCTTCTTCAGCGCCGAGGCCGCCTGCCGCAGCATCTGCTTCGCCTTGGCGTGGCCCGCCACCGCGTCCAGCGTGTGCGCCGGCTCGATGAACTCCAAGAGGCCGTGGCACTCCGCCTGGATGATCTCCTTCTTCTTCTCCTTGAGGAGCTCCGAGGTGATGCGCACCTCGCGCTCCAGCGCCTCGGTGAGCACCCGGTCCAGGTTGATGCGGGACAGGCCCGCCGTCATCTTCGCCAGGCCCGCGAGCGGCACGTCGGACAGCGACTGCAGCCGCTTGCCCTCCAGCTTGTAGCGCACGTACTCCAGCCGCTCCTCCTCGGTGGGCAGCGGCAGCTCGATGGGCGCGACGTACGGGTTGCGGGAGATGCGCGGCGCGATGTCCGCCAGGTTCTCCGCGAGCAGCACCACGGACACGTCACCCGCGAGGAACTGCGGGTCGTGCGCCCACTTGTCCAGCGTGGCCAGCACGAAGCGGTCCTCGGAGGACAGGTGCGAAATCTCGCCGCCCGGCACCAGCGTCTCGGCGAAGTCGATGATGAGCGCCAGCGAGCGCCCCTCGCTCAGCCGCATCCGCAGGAAGTTCTCCAATATCTGGAGCGCACGACCCGGGTCTCTCGGCATGACCTTGGCGTAGTCCGTGCCGTACATCGCGTCGTACCCGGACATCGTCCGCGCCAGGTCCTTCTGCGTCTCCGGCGTGGCCGAGCGGATGCCCGACGAGCGGTCATAGAAGAGGACATGGTCTCGTCCGCCGAAGAGCTCCTCGGAGAGGAACGTCTTGAGCGTGCCGAAGCCCAGCGACTCGTCCTCCATCTTGAGCGGCTGCAGGTCCCTCACCGCTCCGTAGAGCAGGAAGGTGCTCACCGTCTTCGTGTAGTACTTGCGCGCAAGCTGCTGCGCCCAGCGGGGGAGGTCCGCCAGCGGATCTTCCTTGTGGACCTTGCGTACCTTGCTCACGGACACACGCCTCCTGTCACTCCCCACGGAAGGGAGTCGACACACCCGCTTCCCACGAAGGGAAGCGGGGCTCGATTTCATGGAATCTAACGGCAGCGCGGCTGGCGCTTGAGCGAAACCGTCGTCGTGGCGATGGATTCTCCGGCCTCGGGCGCCGGGACCTCCACCTCCGCGTCGTTGTGGCAGCGCAGCTTCAGGATGAGCTGGCGCTCGTTCGGCGACACCTGCACCGTGGTGGGCGTCTCCCCCAGCTCCCGACTGCCCGCGAAGATGACCGCGCCGGCCGGCTTGGAGTCGATTCGCACCGACAGCTTGGACACCACGGGCTCCAGCTTGACCGACACCTCGGTCGGCCCCTCACCGGACGCTGACACGCGCTTGGACGTGGCCTTGTGCTGGGGGGCGCTCACCTCCACCACCCACGGGTCCGCGCCCACCGGAACGCCCTTGATGTACGCGTCCGTCTGGCCCTGCTCGCGCACGACCTTTCCGTCCACCTTCACCTGGGCGTCGGCGGGCTGGGTGGCGAGCACCAGCGACGCGGTGCGCACCAGGCTCTCCAGCACCACCTCCACCGGGATGACTTCCTTGCCGCTCTTGACCTCGAGCGTGCGGACGAAGGTCTTGTAGCCCTCCGCGCTGACCGTCACCATGACCTGGCCGGCCGTCACCTCGCGCAGCACCGACGTCCCCGGGCCCTCCACCGCGATGGGCTGGGTGTCCAGCAGCACCTGCACGCGGCCTCGCACCTCCGAGGGCACGCGCTGGAGGTCCAGCATCACGTAGCCCTGTCCCGGACGGGACAGCGCCCAACCCAGCCCACTGAGCACCAGCAAGGCCACCAGGCCGCCCACGGCGTACAGCACCCGCTTGTCCAGGCCGCGTCGGCCCAGCGCGGGCACCGCCGTCGTCGCGCGCTCCTCCTCCTCTTCCTCCTCGTGCATTACCGGGCGCGGAGGCGGCTTGGCCACCGGAGCGCCCGCGCCGAGCATCGGAGGCGGCGCGGGAGGACGCGAGCCGCCCTGGAGCCCCTCGGTCAGCGCCTGGCGGGAGATGCCCTGCGACACGTCGGGCGGGAGCGCCGAGCGCGAAATCCCCTGCGACACGTCGGGCGGCGTCTCGCGGACGATGCGCGGCAGCCCATCCCCACCGCCCCCTCGGCTGCCCCGGGGCGCCGACGCGGCGACCTCCGGCGGCACCAGCGTGGGCACCGTCGTCGAGGGGCGGACCACCGGCGGTCCGGACGGCGACAACACCGGCATGGACGCCTGGGACAGGCGCGGAGGCTGGGCCTGGGGCGGAGCCACCGGCAGCACGGCCGTCTTGCCCGTGGTGGGCTCGTCCTCGTCGTCGTCCTGGGTGCGCGTCTCCAGCGGGGTGATGGTGCGGCCCACGTTGGCGCCCGGCTGCGTGGTGGGCTCCGGGCTGTCCTCGAAGACGTGGTCGCTGGAGACCAGCTGCGTGGCCTGGACCTCGTCCTCCTTCGGCGCGGGCGCGGCGGTGGCCGCCGTCAGCTTGGGCAGCGCGGCCAGCGTGGGCGAGCGGCGCACGCCTCCGGGCGACACGGCCCCCATGGTCGCGGTGGCGCGGGGCTGCGGGGCCACCGGCTGCACCACGGGCACGGCCACCGGCGGCGCCGCGGCGGGCGGCGGCGCGGACTGGTGGGAGGACGGCATGCTGCTGAAGCCGGCCGCGTCCAGCGCCGCGAGCATGCCGTCGGGGGGACGGATGTCGGCGTAGTCGGACAGGCGCTGCTTCTCGCGCTCCACTTCCTCCGCGAAGGTGGACTTCATGTACTGCATGAGGTCCTTGCGGCCGAAGATGGTCTCGCTGGTGATGAGGAAGCGCTGCAGGTCGTCGCCCAGCTCGCTGGCGTACTGGTAGCGCTCGTCCACGTCCTTGGCGAGCGCGCGCATCACAATCTTCTCGAGGTTCTCCGGGATGCGCCGGTTGTACGTGGACGGAGAGGGGACCTCCGCCTTGCGCACCTTCTCCAGCACGCTGAAGTCGCTGTCGCCCACGAAGAGGCGCTCGCCCGTCAGCATCTCGTAGAGACACACGCCGATGGCGAACACGTCCGAGCGGCGGTCCAGCGGCAGGCCGCGGATCTGCTCCGGGCTCATGTAACCGAACTTGCCCTTGAGGATGCCGGCCTGCGTCTTGGTCGCCTTGCCCGCGGCCTTGGCGATGCCGAAGTCGATGACCTTGACCTCGCCCTCGAAGGACAACAGGACGTTCTGCGGCGAGATGTCGCGGTGGACGATGTTCATGTCCCGCCCCATCCCGTCCTTCTTCCGGTGGGCGTAGTCCAGGCCCTCGCACATCTTGGAGATGCAGAACGCCACCAGCGGCACCGGCGCCGGCTCCCCCTTCTTCCGGCAGCGGTCGAAGATGGCCCGCATGTCCTTGCCGGGGATGTACTCCATCGAAATGAAGTAGCTGCTGGCGATCTGCCCCAGCTCGTAGATCTGGGCGATGTTGGCGTGGCTCAGCTGGACGCTGATCTTCGCCTCATCGATGAACATCGAGATGAACTCTTCGTCCTCCGCGATGTTCGGCAGGATGCGCTTGATGGCCACGAGCCGCTCGAAGCCGCTCGCGCCGAACTGCTTGCCGCGCCACACCTCCGCCATGCCGCCAATGTTGATGCGGTCCAGAAGGAGGTACTTCCCAAATGGAATGGGCTGCCGCTTCGGTTGAGAGGTCGTCACGTGGGGGAGGGTCCGTTCAACGCGAGCCTAGCGATCGCCCGTCCGCAGGGTCAACCACACGGCACCTCCCCACGCGCCCTCCAGGCGAGCAGGCAACAGGCGCGTAGCAGCGCGTTTTTCTCAAGGTTGGAGACTGGAGGTGCTCCCCGCGTCCGCGCCGACATCCGTGGAGGGGGGCTCGGCGTCACGGAAGGCGTTGCCCGGCTCGGGGGCCTCGTCGCCCAGGGCGGGCTGCACGAGCAGGAAGCGCGCCTGTCCCCCGACGGAGAGCACCTCGGGGGGACCGAAGCGCGTCTCCGCGGCCAGGCCCACCAGCGTCACCCACGCGCCCTTGCGCTCGGGGGCCACGCAATACAGGAGCGTGCCGGGGCGCACCCCTGGGGCGTCCCGCACCGGGCCCTCGCAGTCCTTTCGGACCTGGAGGGTATACCCGGCGAGCTGCTCCCCCCGCACCAGGTAGGGCGGGCGGCCGAGCTGCTCCAGGAAGGACTGGAGCACCCGGGGGTCCTCCACGACGGCGTCCTGGGTGGACTGCTCCTGGGCCAGCTTCTGGAAGCGCTGGATGGCCATGGAGGCCGCGTCCGTGGGGTCGATGGGGATGCGGCTCTCCGCGAGCATCAGGTCGAAGAAGAGCGCGCCCACCAGGAGGATGGGCAAGAGCCGGTAGCCCTTGAAGTCGTCGGCCTTGCCCCGCGCGAGCCCGCCGACGATGACCACGCCCAGGGCGAGGGCCGCCAGGGTGAGCACCACCGCGGGCCGCACCGGCGAGGGCAGCTCGATGAGGGCGGACACATCCGCGCTCCGGGCGCGCACGGCGTCCGCGAGGTCTCCTCCGTAGATCCAGGCGAGTGCGGCCAGGCTGAGCAGGTTGCCCAGCAGCGTCTTACGGGAGGGAAGCGTCATCCTGCGAGCGTCCGTGCGGGGTCGGTGGCGGCGGCGCGCCGGCTGGGGAAGTAGGCCCCGGCCAACGCGGCCAGGAGTCCCAGTACCACACCCCCGAGCACCACGGGCCAAGGGAAGGAGAAGAAGCTGTCCGGCTTGTACGGGAAGTTGGGCAGGTAGCTGGCGGCGAGCCGGTTGACGGCGAGGGACGCGGCGAGCGCCACCCCGGTGCCAATGGTGCCCCCGGCGAGCCCCACCACGGCGGCCTCGGCCAACACAATCGCCCGGATGTCCGAGCGCGACGCGCCCACCGCCTGCATCACGCCAATCTCCTTGGCGCGCGCGCGCACCGAGGCCGACAGCGCGTGGGCGATGTTCACGGCCGCCAGGAAGCAGATGAGGATGGACAACAGCGCCAGCGCGGACGTGGTGAGCGCCACCGCGGCGCCGGTGTTCTCCGCCATGCGCCGCTCCTGGTCGTCGATTTCCAGCCCCATGCCCTTCACCGCGTCCACCAGCGCGGGCACGTGGGACGGGTCCTTCGCCACCAGCGTCACGCCCGAGTAGCTGTCCGCGTCCACGCCCGCCGCGCGGTTGATGCGCACCGCGGTCTCCAGGGGAATGGTGATGCCGGCGAACATGGCGCGGTCGGACGCGCCCACCACCTGCGTCTGCGCGGACGTGGCGGGGCCGGTGGCGGACTGGGACACGTAGGAGCGGTTGAACTCCACCGGGAAGCCGAAGCCGACAATCATGTTCGCGGACAGCTGCGGCAGCTTGCGCGCGGGGGCGAAGGTCTTGTTGTACAGCTCGAGCAGGCGCGTGGACACGAGCGCGGGGATGGGCTGGCCCTCGCCGGGGTCCTTGAACTCGCCCATCTGCACGTCGCCCTTCACGAGCGCCGGCTCCACGCCCATGGCCAGCACCTCCATGCCCATGCGCAATTTGGTGCCGAAGAAGACGCCGTCGTAGCGCGTCACCGCGGGCACGCGCACGTTCATCTTCCGGTACGCGGACTCCACGCCGGGCAGCGCGGTGAGCCGCTCCACTGCCTCCCGGTCCAGCTTGCCGCCGCCGAGCAGCGAGCCCAGCGACACCGACGAGGGCACCACGTCCACCAGCCGCGCGTCGGTGGGGAAGATCTTCTCGCGGATGACCGCGCCCACGCCCAGGCCCAGGCCGATGAAGAACACGAGCGTGCCCACGCCCATGGCCACGCCGAAGGCGGAGAAGAACGCGCCCCGGCGCTCGCGCGCGAGGCTCAGCCGCACCAGTCGAGACAGCGCGTCCAGCCTCACGGGACACCTCCCGAGGCCACCTGGGGCGTGGCGCGCTCCTCCACGAGCTTGCCCTCCTTGAGCCGCAGCACGCGCCTGGCGGCGGCGCTCATCCGGTCCTCGTGGGTGACGGCCAGCACGGTGAGCCCCTCTTTGTGCAGCTCGCGGAACAACTGGATGACGCCGTCACCGGTGGCCGAGTCCAGGTTGCCGGTAGGCTCGTCGCACAGGAGCAGCTTCGGGCCGCCGTAGAGCGCGCGGGCGATGGCCACGCGTTGACGCTCGCCGCCCGACAGGCGCACCGGCGCGCGGTCCTTCTTGGCGCCCAGGCCCACGCGCTCGAGCAGCGCCTCCGCGCGCTTGACGGCCTCCGGCGTGCGAGGGCCGAAGTACGAGGGGAGCAGCACGTTCTCCAGCGCGGACAGGTTGGGGATGAGGTGGAAGGACTGGAAGACGAAGCCCACGTGCGTGTTGCGGAAGCGCGCGAGCGCGGCGTCCTTCAAGCCGCTGAGCGTCACGCCGCCCACCTTCACCTCGCCCCGGTAGTCGATGTCCAGGCCGCCCAACAGGTGCAGCAGCGTGGACTTGCCGCTGCCGGACGGGCCCACCACCGCGACGAAGTCTCCGTCGTCCACGTCGAGGGACATCCCGTCGAGCACCCGCACCCGGGTGCCATCGCCATCGATGTATTCCTTGGTGACGTCTCGGGCTTGAATCACGGAGTGGCCGGCTGGGTCGTGGTGGAGGACGGAGCCGTCGGGGTGAGGCGCAGCGACAGCTCGGCCTGGAGCGCGCGCTCCTTGCGCGACACCGCCAGCGTCACCGCGCGCAGGTCATCGGTGGCCTCCAGCCAGCGCACGGTGGTGGCCTTGATGGCGAAGCCGCCGATGCCCCACGCCTCCGACGGAAGGTTCTTCACCGAGTCCGACAGGCGCCGCAAATCGAGCACCGCGCTGAAGGCGGCGTCCTTGCCCACGTCCTTCAGGTCCGCGGCCACCTGGCCCTCCGCGGCCTTCTGGGTGAGCGCGGCGAGCGAGGCCTCGAGCTGCGACTGGGGCGAGGCCACCAGCAGCTTGCCGTTGGGCGCGAGCGCGAAGTGGGCGCCCTCCCCCGCTCGGTAGGACGTGAGGTAGACGCGCTGGCCCTTCAGGTCGGAGGCCTCCACCTTGGCGCCGAAGTCGGTGGCGAGCTGGGGCAGCTTCTCCAGCATCCCCTTCGTGCGCTCCGGGTTCTCCAAATCGGACAGGGCGACGAGGTTCACGAAGCGGAACGGGTTGGTGCGGCGCAGGTCCAACGCGGGCATGCCCGCGCCCAGCTGCACCTTGGGCGACAGGGAGACACCCAGCACCGTGCCCGGCTTGAAGTTGTCGAGCACCTCCGCCTTCACGTCGAGCCCGCTCTTCTGCACCGCACGCGTCAGGTAGTCGCCGACGAGGTAGGGCCACACGCCGTCCAGGTGCGACGGGTCTCCCTGGAAGCGCGCGACGAGGAAGCTGTCGGGGGGCAAGAAGCCGCGCAGGTCCACGGCGTCCTTCACCGGGTCCAACGCCGCGAGTGACGGCTTGGTGTCCGGCCACGGCGCGTCCGCGTGCACGGTGAGGGCGCGGTCCTCGACGAGGCCGGTGAGGGTGAGGCCCTGCACCGTGCCCGCGGGCACCAGCAGTCCCGCGCCGCCGGGGAGGTACACATGGAAGTCGCGCTTGGAGGGCAGCCGCGCGAGGGACGCGGTGAGGACGGGCTCCTTCGTGAGGGCCTTGTCCTCGGGCTGCGTGGCCAGGGGCCGCAGCGACGCGACGGATGGGCCCACGCCCAGGAGGGCGAACTGGCCGCCGTCGATGAAGAAGAGGCCCAGCGCGGCGGTCGTCGAGCCAGGGCGGCTGAAGGTGACGAGCTTGCCGCCCGCGCCGCCTTCTTCCTTCCGCTCGGAGGCGCCCAGGCGGGTGCGCGCGAAGCCGGCGAAGGTCTCCTCGAGCTTCTGCGCGTCCTTGACGCCGACGACGGAGACGGCGCGGTTGTCACCGAGGAAGGCCGCGCCGGCGCCCTTCTCCGGGGCGAGTCCGGCGGCCTCCAGGGCCTGGCGGCTGCGCAGGTCCACGCCCACCTGGCGCATCACCGCGTTCACGTAGCCCTCCGCGGAGGAGAAGCTCTGCAGCTGCGCGGCGAAGGAGGCGACCTTCAGGTGCTGGAAGCGCGCGAGCTTCTCGCCCAGGGCCCCGAGGTCATGGATGACGACGGACGCCTGCGCGTCGCGGGGCAGGTAGCGCGCCGGGCCGGAGGCACTCGGGGCCACGGGGCCCTGGTCCTTGCCACAGCGCGAGCAGCCCGCGACGGCGAGCAGGAGGAGGAGGGTCGGAAGCCAAGCTCGGCGGAACATGACGGCAGGACAGGACGGCTGGGCCGGAGAGTCAATGGAATCCTGTGCGGGGCGGATGTCCGCCACCCCGACGAGGAGGCCGGATGACGGCCAGCCAACGTCCCACGTCTGGCCGCCCCCTTGCCCTGACGCCCCGAGCCGCTCAGGGCTTGTAGGTCAGCTCCGCGATGACGTAGCCCGGCTTCCACTGGTAGGGGAACGGGAGGATGTGCAGCGGACGCATCTCCACCTTGGAGTCATCGAAGTGCCAGGTGTGGACGTCGATGTAGTAGCGCGGGCGGACCTGCTCCACGTACCGGGCGATGGGCGTCGTGCGGTCCAGCGTGAAGCGCCCCGCCTCGTCGTTCGCGAGCCCATCCAGGTTGAGCACGGCGCCGGGGAACAGCATGCCGAGCGCTCCACAGCTGAAGCAGGCCACCCGCTCCCCGGGCTGGAGCTGGACGTTCTGCTTCAGCCAGAGGCCCGCGCGAATCATCGTGTGCTGCCAGGCCTGGGAGTTCTCGTCGAAGGTCGCGAAGGGCTGCAGCGCGGAGAGCTTGCGGTACTCCCGGGGGACCCGCGCGATGAACACCGCCAGCGCGCTGGCGACCAGCACCCCACCGAGCGTGGCGACGAGCACGGACGGCGCCTTCCACGAGGACTGCTCGCGCCGCGCCTGCCTCGCGCGCTCCATCGTCGACAGCCCTCGGGCCACCGCCAGCCCCAATGACACCGAGATGAGGACCGGCAGGTCGAAGAGGTACCAGATGTAATACGAGTCCTCGCCGGGCCGCCGCGTCGCGATGAGCGCGCCCTGCGCGACGCACGCGGCGAGGATGCCCGCGGTGAGCACCGCCAGCAGCATGACGACGAGCGCCCCGGGGCCCGGGGAGCCGTCGCGTGAACGCCGCGCCTGGACCGCCGCCATCACCCCGGCAGCCATCAGGGCCGCGAGCGCCACGACGGTGAGGGCCAACCAGAGCGAGCCCTGGCGCGAGTTCGTCACCAGGAGCCCCGCATCCACCTGGGGCACGAACATCTTGCTGGGCAACCCCACGGCGAAGGTGAACACGGCCTTCAGATACGCCCAGCCCTGGTTCGAGACGACGTCCCAGGTGATGGGCGCGGAGTGTGAGCCGAGGGCCTTCACGCGCGCGGACATCGGCAGCGGGTGTCCGAACGCGAGGGTGGCGTAGCCGAACCACAGCACGAGCGGCAAGACGAACGAGGCGAGCAGGACCCCAGGCCGCCTCCAGCGCCAGAGCGCCATCAGCCCCACGACGCCGAGGACGACGAGCGTCGTCGGGAGCATGCGGCACAGCAGCAGCGCGGAGAGGCTCAAGCCCACCCACATCGAGAGCCGCCGGCGCTCGACCGGAGTGGACGCCTGGGCCGTGGCGATGAGCAACACGCCCGCCAGGACGAAGGACGTCAGCGCGTTCTCCTTGAGCGTCATCGAGTTGAGCAGGACGGTGCCCCGCGTGAAGTAGAAGAGCCCCGCCACCACCGCCGCCCCACGCTGCACCCACTGGAGCCACGCAGCGCGCGCGTCGACCGCGCGCAACACCACGCACGTGATGAGCACGCTGGTGAGCACATGGAGCACCAGGCCCATCATCATCGCGCCGCGGAAGAAGGACTCGAAGTCGGAGAAGAAGACGGCCAGCCCGGCCAATACCAGCTCGTACATCGGCTGGAAGCCATAGCTCGGCGTGATGCCATCGAAGGTGAAGAACAGCTTCGACTTGAAGTGAAATGCCGGCAGCAAATAGTAGAAGCTGTCGTCTTGAATCGACGCCGCCAGCTCATGGAAGTTGCTGTCGCGCACCCGCGCCATCAATTGAGGCAGCGCCACGGCCATGACCAGGACGACGGCCCCGATGGCCACCAGCGAGGGACTGAATGCCAACCCCCGGCTTCGCGTGGCGTCAGATGAAGGAATGCGCAGCTCGGTATCACCCATGAAAGACTGTCCCACGCCCCTCGATTCCGGGGCACAAACTCTTGACGCCGCCACATACCACGACAGCCCTCAAAGATACGCATGCATCGCCTCGGGTCGCGCCGCCCGAGGAGGAACGGCCCGATGGCGTCATGACCTAGCGACGCATCGCGAGGGCCTCCCACCCGCTGTTTGCCATTCCTGGCATCCGCGCCGGACTCGTGAGTGGCGCCGACGAGCCCTCGACCTGCCGCCTGTTCGTCGAGCAAGGGCCGCCGGCCGGGTGGCAGCGGGGCTCCGGCCGCCGGTTCACCCTCGACGCGCGACCCAGGCGCGAAGCCCGATGCCCTCCGCACCCGCGCTCGCGAGGAACACGCCGTCAGGCGTCACGGCGAGCGGAGCGAATGTCACGCCTGCCCGGGCACGGGCCTTCAGCGCACCCGTGAGCCATGCGGCAGCGGGCCGCGCGTCTCCTCGGTGAACTCGAGGAACTGCTCCATCTGCCGCACGGACTCCTCGGTGGCCTCGGCCTCCGCGCTCAGCATGGTGAGCTGACGGTTGACCACCTCCGGGTCTCGAATGGCGATGGACTGCTCGTGCGTCAGCCGCATCATGTCCTCGATGCCGGCCAGCTGGTGGCTCACGACCTCGCGGCTCTCGCTCGCCTGTTCGAAGCGCGCCAGCCGCTTGCGCAGGATGTCCACCCGGTTCTGCTTCACGTCCTTCAACCGGGGATTGGTCTCGCGCGCCACGTCCTCCTCCAGCTCGCGCACGTCCTTCTCCAGGTTCCCCCGGTCGGAGCTGTTGAGGTACGAGCGGTACTGGTTCAGCGTGGAGATGAGCCGCAGGAACGACGTCAGCAGCGCGTCCAGCCGCGGCTCGCTGTCGGACTCCAGCACCTTGCCACCCGGCAGCTTGCGGTAGTTGGCGAGGATCTTCTCCTTGAGCCCCACCAGCTGCTGGTAGTGCTCGCGCTGCGAGGGCGCCAGGTCCGCCAGCAGCGAGTCCACCGCCTTGCGCGCCGCCTCCGGGTCCGAGGGCTCACGCGAGCGGATCGCCCGCTGGAAGCGCGGCATCGACGAGAAGAGCGCCAGGTACAGCCCCTCCAGTCCCAGCGCGATGAGCGCCGGCAACGGCTCGCCCGTCACCGCCGCGGACGCCGCCGCCGTGCCCAGCCCCATCAGGTTGGCGGGCATCATGAATGCGGCCTTGATGTAGTTCGGAGACTTCTTCGCCACGTCCGACCTCCCCTGCCCGGCCGCTCGGTCGACTCTGCTTCAGGGACCTCGCGCCTCCGACACGTACTTCAACGCCCCCAGGTCCCTCGTATCCTCCGCGAGGGGCACCGGGGGTCCCTGCTTGAGCTTCTGGAAGAGCGCGGCGGCGCTCTGGTACAGCTCGTCATAGGTGACCGGCGCCTCGCCGGAAAGACCGAAGAACGCTCGATTGTCCGCCAGCGTCGCCGGCGGCGCACTGCGGATGGCCTCCGTCGGGTCTCCCAGGTACGGCGCCACCTCCCCCAACATCCTCGCCCCCGCCGCCGGGTCCTTCAGCACCGCCTGCCCCGCGTCCAGCATCCCTCGCAGCACCCGACGGACGGCGTCCGGGTAGCGCGCCGCGAAGTCACCCCGCGCCACCAGCACCGTGGCCACCAGGTGCGGCGCGTCCGCCGTCGTCGCCAGCACCGCCCCGCCCCGGTCGCGCGCCGCCAGCTCCACGTCGCCCCACAGCCCCACCACCGCGTCCGCGCGGCCCTCGCGCAGGGCCCGCCCCGCGTCCAGCGTCGACGGCAGGTCCACCCACCGCACGTCCGTCGTCCTCAGCCCCGCCCGCGCCAGCACCCACAGCGCGAAGTAGTGCGTGGAGCTGAACGGATAGACGCCCACGCGCTTGCCTCGCAGGCCCGCCAGGTCCGTGACGCCCACCGCCGCGAGCGCCTCCTGTCCCCGGCTGCGCCCCACCAACAGCAACGTGCGCGGCGCGGCGTCCCGCAGCCCCGGCGCCCACGACGCCAGCCGGTCCACCGACAGGAAGCCCATGTCCACGCCGCCGTTCTCCGCGCCGATGGCCAGGGCCTGCCGCAGCTCCTCCTCCCGGGCGAAGAGCACCGCGCGCGCGTCCAGCGCATAGGCCGTCTTCAGCACGCCCTGCGCCGCGCCTGGAGGCGCCGCCGGGTTGTCCAGGCTCGTCGCGCCACCGGCCGCCACCAGCAGGCTCGCCGCGGAGCCGCGCGCCGTGAAGCCGATGAGCACGGGCCGCAGCGGCACCGAGGCCACGTCCGCCACCGGGGCCGACACGCCCGCCGGGAAGTCACCGGGTGACAGCCGCACGGCCTCTCGCACCGAGGGGAAGAAGCGGGCCTGGAGGGTGTCCAGATATCCCATGCGGGACGCGACCACCCAGGCCGCGCCCAGCACACACAGGAACAAGAAGAGGAAGAGACCTGGTCCGCGGTGGAGCTTCATCCGTCAGTGTCCGGGGCTCTTCCCTTCTCCATGCGCCGACACGCTACTCGACGCCGACCTTCTTGCCGATGGTCTTCCCCGTCTGCCCGCTCACGTCGGACACCGGGGCGGGGCTGTCCATCATCCCCATCTCCATCTTGAACTGCTTCACCAGCTCGTTGGCCTGGATCTTCTCGGCCTCTTCTTCAATCTGCGCGGACTGGTGGTCCACCGACTCGAGCGCCATCTGCATGCGCGCCTCGTTCACGGCGGTGCGCTCCTCCACCTTGCGCAGCATCTCGTCGTGCGTCGAGTCGATGCCGGCGACGGTGAAGGACTCCATCGTGTCGGCCACCTTGGCCTGCCACTTGGCGCGACGCGCGTCCCGGATGGCCGTCATGGCCTCCGCCGTCTTCTTGTCCTTCTCCCGCATGAACGCCTTCTTGACGTTCAGCGCCTTCTCGTACGCCAGCTTCGCCGTGGCCAGCTGCGCCTCGTTGCGCTCCAGCGCTTCCTTCTCCACCTGGAGCTTCGTCGCGTACTGCGCCGCCAGGTCGTCACGACCCGCCTGGATGGCGGCCTTCACCTTGGCCGTCAGCCCGCGCACGTCGTCCTTGTACTTGGCGTTCTCCTTCTCGAGCAGCGTCACGTTCGCCCGAACCATGGCGATGGACTCGTTCATCTTCGGGACCTGGTCGTTCAGGTCACGGATGTTCTGCTCGAGGATGAGCTCCGGATCCTCGATGGAGGAGACGAAGAAGCCCGCGAAGCTGCGCAACGCCCTCTTGAGTCTGTCCCACATATCGCTGGTCTACCTCCGTCCAGACCTACTTGCAGCCACCTTACACGAACTCCGGGGCGTGCAAGCAGCCGCAACCACCCCTCTGATCAGTGCTACGCGGACTCACCTAAGCCGATTGCCGACCACCCACAAGTCCACCCGCGCTTTCCCGCTCGCAAGCCCCACATGAGGGCCCTCGAGCCGCCACCCGGTGGGCTCCCCGGTTGGGGACTTGCTCCAGGGGCGCGAAGCGGGGAAAACCTCTCCCCGCGTGGACATCGCCCCGGGTTGGACCCACTCCTCCTACGATGAATCCCTGGCGAGGGCGGTGGATGCCCAGCGCCGGAGTGTCCTGGGCACGGGAGCGGCGGTGCGGCTGGTGGGCGCGTCGCTCTTCCTCGTCGTCACCACGACGCTCTGGCTGACGGGCGGCGAGGACTGGACGCCCTACCCGCTGCTGCTCGCGCCCTACGTGGGCGTGGCCGCCGTCCTCTTCTTCGTGAGGCACCGCCCGGAGGCCAGCTGGCTGGGGGTGCTGCAGGCCCCCGTGGACGTCGTGCTGGTGTACGGCCTCCAACACCTGGCGCTGCCCATCTCCCCGTTCCCCGCGGGCGTGGCGGGGTTCAGCCTGGGCCTCTTCGCGCTGGTGGTGACGCTCAGCGGCCTCACCCTGCGCCCCACCGTCGTCTACGGCACCGCCGCGCTGTCGTCCGTGGCCCAGGCCGCGCTGATGCGCGAGGCGGGCGTGGGCTGGGGCGCGGTGCTCATCGCCGTCGTCACGCTGATGATGGTGGCCGCGGTGAAGCACTACGGCACCGGGCGGCTGCGCGTGCTCGCCGGAGCCCTCACCCGCGTGGAGGTGGACCGCGCCCTGGAGGCCCGCCGCTTCCAGGAGGTGGAGGAGGCGCGGACCCTCATCGCCCGGCTGCTCGACGAGGAGCACGAGAAGAACGACGAGCTGCGCGCGCTCCAGCGCGACAAGGAGCTGCTCACCCAGTTCCTCGTCCACGACTTGCGCTCGCCGCTGTCGGCCCTGACGATGACGCTGTCGTGGATGCAGCAGGAGCTGCCCCAGGGGCCCCTCAACGAGTCCGCGCACACGGGACTGGCCGTCACCGCGCGCCTGGACCGCATGATCACCGACTTGATGGACGTGCCCCGGCTGGAGCAGGGGCGGCTGGCGCCCCGCAAGGTGCCGCTCGACGCGTTCCGGCTCCTGGATGACGTGCGGCGCTCGCTGGAGAGCGTGGCCCGCGCGCGCCGGCTCACCCTGGACATCACCCTCCCCGAGGGGCTGGCCGTCCAGGGCGACGCGGACCTGCTCACGCGCGTCGTGGAGAACCTGGCCACCAATGCCCTGCGCTACGCGCCCACCGGCGGCAACGTGCGGCTGGAGGGCGGCGCCGACGCGAGAGGCCCCTGGCTGGCGGTGCACAACGACGGCCCCCCCATCCCCGCGGACCTGAGGGACAAGCTGTTCGACAAGTACGTGCAGGGCGCCCCGGAGCGCGACAGCCGCCGGGGCTACGGCCTGGGGCTGTACTTCGCCCGGCTGGCCACCGAGGCCCACGGCGGAAGGCTCGCCGTGGAGGACACGCCGGGCTGGCCCACCTCCTTCGTGGTGCGCCTGCCCGTCTGACGTCGCCCTCAGCCCCGGGCGCGCTGCTTGCGGCGCTTGAGGATGCGCTCCACGTGGGAGTTCGCGCTGGAGAGGACCGACGCCGCGTCCAGCGTGGTGAGCACGCCGTCCTTGAGCACCGGCCGTCCGTCGATGAAGACGTGGGTGACGTCGCTGGAGCGCGCCGAGTGCACCAGCGGCACCAGCACGTCCTCCGGCGTGGGCCCCGCGTGCAGACCGCTCAGGTCCACGACGGTGATGTCCGCGCGCTTGCCGGACTCGAGCGAGCCCACCTCGTCCTCCAGCCCCAGCGCCCGCGCGCCGTGCAGCGTGGCCATCTCCAGCACCCGCATGGGCGTCATCGCCAGCGGGCCCACGCGCGGGTTGTGCATCACCGCCGCGAGCCGCATCTCGTGGAAGATATCCAGCGTGTTGTTGCAGGGCGCGCCGTCCGCGCCCAGCGCCACCGACACGCCGGCCTCGAGCAGCTCCGGCACCTTGGCGATGCCGGACGCCAGCTTCAGGTTGGAGCCGGGGCAGTGGCACACCACCGTCTGCGTCTCGCGCAGAATCTCCTGCTCCTCCGCGGACAGCCACACGCAGTGGGCCAGCGTCACGTGCCGGCCCGTGAGCCCCACCGTGTGGAAGAAGTCGACGTTGTCGCGGCCGCCCGTGTACTGGCGCACCGCCTCCGTCTCCTTCGCGTTCTCGCTCGCGTGCGTGTGGATGCGCACGCCCTTCTCACGCGACAGCCGGGCCACCTCGCGCAGCAGCTCCGGCGTGCACGACAACACGAAGCGCGGCGCGAAGGCGTAGCGCAGCCGTCCCTCGTGCGTGCCGTGCCACTTCTCCAGGAGCGACTGGCTCTCGGCGAGCGAGTCGGCGGTGGACTCACGAAGGCCCGCGGGCACGCTGGCGCCCGCGTCCATCATCGCCTTGCCACCCACCAGCCGGAACCCCGCGTCCCGCGCGGACTCGAAGACCGAGTCGTAGTGGTGCACGCTGCCCATGTCGAGCGCGGCCGTGGAGCCCGAGCGGATGAGCTCCGCGAAGGTCAGGTCCGCCGACGCGCGCATGGAGGCCGCGTCGTGGGAGGCCTCGTACGGCCAGATGCGCTCGCGAAGCCAGTCGAGCAGCTCCAGCCCGTCCGCGCGGCCGCGGAACAACGTCTGGCAGGCATGCAGGTGGCCATGGATGAGGCCGGGCAGCACCACCTTGCCCGTCACGTCCACCACGCGCCGCGTGCCCCGGGCCTTCAGGCCCCGGCCCACCTTCGCGATGCGCCCGTCCTGCACGAGCACGTCCGCGCCCACGAGCACCTCGCGCTCGCGGTTCATCGTCACCACGGTACCGCCGGTCAGAAGCAAATCCACGGGTACTCGCGCTCTCTCTAGAGGAAGTCCTTGGTGAAGGCGTGCGGCAGCAGCTCGCCCAGGGTGTAGCGCGCCTCGTCCCCGCTCGGGGAGCGGCTGCGCACGGGCAGGTGGGGCCCCGCGAACTCGGCCATCACCTGCCGGCACATGCCGCACGGGGGCACCGGCGCCGCGGGGTTGGCCACCACGGCCACCGCCACCGGCTGCTTGCGCCCCTGGGCCACGCCCGCGGCCAGGGCGTTGCGCTCGGCGCACACGGTGAGGCCGTAGGTCGCGTTCTCCACGTTGCAGCCCGCCACCACGGAGCCGTCCGCGTAGAGCACCGCGGCCCCCACGGGGAAGCGGGAGTACGGCACGTGCGCCCGCTCGCGCACCCGGGTGGCCTCCTCGTACAGCCGCTCCCAGGCAATCTCGTCCGCCATGTCGCCCTCCTCCAACAAGGTGCCGCGGGTGGACTCAGCCCGGCTCGCCCGCCAGTCGCCGGTCATCCAGGTGGCGGGCGATGGCCAGCTCCGCCTCCACCGGCAGGTCCACGAAGCGCACGTGCGCCGCGGGCCCCTGGGGACCGTTCGTCACGTGGAGCACCTCGCCGCGGGCCTCGACCTCGTCGGGGAGGATGGGCAGATGGAAGCGCACCTCCACCTGGGCCCCCGCCTCCAGCCCCGGCCCGTTCCAGGCGCAGCCGCCAATGGACAAATCGCCCTCGCGTGTCTCGAACTCCGCCGAGCTGCCCACCCGGCGCACCTTCAGGCGCATGGGAATCCGGGGGGAGTCGCGCCGGTCCTCGGCCTTGTCGCTCATCGAGTCGTTCCTCTCGGCCATCGCCGTTCCAGTCCTGCCACTCATGCCCGCGTCACCGTCGGAAGCGCCCGAGGGACGGCCCGCCTCCGGAGACATCCTCTCCGGAAGGTGCGCATCCACACCCGCTCCGCCCGCATGACACCTGGCATCCGTTGAAGTCCCGCCGGGGCGCACCCCGGCACGCGGCGCGCTCGAGGACACGTCACGGGCCCGCCCGGCCGCGCCAGCAGAAGCCCTGTCGGGAGGTCGAAGCCCGGGTGTGGCTTCCTCTCCCAGGCCCCCCGGCGAACGGCCCTCAGCGCGTCCGTCACGTGTTCCTGATGCACCATCTGCCGCCCATCATACGCTTGCCCACCCGCCGGGGAGGCGCCGATTTTCATGGGTGACGCGGGTTTGCCCCAAGAATGTCTTGTACCGGGAGTGAGACACCTTGCGCCCCGCGTCGGAGCCCCGGGCCCGCTCAGGGAGGGACACCCTGGCCCCGGGAGTCCCACCACTCCTCGCCGTAGCTGATGAAGATCTGCTCGCCGGGGTGGATGTCCCTCAGGGCGTAGAAGGTGAAGAGGTCCCGGTCCACCGCGCGGTAGTAGGCGGCGCTGGGCTCCTTGGCGTGGTTGTAGAGCATGCCGTAGCCCAGCACGAGCGCGACCCAGTCCCCCGCGGGCTGCTGCTCCCGGTCGCTCCAGCGAATCTGGAAGACGTAGTCGTCGAGCGGCGGGTGCCGCGTGTGCTTCTGCAGCACCTTGAGGTAGCGACACTCCTCGATGAGGTCGCCGGCCTTGATGAAGTCGTCGGTGAAGACGCCGTAGCCCCACTCGCAGGGCCGGACCTTCACACCTGGATGCACATACAGCGCTTCGCCCGTGTTCATGCGCCCCTGCCGTTGGCGCGCGCGAAGATGCCTCTTTCCGGGGCGGAGGAGAAGACTTGAGCGAGGCTCAGGTCGGCCACGCCAGCAGCGACGTCCGGGCCACGCGCCGCAGCGACTCGCGGCTGGCCCCGGTGGCGGCCTGCACGGCCATCCCCTGCGTGACGGTGGTGAAGTAGCGCGCCAGGTCCGCGCAGTCGACGTGCGCGGGGACGTCTCCCTCGCGTTGGCCCCGCTCCAGCCGCTCGCGCAGGGCCTGCTCCCCCGCCGCGCGCCGGGCCGCCAACTCCCCCTGGATGGGCGCCGCGTCCGCCCCGCTCACCAGCGCGCCCTGCACCGTGATGCAGCCCTTGGGCTCGCGGGGCAGCGTCTGCGCGTCCGCCAACCCCAGGAGCAGATGCTCCACGGCGGCCTTGGCCGTCGGCTTCTCGAAGGCGTCGCGGTAGAGGCACAGGTGGCGCTCGACGTAGCGGTCCAGCGCCTTGCGGAACAGGGACTCCTTGTTCCCGAACGCCGCGTAGAGGCTGGGCCGGTTGATGCCGAGCTCCTCCGTCAGGTCCGACAGCGAGGTGCCCTCGTAGCCCTGCCGCCAGAACAGGCGCAGCGCACGGTCCAACGCCTCATCCACGTCGAAACCCCGGGGACGCCCCACCGGGGCGGCTGCCGTCTTTGGTTTCATACCGTTCGATACTAATCCCCTTGACCCGGGCCGGCCAGGGCTCCATATCTGTACCGGCCGGTACGAATTCACTGCGTGCGGCTCGCGTGTCCCGCGCGAAGCGCGCCCGGCGTGCGTCCAATTCAGTACCAACTGGTACACAACCCCTGAAGGATGACGAACATGTCGAAGAAGCTCGCAGGCAAGGTGGCGCTGGTGACGGGTGGCTCGCGGGGCATCGGCGCGGCGACGGCGCGGGCGCTCGCGCGGGAGGGCGCGGACGTGGCCATCAGCTACGTGGCGTCGGCGGAGAAGGCGCAGGCGCTGGTGCGGGAGCTGGAGTCCGAGGGGGTGAAGGCCGCGGCCTTCAAGGCCGACCAGGCGGTGGCGACGGAGGCGGCGAAGGTCATCCAGGCCGTCACCGAGCGCTTCGGCCGGTTGGACATCCTGGTGAACAACGCGGGCGTGGCGACGCAGAGCCCCATCGACGACGCACAGCGCGACGTGGCGGTGCTGGACCGGCAGCTCCAGGTCAACGTCACGGGCGTCATCGCGGCCATCCGCGAGGCGGTGAAGGTGATGGGCGAGGGAGGGCGCATCATCACCGTGGGCTCGAGCATCACGGGCCGCGTCGGCATGCCTGGGATGGCGGACTACACGGCGACGAAGGCGGCGGTGGTGGGCTACAGCAAGGGCGTGGCGAGGGACCTGGGCGCGCGAGGCATCACCGTCAACGTGGTGCAGCCGGGCTTCACGGACACGGACATGTCCGCGGGGCTGGAGCCGCACAAGCCCGCCATCAACACGACCATCCCCCTGGGGCGCTTCGGCCGTCCCGAGGAGGTCGCCGAGAGCATCGTGTTCCTCGCCGGACCGGGCGCCTCGTACATCACCGGCGCCGTGCTCGACGTCGACGGTGGACAGGGCGCTTGAGCACGACGGAGTGAGGAGCCTTCATGGCGCGAGCGGTCCGACGAGGGACCGCTCGGCCCAGGCGGCCTCCCCCACGTCACTCGGCCGGGAGCGCATCGGCAAGCCGCAGAAGACGGCTCCGTGCTCCAAGCGCGTGCCAGGCGCACTGCCGAGGCCGCGAACACGGAGCGCTTCACCGCGTCGCGGAAAGGGGCTCCTCACTCCAAGCCCGCTGCCTCGTACTCGAGACATCGCTGACACGGAGCGAGGCACCGCCTCGTGAAAGGGGCTCTCCACTCCGGGGTTGCGGCCTCACGCCCTCGCGCGAGGCCGTAAACACAATCGGCGGGGCACCGCGCCCCTCCCCACCTACTCCACGCGCTCGCGAACCAGGGGACGCGGCGCGGGAGCGGCATCACCGAAGCGATACGCCGCGAGCAGCCGCGCCTTGACGCCCTCGACAGGCGCCTCGTCGTTGAAGTGCACGCGCACCACGGGCTCGCCCTTCTTCACCGCCTCGCCCGTCTTCTTCAGCAGCGTGAAGCCCACGGCCGGGTCGATCTTGCTGTCCACCCGCTGCCGGCCCGCGCCGAGCGCCACGCCCGCCAGGCCCACGCCCTCCGTGTCGATGCCCGTCACGAAGCCCTCCCGGGGCGCCACCACGTCCACCGTGGCGCGCGCCTGAGGCAGCAGCGAGTAGTCGTCGATGGAGCGCGGGTCTCCGCCCTGCGACTGGACAATCTCCTTCAGCTTGCGGATGGCGCTGCCGTCCTCCACCGACTTGCGCAGCTTCTCGCGCGCCTCGTCCACCGTGGCGGCCTTCTTGCCCAGCACGAGCATCTCCGCCGTCAGCGCGTAGGTGATTTCGGTGTAGTCCTCCGGCGCGTCGCCGCGGAGCATGTCCACCGCCTCCATCACCTCCAGCGAGTTGCCCACCTTGCGGCCCAGCGGCTGGTCCATGTCCGTCAGGAGCGCCACCACCTTGCGCCCCATCTCCGCGCCCAGGCCAATCATCGTCTTCGCCAGCGTGCGGGCATCCTCGTCGCGCTTCATGAACGCGCCGCTGCCCACCTTCACGTCCAGCACCAGCGCGTCGATGCCCTCCGCCAGCTTCTTGCTCATGATGGACGAGGCAATCAGCGGGATGCAGTCCACCGTCGCCGTCACATCACGCAGCGCGTAGAGCTTCTTGTCCGCGGGCGCCACCTGCGCCGTCTGGCCAATCAGGCAGCAGCCCACCTCGCGCACCAGCCGGCGGTACTCGGCCGTGGACAGGTTCACGTTGAAGCCCGGGATGGACTCCAGCTTGTCCAGCGTGCCGCCCGTGTGGCCCAGCCCCCGGCCCGAAATCATCGGCACCGGCACCCCGCACGCGGCCGCCAGGGGCGCCAGGCTGAGCGACACCTTGTCCCCCACGCCGCCCGTCGAGTGCTTGTCCACCTTCACGGCCGGGGTGTCGGACAGGTCCAGCACCTCGCCCGAATTCAGCATGGCCCGAGCCCAGGCCCCCAGCTCCCGGGAGTCCAGCCCCCGGAAGAAGACGGCCATGCACATGGCCGCCATCTGGTAGTCCGCCACCGTTCCCGCCGTATACGCCTGGATGAACGCGGCGATGTCCGCCGGCTCCAGCCGGCCTCCATCCCGCTTTGCCTTGATGAGCTCGTAGGGTTGCACGGGGACTGCCCATACCAGGAACAAGGCCCCCCATGCACTTCCGCGAAAGGCGCCGCCGCATCTGGTAGATAGCCAGCCATGATGCTTCGCCTCCAGGTCCTCGCCCTCACGGCCCTCCTGTGCGCCTGTTCCAAGTCCAAGGAGGAGTCGCCCCCCGCGGGCGCTCCCGCCACCTCCCCGCAGGCGGCGAAGAAGCCCCTCCCCGTCGGCCTCGTCATCGACGTGGGCGGCCGGGGTGACCACTCCTTCAACGACGCCGCCCTTCGCGGCCTGGAGCTGTGGGCCGCCGGCAAGCGCTACGAGGGCGGCAAGTACGTGGACGCTGGGCCGGACGAGGTGAGCAAGTCGCTGCCCGGCCACCTGTCCTCCATCGCCGCCACCCTGAAGCCGCTGCCCATCCAGCCCGTCGTCCTCCAGAGCAAGGCCCAGGAGGACTACATCCCCAACCTCCAACTGCTCGTGGACCGGGGCTCGCAGCTGACCATCGGCAACGGCTACCTGCTGGCCAACGCCGTACGCACGTCCGCCCAGGAGAACCCGAAGGCGCGCTTCCTGCTCATCGACAGCCAGGTGCTCGACTCGCAGGGCAAGGCGCTGAAGCTGCCCAACGTGCGCACCGTCCTCTTCAAGGAGCACGAGGGCAGCTTCCTCGTGGGCGCGCTCGCGGGTCTGGTGACGAAGACGAACAAGGTGGGCTTCGTGGGCGGCATCGAGGTGCCCCTCATCCAGCGCTTCGAGGTGGGCTACCGCGCGGGCGTGAAGACGACGAAGCCCGAGGCCGCCCAGGCCCTGATGTCCGTCTACACCGGCAGCTTCAACGACATGGCCGCCGGCAAGCAGGTGGCCCAGGACCTCATCGCCAAGGGCGCGGACGTCATCTTCCACGCGGCTGGCTCGGACGGCATCGGCGTCATCCAGGCGGTGAAGGAGGCTCGCGCGGCGGGCAAGAGCGTGTATGCCATCGGCGTGGACTCGGACCAGTCGCACGTGGCGCCGGAGGCCATCCTCACCTCCATGCTGAAGCACACGGACCTGGTCGTGTACCAGACGGCCAAGGACCTGGTGGACGACAAGTTCACCGCCAGCGAGCAGGTGCTGGGCATCAAGGAGAACGGCGTGGCCATGGCCGAGGTGCGGGTGGACTTCCCGGGCAAGGCGGAGGCGCTCCAGAAGGTGGAGGCCTTGCGCCAGCGCATCATCTCCGGCGACATCCAGGTGCCCTCCGTCCCGGCGGACCTCGCCTCCTTCCAGGCCGCCGCCCCCTGATTTCCCTCCGGCACATCCAGAAGCGGTTCGGCGCCGTCACGGCGCTGGACGACGTGTCGCTCGACATCCGCGAGAAGGAGCTGCTCGCCGTCGTGGGCGAGAACGGCGCGGGCAAGTCCAGCCTGATGAACGTCCTCTACGGGCTCTATCACCCGGACTCGGGTGAGGTGTCCGTGGAGGGCGCGCCCGTGCGGCTCAAGAGCCCGCGCGACGCCATCGACCGGGGCATCGGCATGGTGCATCAGCACTTCATGCTCGTGCCCACGCTGACGGTGGCGGAGAACGTGGTGCTCGGCCGCGAGCCCACGCGCCGGGGCCTGTTCGATTACGAGCGCGCCGTGGCGGAGGTGTCCGAGACGTGCTCGCGCTTCGGCTTCGCGCTGGATGCTCGCGCCCGGGTGGACACGCTCACCGTCGGCTCGCAACAGAAGGTGGAGATCGTCAAGGCGCTGCACCGGGGCGCGCGCGTGCTCATCCTCGACGAGCCCACCGCCGTGCTCACCCCCCAGGAGGCCGAGGAGCTCGCGCGCGTGATGCGCGGCCTCGTCGAGCAGGGGCGCTCCGTGGTGCTCATCAGCCACAAGCTGAAGGAAGTGCTCGGCGTGGCGGACCGCATCGCCGTGATGCGCCGGGGGCGGCTGGTCTCCGAGGTGCGCCCCTCGGACACCTCCGCGAGCGCGCTCGCCGCCCTCATGGTGGGTGACACCGCGCGCGCCGCGCCGACGGACGCGAACACGCAAACCACCCAGACGCCCTCCACGGGCGAGGTGCTGCTCGAGGTGTCGGGGCTCCAGGCCCAGGGCGACAATGGCCGGCCCGCGCTCCAGGGCGTGGACCTCACGGTGCGCGCGGGCGAAATCGTCGGCATCGCGGGTGTGGACGGCAACGGGCAGCGAGAGCTGGCGGAGGTGCTCACGGGCCTTCGTCCGCTGACGTCCGGCACGGGCACGCTGCTCGGCGGGAAGCTGGCGCACCTGACGCCCGCCCAGGCGCGCGAGCGCGGCGTGGGCCACGTGCCCGAGGACCGGCTGCGCCGCGCGGTGGTGAAGGCGCTCAGCGCGGAGGAGAACATCGCGCTGGGTCGGCACAACCGGCCGCCCTTCGCGAAGGGGCCGTGGATCGACTTCGACGGACGCCGCGCGCGGGCCACGGAGCTGCTCGCCGCCTACGACGTGCGTCCGCCCGAGCCGACGCTGCCGCTGCAGGCCCTGTCCGGAGGCAACCAGCAGAAGGTCGTGGTGGCGCGCGAGCTGGATGCGAGGCCCCGCCTGCTGGTGGTGGTGCAGCCCACGCGGGGCCTGGACATCGGCGCGGTGGCCCAGGTGCACGCGAGGCTTCGCGAGGCCCGGGCGCAGGGCACCGGCGTGGTGCTGGTGTCGCTGGACTTGGAAGAGGTGCTGGCGCTGGCGGACCGCGTCTACGTGCTCTTCGAGGGGCGCGTGACGGGCCAGTTCACCCGGCCCGAGTACGACGAGCAGGAGCTGGGACGTCGCATGCTGGGAGCGGAGCCGGGCCATGGGTGAGCGCACGCGGCAGGCCCTGCCGTCGGTGCTGTCGGTGCTGTTGTCGCTGGGGGTGTGCTGGCTGCTCATCGCGTTCACGCGCGACGAGGGCGGGCTCGCGACGGCCACGGCGGCCTATCTCCAGATGCTCTGGGGCGGCGTGGGTGACTGGCCTCGCTTCCTCTTCGAGGACGCACCGGCCACCGTGCTCACCCGTCCGATGGGCGAGGCGGCGATGAAGGCCGCGCTGCTCACCTTCACCGGGCTGTCGGTGGCGGTGGCCTTCAAGGTGGGCCTGTTCAACATCGGCGCGCAGGGGCAGATGCTGCTGGGCGCGCTCGCCGCCGCGGTGGTGGGCGCGCACGTGGCGCTGCCCTCGGTGCTGCACATCCCCGCGGCGCTGTTGGGCGCGGCGCTGGCCGGAGCCGCGTGGGCGGGCATCGCCGCCCTGCTGAAGCTCTACCGGGGTGTGCACGAGGTCATCTCCACCATCATGCTCAACTGGGTGGCGCTGCGGCTCGTCGACAACTGGCTCGTGGTGGGCCCGCTGCGCGGCACCGCGGAGGCCGGCGCCTCCGTCACCGGCACCGCCGAAATCCACCCCACCGCGGCGCTGCCGCGCCTGTTGGGCGACAGCTCGCGGTTGAACCTGGGCTTCGTGCTGGCCACCGTCGCCGCGGTGGCGGTGTGGGCATGGCTGACGCGCATGCGCTCGGGCTTCGAGACGCGCGCGGTGGGCCTGGGTGACGAGGCCGCGCGCGCCGCCGGCATCCCCGTGGCGCGCCGCGCGGGACTCGCCATGGCGCTGGCCGGGGCACTGTCGGGCCTCGCCGGCGCCGTGCTGGTGCTGGGCACCGAGGGCCGCTACCCGGGCACGCTGGGCGCGCCCTACGGCTTCGACGGCATCGCCATCGCGCTCATCGGCAACAACCACCCGCTGGGTGTGGGCGCCGCGGCGCTCTTCTTCGGCGTGCTGCGCGCGGGCGGTACACGCATGCAGCTGCTCGACGTGCACAAGAGCTTCCCCGAGCTCATCCAGGGCCTCGCGCTGCTCTTCGTCGCCGGCCGGCTCATCTGGCTGGCCGTGCTGCGCCGCCGCACCGCGCCCGCCCCTGTCGCCACGCCCGCCGCGCCCACCGCGCAGGTGCCCCATGCGTGAGGCCCTCCATCGGCCGCTGTTCGCCACGCGGGACGCCGCGCCCCTCGCCGCGCCCACCGCGCAGGTGCCCCATGCTTGAGGTCCTCCATCGGCTGCTGTTCGCCACGCTGGACGCCGCCCCGGCGCTCGTCTTCGCCGCGCTGGGCGCGGTGCTCTCCGAGCGCGCGGGCGTGGTGGCCGTCGGCGTCGAGGGAATGATGCGCGTGGGCGCCTTCTGCGCCGCCGTCGCCGCGCTCGTCATGCCCACGCCCCTGGCCGTCGTCATGGGCATGCTCGCGGGCGCGGGGCTCGCGGCGGTGCACGGCTTCCTGTGCATCCGCTGGCGCTCGGACCAGGTGGTGTCCGGCATCGCCCTCAACCTGGTGGCCCTGGCCGGCGGCACCTTCCTGCTGGAGACGCACTTCGGCCCCAACGGCACGCCCTCCATCCAGCAGCTCTCCACGTGGGAGCTGCCAGGACTGTCCTCGGTGCCCGTGCTGGGCGCGCTCTCCGGCCACGCCGCGCCCACGTACCTGGCGCTGCTGCTCCCGGTGCTCCTGCAGCTGGTCCTGACGCGCACCCCGCTGGGCCTGCGCCTGCGCGCCGTGGGCGACAAACCCCACGCGGTCGCCACGCTGGGCCTCTCCGTCCCCGCCCTCAGGTGGGGCGCGGTGCTGGGCGGCGGACTGCTCGCGGGCCTGGGCGGCGCGGTGCTCTCCACCACCGTGTTGGACCGCTTCGAGCAACACACGCCCGCGGGCCTGGGCTTCATGGCCCTGGCCGCCATGGTCTTCGGACGCTGGACGCCGCTGGGCGCCTTCCTCGCCGCGGCCTTCTTCGCCTTCGGCAACGCGCTGCGAATCGGCCTCGCCTCCAGCGCCCCAGGCCTCCTGGACGTCGTGCCCCAGGGCGTCCTGCTCGCCCTGCCCTACGTCCTCACCCTCGTCGTCCTCACGCTCCAGGGACAGCGCAACAGCACCCCCGCCGCACTCGGCGTCCCATACGAGCAGGAATCCCGCTGAGCCCGGAATACCCAGGCGGTGTCTTTTCGAACCCGGGTATGAAATGATTCTTGGTCATAGGTGACACCCGGGTGTCTGGTGGCCAACGTCGGCTCCTTCGAGCAATGGAGGAAGCCAACACTCCAACCCCCTGCCGTTACTGGGGCGACCTCCGGGTTTCTCCGGGATTGAGACACAGGGCGTCGACGCGAGGTTCGGCACGCGACTGGCATGTAGCCCGGGTGTCGGGCCGCGCCGGGATGGAGGAGGCCACCGGGGGGAGGTTTCATCCATTCAGACGCAAGGTTCGTAGGGACTCCTTGTGAACCCCGGGCCCGGTCGGTCCGGCCAACACGGCGGGGGTGGGTGATGCTGGAGACGACGGGAACGACCGAGACGTATCGCCCCCGCGTGTTGGCGGTGGACGTGGAGTCAGAGGGCATGGAGCGGCTGTGCTCCATCCTGGCCCCGGCGGGCTATGACGTGCTGCCGGCGGGCGGGGCACAAGCCCATCAGCCCGCGGACCTGGTGCTCCTGGACGTGGAGCGGCCGGGAACGGACGGACTCGCGGCCTATCGCCGGCTCCAGGCGGAGCTGCGCGGGCCCCCAGTGCCAGTGCTGATGCTGACGCGGCGGGCGGACCGCCAGACGCGGCGTCAGGTGCTGGAGGCCGGGGTGGATGATCTGCTCACCACCGAGCCCCTGGACCCGCTGGAGCTCAAGGTCCGCGTGCACACGCTCCTGGAGCTCAAGGCGCACCGCGAGCGCGGTGGGCAGCGGGCCGAGGAGCTGTTGGATCCGCGCACCCGCTGGGTGGAGATGGAGCGGCTGGCGCGCGTGGGCACGCTGGCGGCGGACGTGGCGCAGAACCTGGGCCACATCGGCGAGGGCCTCCAGCGGGCGCTGGGCCACGTGCGCGAGCGCGCGGTGCAGGGCCTGCCGCCGGATGCCGAGGAGCTCAAGAAGCTGGGCGTCGCGGGCGAGCAGATGCGGCTGTACGGCCAGCACCTGCTGTCGCTGGGCCCCACCAACCCCAAGGACATCCAGCGGTTCGACCTGCGGGAGCTGGTCCCCTCCGTGGTGGACCGCCTGCGGGACAACGGCCGGCTGCTCACCGCCGAGGTGACGGTGGTGCTGCCCGAGGACCCCATCGCGGTGGTGTTCAACCGCCGGCAGCTCGAGCAGGTGCTGGTGGAGATCCTGGCCAACGCGGCGGAGGCGGTGGAGTGCGTGATGGACCGCCCGCGCCGCATCCACGTGGGCGTGGAGATGCCGGACATGTTCGGCGACTTCGGCCCGCGCCTCTTCGTGAAGGACACGGGCATCGGCATCTTCGAGGACGAGCTGCAGGCCGTCTTCGAGCCCTACTACACGACGAAGCCGCCGGAGAAGGGCGCCGGCCTGGGCCTCACCGTGGCGCGCGCCCTGGTGGAGTCCATGGGCGGCAAGCTCACGGTGCAGAGCCGGGTCAACCTGGGCAGCACCTTCACGGTGGAGCTGCCCGAGCAGACGTCCTCCTGGTAGCAGCGCCTAGAAGCGGTAGGCGATGCCGAAGAGGGCCTCCATGGCGAACTCGCTCTCATCCCAGTCGGGGATGAGGGCGGGGCCCATGCGCAGGTTGAAGGAGGCGGCCAGCTTGTTGCTGATGAAGTACTCCAGGCCGCCGCCCACCAGGATGGGGATGACGGGGCCGATGCTCCGGCCGAAGTAGACGTGGAAGGGCATGTCCAGGCCCACGTTCACCATCAGCGCGCTGCTGACGGGAATGCCCACCACGAAGGCCACCGGCAGCGCCAGGCCCACGTCCGTGTCGCCGTCATCGAAGTAGAACAGCGGCCCGGGCTGGAAGGTGAGCGCGAAGGACACGTTGTTCGCCTTCGCCAGCTCCACGCGCAGCCAGCCCTGCAGCTTGATGCCGGGGGCGGTGAAGCGCACCCAGCCCTCGCGGCCCCAGTTGAAGCTGAACTTGCCGCCGATATCGACCGTCTCCGACGTGCCGTGGAGCACGCCCAGGGTGAGGCCCGGCCAACCAATCTGCCCCGAGAAGGCCGTGTTGCCCCGCCCCAGCGTGTCGGCGGCGAGGATGGACCAGCCCTGTCCACGCGCCAGCGCGGTGCCAGGGAGGGCCAGGAGAAAAGCGAGGAGGAGTCCAGGGACGAGGCGCTTCACACGAAGCCTTTCGGTGAGGGGCCGCGACAGGGGTAACGCGGCCAGGGGTGTGGAGTTGAGGAGTGATTCAGGACTCAGGTGGGTTGGCCCCGCTCACGGGCCAGGGCGATGAAGGCCTCGATGAAGGCGGTCAGCCGGGTCTCGGCGCGCGCGCGGGCCTGGGCCAGGGGCTCGCCCGCCGCGGGCGTCTCCTTGCGCTCGAAGTAGTATTTGATTTTGGGCTCGGTGCCGGACGGACGCAGGGTGACGCGGCCGCCGCCCTCCAGCTCCAGCGCGAGCACGTTGGAGGGGGGCAGGCCGTTGACGCCGCGCTGGTAGTCGAGCACCGCGCGCACCGCCTCGCCGCCGATGTGCGAGGGAGGCCGGGCGCGGAACGCGTCCATGATGCCGCGGATGGCCTGCGCTCCCGCCGCGCCTGGCAGCGTGACGTTGCGCTGGGCGCCGACATAGAGGCCGTGCTTGCGCTGAATCTCCTCCAGGTAGCCGAGCACCGTGGTGCCTCGCGCCTCGCACCACGCGGCCAGGTCCGCCATGACGAGCGCCGCGCCGACGCCGTCCTTGTCCCGCGTCACGGTGCCGGCGGTGTAGCCGAGCGCCTCCTCGTAGCCGAAGACGAACTGCGTGCCCTCGGCCTGCTCGCGCTCCAGGGCGCGGTTGGCGATCCACTTGAAGCCCGTGAGCACCTCGTCATAGGCCGCGTCCAACGAGCGGGCGATGTCGCCCAGCTGCGTGGAGGAGACGATGGTGGTGACGACATGCGGACGGGCGCGCTTCGTCCCCTGCGTCAGCAGGTAGTGGCCCAGGAGCACGCCCACCTCGTTGCCGGTGAGCATGCGCAGGCCGCCCGTGGACTCGCGCGCCATGACGGCCAGCCGGTCCGCGTCCGGGTCATTGGCGAGCACCAGGTCCGCCTTCACGCGCTCGGCGGTGGCGCGCGACAGGTCCATGGCGCCGGGCTCCTCCGGATTGGGGAAGCGCACCGTGGGGAAGCGCCCGTCCGGCTGCTGCTGCTCGGCCACCGGCGTGAAGCGCGGGAAGCCCGCGTCGCGCAGGGCCCGCTCCGCCCACACGCCGCCCACGCCGTGCATCGCCGTGTAGACGATGGACAGCGTCGGCGAGCCCTTCTTGTGCACGCGCAGGCCCAGGATGGCGCGCACGTACTCCTCGCCCAGCGAGTCCGGCAGGTCGCGCCAGAGGCCCTGCTTGCGCGCGGCGTCCGGCGTGAGCAGCGGCACCCGGTTGGCGGGCTCCACCTTCGCGATGGCCGCGGCGATGCCCGTGTCGTGCGGGGGGATGATTTGCGCGCCGTTGCCCCAGTACACCTTGTAACCGTTGTACTCGGGTGGATTGTGGCTGGCCGTCACCATGATGGCGGCCGCGGCGTTCAGGTGCAGACACGCATACGCGGTGAGCGGCGTGGGCACGGGCTCGGGGAAGACGTGGGCCGGGATGCCCTCGGCGGCGAGCACGGCGGCGGTGTCCTCGGCCAGCTCCGCGCTCAGCCGGCGCGCGTCCCGCCCCACCACCACGCCTCGGGTGGCGACGTCCGGCACCTGCGCCTTGAGGTAGCGCGCCAGGCCCGCGGTGGTGCGGCGCACCACGGCGCGGTTCATCCGGTTGGGGCCGGCGCCCAGCACGCCGCGCAGGCCCGCGGTGCCGAACTCCAAGTCCCCCACGAAGCGGTCCGCCAGCTCCGCCTCGTCATTCGCGGCGAGCAGCCGCGCCAGCTCCTCGGCGGTGGTGGGGTCCGGGTCCGCCAGACGCCATGCCTCCGCCCGCTCTCTCAATCCGCTGTCGCTCATGGAGCCTCGTTGCCTCGTGTCTCGAAGAGGGCGCACGCGACGACGTGCCCGGGCGCCTGTGGGGTTTCAGGAGTAGTCGGTGAGCTTGCGGCGGGTGGCGCGGCCCTTGGGGCCGTCCTTGCCGCCCTGGCACGTGACGCACAGCTCGGCGTAGGGCATGGCCCTGAGGCGACCGAGTGGAATCTCGTCGCCGCACTCCTCGCAGTCCCCGAAGGAGTCCGGCTCGTCGCGCAGCTTGCCCAGCGCCTTGAGCACGCGGGCCAGCACGCCGTCCATGTTCCGGTTCCGGTTGGAGGCGATGGCCTGCATCATCTCGTTGAGGGGCTGCTCGTCCTCGTCCCCGCCGATGCGCGCATCGTCGGTCCGGTTGGGCTCGATCTTCGCCGGCACCTTCTCCGTCAGCTCGGAGTGCAGCGCCAGCAACAGGGCCTTGAGTTCGTCTCGCTGTTTCGCGTTCATCGCGGCCCGCCGGGTCAGTACTTCGCGGTGGAGACCTGCCCGTTGACGATGGCCACCGACGCGGACGCACCCAGTCGGTTGGCGCCCGCGCGCAGCATCTTCAGCGCGTCCTCGGAGGAGCGGATGCCGCCGGAGGCCTTCACGCCGACGTCGTCTCCCACCGCCAGTCGCATCAGCGCCACGTCCTCCACGGTCGCCCCGCCGGAGCCGAAGCCCGTGGAGGTCTTCACGAAGGCGGCGCCCGCGGACTTCGACAGCAGACAGCCGAAGACCTTCTCCTCGTCGGTGAGCAGCGACGTCTCGAGGATGACCTTCACCGGCACCGGACGGCACGCGTCCACCACCGCGCGGATGTCCTGGAACACGAGCGCGTGCTCGCGCGCCTTGAGCGCGCCGACGTTGAGCACCATGTCGATTTCGCGCGCGCCGGCGCGGATGGCCTCGCGCGCCTCGAACGCCTTGGCCGAGGAGAGGCTGGCGCCCAGGGGGAAGCCCACCACGGCGATGGGCACCGTCCTCGAGCCGGCGAGCACCTTCGCCGCGGTGGCCACCTGCGCGCTGTTCACGCACACCGTGGCGAAGCCGTGCTCACGCGCCTCGCGGGCCACCTTCGCCACGTCCTCGGCGCGGGCCTCGGGCTTGAGCAGCGTGTGGTCGATGTACGGCGCCAGGTCCGCGGCCGAGCGGATGGAGGCCGGGTCCACGCGGGCCGTGGCGGGCGGAGCGAGGTCGACAGGAAACCCGCCGGGCGAGTCCTCCCGGGTGGCCGTCCACGAGGACACGTGGCGGCGGACCTGGTCGGCGAGCTCCTCGACGAACTTGGAGAGGTCCTTGGAGTCGGACATTGCGGCCCCTTAGCCCACTTCGCGGTCCTCGGGAAGCGCTCGGGAGAGTCGTTCGTTTCCCGCTCACACCTGACGTGCCGAGGGTGGGAACGTGGCGGTAGAGTCCCCTCGTGATGTCCCGTCTCCGCTGGTTCGGTCTCCTCGTCCTCCTGCTCGCCGCGCCGCCGGGTCTCGCCGCGGGCCTGCCCTCCCCTCTCACCGCGACATCCGACAGGCCACTGACGGTCCACTTCCTCGACGTGGGCCAGGGCGACGCGGCCCTCGTCATCTCGCCCACCGGCAAGACGGTGCTCATCGACGGCGGCCCGCCCGAGGCGCGCGAGCGGCTCACCAAGCGCCTGCGGGAGCTGGTGAGCGGCCCGTTGGACCTGGTCATCCTCACGCACCCGCACCTGGACCACCTGGGAGGGCTCGCGCAAACCTTGCGCACGATTGGCGCGCGGCGGTTCATGGACCCCGGCTTCGACCACCCCAGCGAGGCGTACCGCGACCTGCTGAATGTCGTCGGGGACACGGTGGGCCAGGTGATGAACCCCGAGCCGAGCCCCTCGTCCCCCAACGGGCTGCTCACCATCGGCCTGGGCGAGGGCGTCTCGCTCTCCGTGCTCTGGCCGCGCGCACCGAAGGAGCCCTTCCTCGTCGGCACGCGCTCGGACCCGAACTCCAACTCCATCGTCGCGAAGCTGACGTATGGGAAGACGGCCTTCCTGCTCGTCGGCGACGCGGAGCCGGACACGGAGGGCATGCTGCTCAAGAAGTCGTTGGACTTGAGCACCACCGTGCTGAAGGTGGCGCACCATGGAGGTCGTCACTCCTCCACCGCCGCGTTCCTCGCCGCGGCGAAGCCCCAGGCCGCCGTCATCTCCTGCGGGGCGAAGAACGACTATGGCCACCCCGCACAGGAGACGCTGGAGCGCCTGGGCGCGGTGGGCGCGCACGTGCTGCGCACGGACCGGGACGGCGAGGTGGTGGCCGCCAGCGACGGCAACACCGTCACGCTGCGCACCCACGCGGGCGACGGCGCCATGGTGGTGGTGTCCGGCGGCCAGGGGCTCGCTCCCTCCGTCCCCGTCCTGGTCCCATCCCCGACGCCCGACACGAAACGTCCGGGGCCGGGTTCGCGACAATCCCGCGACGACACGGGTGGAGCCTCGTCCCGAGGCGGCTCCGAGGGCCAGGAGCGCTACATCGGTCTCAAGGGCAGCAAGGTATTCCACCGCGAGACGTGCTCCACCCTGAAGCGTTCCAAGTCGGAACGCACCGTGTACCTGAACCGCGAAGCCGCCCTGCGCGAGCGTCGCCCCTCCGAGGATTGTCATCCATGAGTTCGCGCCTACTCGCCCTGCTGGGCACCCTGCTCGTCCTGGGGGCCTGCAAGGAGCCCGCGCCGGACCCCGCCGCCCGAGCCCCAGAGGCCCGGCGCTACTTCGGCGCGGCCCCGGACGGGAAGCTGCGCGTCTACTTCTTCGACGTGGGCCAGGGGGACGCGGCGCTCATCGTGGCGCCCAACGGCACCACGGTGCTGGTGGACTCGGGCCCAGAGAGCGCCTCCCGGCACCTGGTGAACCGCCTGCCGGAGCTGCTCACCAAGCCCCTGGACCTGGTGGTCCTCACGCATCCCCACGTGGACCACCACGGCGCGCTGGACGCGGTGCTGCGCCGGGTGGGGGCTCGCCAGTTGATGGAGCCCCAGCTGCCCACGGCGCCGCCAGACTACGACGCGCTGCTCACGAAGCTCGGCGAGCGCCGGGTCCAGGTCGTCTCCCCCGCGCCGCCCACGTCCACGCCCAACGCGCCCCAGCGCATCAACCTGGGGGACGGCGTGTCGCTGACCATCCTGTGGCCGCGCGCGCCCAGCGAGCCGCTGCTGGACGCGCCCACGGCCGCGCTGGAGGTCAACTCCATCGTCATGCGCCTGTCGTACGGCGAGACGTCGGTGCTGTTCACCGGTGATGCGCTGGCACAGACGGAGGAGTACCTGCTCGCGCGCGAGGTGCCGGTGCAGTCCACGTTGCTCAAGGTGGGGGCGCACGGGCTCGACACCGCCACCACGGCGCCGTTCCTCACGCGCGTGGGGGCTCGCGCCGCCGTCATCTCCGTGGGCGCGGGCAATGCGTTCAAGGCGCCGGCGCCCGCCACGTTGGAGCGCCTGAAGGCCGCGCACCTGGAAGTGTTCCGCACCGACGAGCATGGCGAGGTGCAGGTGGTCAGCGATGGCAAGTCACTGGTCATCTCGCCGCAGCGGCTCAAGCAGGGCACGCCCAGCGACATGCGCTACACGCTGGTGGGGCAGGGACCCACGCCGCTCCCGGACTTCTGGGCGGGCAAGCCGCTGGTCGAGAAGAAGCCCGTCGTGGAGCAACCCGTCGAGCCGGTGAAGATGACCGAGGCTCCGGCGGCGCCGCCCAAGGACGAGCGCAACAACAAGAAGTACAAGGGGCCGTACCACGCGAGCCGCAAGCGCGACAAATTCCACATCCCCGACTGCGACGGCGCGCGGAAGATCCACGCCGAGAACCTCATCATCTACAAGACGCGGGAGGAGGCCATTCGTGAGCGGCGGCCCGCGCAGGACTGCAACCCGTGAAGAAGAAACCCACCCAGTCGCGGGCCACGCTGGACCGCATCGAGGATGAAGTCGCGGTGCTCGTCGTGGACGGGCGCGAGGTGACGAGGCCCCTCGCCTCCCTCCCCGAGGGCGTGCGTGAAGGCGACGTCATCCACCTGGACACGATGACGGTGGACGCGGAAGCCACCGAGGCGCTGCGCGAGGAGGTCCGCGCGGCCCGTGAGCGAGCGAAGAAGGGCAAGACGCCGCCACCGGGCGACTTCGACCTCTGAGCCTGTCGCGCTGTCACGCCGGTCCGACTCGAGCCGGCGCGACGTGCGAAGCGGCGGGCCAACGACAGTCCTGGTGATGAAACATGAGCGCGGAGCCTTCCGCGCGACGCCTCTCCGAGCCACCACTGCGCGATGGCTCAGACTTCAGATGCGCGCCCTTTGTCGACGAAGAGACCGCAAGGAGAGGAAGGGCCCGCCAGGTTCGCCACGTCACTCCTCGACACGATGGCTCAGGCTTCACGTGTGCGCCCTTCGTCGACGAAGAGACCGCAAGGAGAGGAAGGGCCCGCCAGGTTCGCCACGTCACTCCTCGACACGATGGCTCAGGCTTCACGTGTGCGCCCTTCGTCGACGAAGAGACCGCAAGGAGAGGAAGGGCCC